>CAYWJW010000006.1:0-42659 GCA_964458795.1 uncultured Candidatus Jidaibacter sp. | reverse complement strand
AACGCCTTGCTGCCATTTTGCCAGCCCTATCACCATCAAAGAGCAAAATAGGATCTTGGCAGTACCTCCATATAAGCTCAAGCTGACTCATTTTAAAAGCAGTGCCAAGAGGTGCCACAGCTGTTTTAAATCCGTTTTGATAAAGCGCGATAGCATCCATATAACCTTCAACTACTATTATCGGGTTTGTGCGCTTGCGCTCTTCAAGAACAAAACATAAGTTATATAGCTCATCACCTTTCTTAAATAATGGGTTGTCAGTGGAATTAATATATTTTGGCTTTATATCACCAAATGCACGCCCGCCAAAGGCGATAACTTGCTTATCTACACTAAGAATTGGAAACATCACTCTATCCTTAAACAGAGTGTAAAGCTGGTTACTTGAATCAGATTTAGCGACAATCCTTGAGTTGAGTACAATATCCTTGTTAAAACCTGCTTCTAACTTGCCGATTAACTCCGTATTATTTTGTGGAGCATATCCAAGGCGGAATTTTTTTATAGTTTCTAACTCAAGACCACGTGACTTTAGATATTCCAAGGCTTCAGCACCCACCGGCTCAAACAGTTTCTGCTGATAGTAATTGCAGGTGAATTCATAAATTTTATGGTATGTTTGTAAGAGGCTTGTCTCCTTATCCTGCTTTGGTGTCTTCTTAGGTATTACTACCCCTGCTTCATCAGCCAGCTTATTAGTTGCCTCTCTATAGCTTATCCCTTCGATTTTGGAGATAAATCCTATAACGTCGCCATGTTCCCCACAACCAAAGCAATGGAAGAACTTCTTATCATCACTTACTGTGAAGGATGGGGTTTTCTCGGGGTGAAAGGGGCAAAGCCCTGAATACTCAAAAGAAGATCGTTGCTTAAGCGCAACCTTCCTTGATATTACCGTCGATGGCACAAGCCGCCTTCTAATTTCCTCTAAACAATCTAACACCAATTCTCCTATTTCCACTTACAACTTGCAGTATACAACAACCTTATAACATTATGGAAGTCCCTTACACATATTTTTTTGCTGTTGAACGCTGGCTTTGAATTTGGTATAATCGCTCAAATGATTAAATGAATTGAGAAGATTAGATGAAACTTGGTGAAAATCGCTCCCCTAAAATTAGGGTTATCTATGAAGGAAAGCCGCATGTATTTGACTTATTGCCTAAAGATAGCACTATGAAAGGTTTAAAAGCATTAATTAATATAGAGCTAGGTGTAGCTGTAGAAAGGCAAGAATTGATACATCATGGTAAGGTTATAAGCGATGATAACGCAACTATGCTTAGTCTTTATTCATCACATTATGGAGGATGCACTGTAATTTGTAAGGATAAGGAAAAGAAGGCTGAACCCCCAGCAGTTACTAAAATTGCTCCTACAGCTACTAAGTGTATTCCATTACTGCGTATTGCATATGGAGAAGGTATAAGTATAAGGGTGGGGACCAGTTATGAAAATATAGATGACACTATAACTATTGGGGATTTGAAACAGCTAATTACTAGTGGCTATCATGATCTAAAAGCAGATATGTACGAATTAGTACATTCTTCCAGTGGTGAGGTTTTAGAGGACTCTAGGATTTTAGCTTCATATAATTTCCCTATAGAAGGAAACTTTGAAAATTCTCTTAATTTTATAGCTAGGGGTAAAACTAAGGAGGTAGCAACAGTTGCTGAAAGAAAAGCAGCTGCTCAACCTAAACCACCTGTAGGCACTCCTATCAACCCCTTCCCTATTCTTATTGGATTTGTAGGCGGAGGAGTGTTGCCACTTGCCTATTATGCCTGGAAAGCGCATTCAAATAGCGGTATTGGCACTATCTTTAAGGAAGCTTCTCCAAAAATAATTGTTATTTGCGCTTTATTAGGAGCTGCTATCGGGGTTATTTATAATCGTGATCAAAGTAAGGATAATACCGGTATTGCGTAGCTATAGTTAGTTTTACAAAAAGTTGCCTTGCAAGAAGGAAAAATGTGTGGTAATTCTTCGGCGTTATAAAGTTATATCGAGAAGCATGAAAGACACTGTTTTGGTAGATAGGTACACTAGTAGTTTATTCTCCTTGGCCAGCGAGGGCAAGGATGCCCAAGCGGTGTATAAAAGTATGCAAAAAGTATTTGATACTTTAGGTGCGCTGGATGGCTATAAAAAACTAGCATTAAGCGAACAGGTCCCAACTAAGCTTAAAGCTAAAATCTGGGATGCCACTCTTGATGCTTGTGGCGCTCCTCATATACTTAAATCATTTGTAAAGCTATTACTGGAAAATAGAAGGATTTACCTATTTTCTAAAATAATAAATAAATTTAATACTCTTTTACTTACTGCTAATGGCATTAAGCTAGTACGCATTTCAACTAGCTTTGCGCTTTCTGCGGCTGAGAAAAAGAAGTTAACTACACAATTAGAAGAGATTTGCAAACAGAAGGTTATGCTTGATGATAGTTCTGATGAAGAACTTTTGGGCGGTATGATTCTGCAAATTGATTCTTTTATGTTAGATGCATCAATTAAGTCGAAGTTAGCAAATATTAAAACAACATTATTATCTTAAGAGAAAACATGAAGGCAACTGAAATTACAAGTATTTTAAAATCTAAGATCCAAACTTTAGCCCCGCAGGATGAGCTAAAAGAGGTTGGTCGTGTCGTTAAAGTTTCTGATGGCGTGGCAGTAGCTTATGGATTGGATAACGCAGAAGTGGGTGAATTACTGGAATTCAGCTCAGGTGTTAAAGGAATGGTGCTAAACCTTGAGACAGATTCAGTTGGTATCGTTATCTTCGGCGGTGAGCAATATGTTAGCGAAGGTGATACAGTTAGCCGCACAAAGAAGATCATGGAAGTTCCTGTAGGTATGGGCATGCTGGGTCGCGTGGTAGATCCACTTGGTACTCCACTTGACGGCAAGGGTCCACTTAAGAATATAAAGCATAAAAGGATTGAGATAAAAGCTCCTGGTATCATAGCAAGGAAATCCGTACATGAGCCTGTCCAAACTGGTATTAAGGCAATCGATAGCCTAATTCCAATTGGCCGCGGCCAGCGTGAGTTGCTAATTGGTGATAGGCAAACCGGTAAAACCACTATTGCGCTTGATACTATAATGAATCAGCGTCAAGCATTCGAGGATGGTGATAAAGAAAAAACTCTATATTGCATCTATGTAGCTATTGGACAAAAGCGTTCTACTGTTGCCAAAATAGTGAAAAAGTTAGAAGAAACCGGGGCGTTACCTTATACTATAATCGTATCTGCTACTGCATCTGATCCGGCCCCACTCCAGTTTTTGGCTCCATATTCTGGTTGCTCTATGGGTGAGTTTTTTAGAGACAACGGCATGCATAGCCTAATCATTTATGATGACTTGAGTAAGCACGCTGTAGCTTATCGCCAGATGTCATTGCTGCTTCGTCGCCCTCCTGGACGTGAAGCTTATCCTGGTGATGTATTCTATCTACACTCCCGTCTGCTTGAGCGTGCGGCTAAAATGTCTGATGAGATGGGTGCTGGGTCGTTAACTGCACTACCTATTATTGAAACGCAAGCTGGAGACGTATCTGCTTATATTCCCACTAACGTGATTTCCATCACCGATGGGCAAATCTTCTTAGAATCAGAATTATTCTTCAAAGGCGTACGTCCTGCGGTGAATGTGGGGCTTTCAGTTAGCCGTGTTGGTTCTGCTGCGCAAATTAAAGCAATGAAGCAAGTTGCTGGAAGTATTAAATTGGAATTGGCTCAATATAGAGAGATGGAAGCGTTTTCTCAATTTGGTTCCGATTTAGATGCGTCCACACAGCAGCTTCTTGCAAGGGGCGCAAGATTAACTGAGTTACTCAAGCAAGCTCAATACTCACCACTTTCAGTAGAAGATCAGGTAGCTGTTCTTTTTGCTGGTGTTAAGGGCTATCTTGACGATAAAAAAATCTCTGATATCAAACGTTTTGCAGACTCCTTCCTAGAATACTTAAAGGATTCACACAAAGATATTCTAGAGACAATTAAAACTGAAGCTGCTATCTCAGAAGCTACAGATAAGAAGCTTCATGAAGTTCTTAAACAATTTACTAAGGTGTTTGCATAGATGCCATCACTTAAGTCGATAAAGCTTAGAATCAAAAGTGTGAAATCTACACAGAAGATTACTAAGGCCATGCAGATGGTTGCAGCTTCAAAGCTCAAACGTGCGCGTGAAGCAGCGGAGAATTCGGCTGATTATGCAGCAAAATTGGGCAACTTGGTTAAAGCGCTTGCAATTGGAATAGACAAATCTGCCTCAAATCACGTTAGTCTTTTACAGGGTACCGGGCATGATAAAGTGCATATGCTACTTGTTATCACCTCAGATCGCGGTCTTTGCGGCTCATTTAACCATGCACTTTGTAAATTGGTTAAAGCAAGCATTAATAAGCTTGAGGCTGAAGGTAAAGAAGTTAAGATTGTATGTGTTGGCAAAAGAGGATTTGATATACTTAAAACTGAACATAAAAATATAATCGTTCAAAAATACGAAAACCTTGTTGGTAAAGGTGGACTTAAGTATGAGAAAGCTCATTTAATTAGTGAATATCTTATTAGTGAATTTGAAGCTGGTTCTTTTGATTGTCTTACTATGTTCTTCAGCAAATTTAAATCCGCTATCTCTCAAATTCCAACTGAGAAAGCTATAATACCATTAGAGATCGATGAAGAAGGTATGATGTTGCAACATGGTTGTGAATATGAACCTAGCGAAGAGGTAATCCTAGAAAAGCTATTACCTAAGAACATAACGGTGCAAATCTACACTGCGCTGCTCGAGAGCATTTCAGGAGAGCAAGCCGCCCGTATGACCGCTATGGACAGTGCCACCCGAAATTCTGGTGAGATGATTAAGAAGCTTCAATTGGTTTACAACAGAACTCGTCAGGCCTATATAACCAGAGAGTTAATCGAGATCATATCCGGCGCAGAAGCGGTGTAGACTTCAAAAGCGCATCATCCAACTCAAGTCATATATGGACGAGTTTTTATTCCAGACACTAGTGCGCTTTCGCGAGGATGGCACAAAAGTATAGTTATAGCAATTCCACTTCTCCTTTGTAATTCATTATGTTACAATTCTAACAATTACATAAATTCGAGCAAAACATGAAGCGTAGATTATTGACGAACGAGATTTTTCACAGCGATTATTTGAATAAGGTTGAAGGTAATAAAAAAATCTTTAGGGATGACTTAGATATAACAGACAAAAACGTATATGCCTCTATACTTGCATATTATTTCTGGGCAGATGACGGGGGGTTTTTAACTCAAGCAATACATAACGGCGGTGCTAAAATGCCAATTGAAAATGCACCAGTTATGCAAACAGTATGGGATAATGTATATAAAGCAGCACTGCTATTTTTTGAAAAATACCCATCTAGCCTAAAAGTTATAGAAAATTGCCGGAAGAATACGTACTGCAATATTGATCCAGATTTAACTTTTGAAAAGGTATTACAAGAAGTGTTATTTGGTGTGAGCCTAGAATTTGGAACTTTACTAGGCACTTTTGTCCAAGCTAAAAAAAACGAAAACCAGCACGTTTACCCTCTTCATAAAAAGTATAATCCTGATGCATACAACTTTAATAGTTTTGAAGAAAGCTTCTTAAAACAAATATTCCAAAACCAAGACCTTCTTGTCGATTTCATGAAAAATACCTGGTTTGGCAGAGCTTCTCTTGCAGATCATTATAAAGATATTAAAGTAATACCTTCAGAAGATTTATGGGTATTTAATAATGTAGTATGGCGTCAAGAAGTTAAGACGGATAGGCCGATAATTTGTTTTGCAGGTACAAATAGAAGTTTTAATAATATTGAAGCGTCAGCATTTGATTCTCGTGTTCGTGTGTTCTACAACTACCTTTTGGAACATTCAATATGGAACACTGTAAAGAAATCAAGATCAGGGGATGTCATGGGTGTAGCCATGCTGGGTGGAGCGGTGTTTGGGGCACTTGCTTCAATATGTATATCTCGCTATGCTCCACAATACCTTGTAAAGTTCACAGCAAACAGCTCTCTTGCTAACGTTGCACTTAATGTAACATGTGCGAGTATAATATCTTCACTTGCAGTAGGTTCTATAATCACGGGAATTACCCGGCATTCTGAGCAAACAACTAGATAACTAGACTTTAACCCTTACATGATCGTCATCCATACGTGAGGCTATAGCACCTAAAATAGTGCTAGCAGCAGTGATGCCTATACATACTTTAGGTGAAACATTTTTAAGAAGGCGCTCACCAAAAGATGTACCTAGATTACTACTAGAACACGCTTTCCATATACAATGTGCTGCAGACATGCTGAGTCCAGTAACAAGTCCTGCACATATATAAAGAAGAGACTTATGATACTGCTCTTTTCCATTACAACAACCCTTAGCATGAACAATAAAGGTCACTTTAGCACTATTTGGAAGGTTATAACTACTTATAGTTCTATTATCATCATTAAGCGACTCCTTTGCATCACTTGAATACAATTCAAAACCAAGTTTACATGCATTATCCCCAGGATACACTGGAAACTTTTTAACTGCTTGCTTCAGATCAGAAACTGTAGTGTTATCATCATACGGAAATTCTCTGCTCTCCCTTGCAATCTTAACTATCAAAATTTTATTCTGCATGCTTTACCTCTAAACTAATTATTTAACCTCTGCTACACCCTGAGGCTACAACACCTAAAACTGCGCCAGTTAAAATAATCCCACAATACACTTTTGGCAAAGCATTTTCAAGAAGCCGCGAACCAAAAGATGTGCCAAGATTGCTACTAGAACACGTTTTCCACACGCAGTGCGCTGCAGATGCACCTAATCCAATAAGCGCTCCTTTCCCCATGCTGCTTACGAGACTATTATAACAATTACCTTCCTTAGCATGACTAATAACAACAACCAATATTGTTTCGTCTTTTGAGAATTTAAAACTATTCAAAGTTTTGCTTTCGTCTTCAATTTTCATAGCATTATGGGTAAAATAAAGATCGCATGCACGCCCTTCTTGCTTAGGCCAATTTGGATCAAATTTAATGTGTCTTTTGAGATCTGCAAAAGTAGTATACTCAGTATAGTTGAAGGTTTTAGTGCTAGAATTTACCACAACTTCCACACTACCTATTACATGTGCATGGTCTTTTTTCTTACAATGATCTATGACAATGCAAGCAACCAGCTCAGTATTATCCGGTAGGTTATAGCTAGCTATAGTCTTATCATACTCAACATGTCTTCCTACATTGTGTCTAAAACTAAATTGAAGTTCATCTGGGCGCCCATTATCATCATAAGGCCAATCAAAACCAAACTGCACTAGTTTTCTTAACTGATCAAAAATAGTCTTATCATCGTAGTAAAACTCTTTTCGTTCACGTGCATGGAAAACTACAACTTTACCCTTTGTTTCTTTCATTGCTTTATCCTCTTGTTAATTAATAAACAAATCATATATCAATCAATGCATACTGAACAGAGGTTTTACAAAAAAATTTCTTTATCTGGTACTTCCATTATCTGTATAAAATGGAGTATAATAGTTAGAATAATTTATATTGGAATAGTAATGGCATATGATCCAACAAACATTTTCGCTCGTATTATAAAAGGTGAATTGCCGTGTGATAAAGTATATGAAGACGATGCGGTTCTCGCCTTTAATGACCTTCACCCAGCAGCACCGTTACATGTGTTGATACTTCCGAAAGGTCCGTATCGCTCTTTTGATGATTTTGTATTTGATGCAGATAGCGAAACTGTTAAGAACTTCTTTGTTAAAGTAAGGGAGATTGCTCATAAACTAGGGCTTGCAGAAGATGGATATCGTTTGATCATGAATCATGGAGCGCATGCTTCGCAAACTATACACCACTACCACGTCCATCTCTTGGGTAGGCGTCATTTGGGGCCACTCGTAACTGGTGACACTCATCATGTCTAAAGTTTTAAGGCACCTACGCTTTATTTTAGAAGCGCTGCCAGCTTGGTTATTTTTTATAATCTTTCGCTTTATCCCTATAGATATAACCTCTTCCTTTGCCGGAAAGGTTATGGAGTTAATTGGTCCTAGACTTAAGGCTTCTAGAATTGCAAAAAGAAACCTCAAGATGTGCTTTCCCGATAAATCGGATGAAGAAATAGAAAGCATAATGGTTGGCATGTGGAATAATTTAGGCAGAATTGTTGGGGAATCGCCAAGCATAATAAGCCTTTCTAGCACAGAGTTTAATAGAAGAGTTAAGGTAACCAAGGAGTTTAAAAATTTTAAAAAATCCGCGATATTTGTATCCGGGCATTTTGGTAATTTTGAGCTACCCGCTAAGATTTCTATTGAAAATAAATTTAACCTAAATCTGGTATATCGCCCTGCCAATAACATATATGTGAACCGTCTTATACGACTTTTGAGAGAGCGAGATGGTAATCGTCTCATACCAAAGGGACGTGCTGGCTTGCTACAGATCCTTGAGGTATTAGATAACGGCGGCAATATAGGTATGCTTATTGATCAGCGTATGAATGATGGTATTGACACCACGTTCTTTGGGAAGCCAGTTAAAACTACCTCCCTGCCCGCCAAGCTAGCCATTAAATACCAAATTCCCATATATATTGGCTGCATAAAACGCGAAAAAGGATGCCACTTCCATTTGCATTTTAAAGAGCTAAACCCAACTAAAAATGATGATCCCGCACTCATTACCCAGCAACTCAATAATATTATAGAAGATTGGATAAAAGACAAACCCGAACAATGGTTCTGGGTCCATAAACGCTGGGGTTGAAAAAATTCACTATATTAACTAATTATTAACTATTCTATGCGAGTATGGGTTATATGGAACTGATTTAAGGATGTTAATATGAAACAACCATATAACCCACTAGAAGATTTTCGTTTAACACAAGATGAAAGCAGACGAATTAATGCTAACATAGATAATATTATCCAAAAGTGCTTTACCCATCTTATAGATGCAAAAAAAGCTAGTAGCTCAGAATACAAGACAGAGATTCCGGATAAAGCTCCTATTGAAGCAGAATTTAAAAATGCATTGCGTAAGCAAGTCTTTGATATGTTAAAGGCTAGTGGTGCGGATCTGGAAGTATATTTGAGTGTTAAGGAACAGTTGAAGAATGAGGATATTAATCAAGAGTTGAAAGGCAAGTTTGATGCTGTTGATAAAAAGATAGAAGGATTATTAAAATCTATAGATGATACGTTTACAGGTATTGGGCAATTAGCTGATACTAATCCAACTATCTCTAAAATTCCTCGTACCCAAACTGCTGAATTTAAAGGGTTAATAACCATAGCAACAATTGGCCTTATTGTAGCACTAAGTTCGCTAGCAGTTGCATTGTACTCCAATAACAACATTCATACCGCTATAGGGAAAGCTGGTAGTGCTGTTGGCGGTTTAGTTAGCGCTATATTTCCTGTTATTGCCCACACAAGGGAGGAATTTTACCCAGTAAGATACAGCTCAGACACAACAATCAACAAAGCTAAATCGTTTAATGATGATATGAAAAAACTATTTAGTGAGAACGCAAAAACGTTACGTGAGTCACTGCATGATTTAGCAAAAGATGCAAATATTCCAGAACAGCAGGGGAAAGCACCTACGGAAGCAGAGTTTGTGAAATACCTAGAACAGCGTGGAGCAGAAGTACAACAAGTTGAGCGGTGAGACTTTATACTGCCTTTGCCTCTCTTACCTCGGCAATTTGCTTGCGAGCCAGGTACATTGAGCTGGTACAAATCAGTGCCGATCCGATGATTGTAGTGCCATCAATCATCTGTCCTAGGAAGATATAGGCTAGTATGGTCGCAAAAATTAGCCTGAAATAGTCATACGGCAGGAGGTTACTAAGTCTCGTGCTTCTATAAGCATATGAGAGGAATAGATAACCTAATGATGCGCATGCAGACATAAGTATACAAAGGCCGAGTTCAGACGAATTAGGCCAATGCATATTAGCAATAAAGAACGGTAGTGCGAGGAGTGCTATCACAATATTAGTGAAAAACACGATTAACACAGGATGTTGGTTATCACTCAGATTCTTGGTAATTATGCCACCTGTAGCCCAAAGTGTACATGTAACAAGCGCATAAATGCTATAGTAGTTAAAATTATTAAAGTCCGGCTTTAGGATTACATATGCACCAAATAGACCAACTCCCATAACCAACCACTTATCTAAGCTTAAGCGATCTCTTAAGAAGACAATGGCTAAAATGGCAGTTAGGATTGGGGTAATATAAGTAAGCCCTACTGCTTCTGGTATATTCATATGCGATACCGCCATGATCCATACTGGAATGCTTAGGAAATCTACCGCACCCTTATACATATTGGTTTTCGAAAAACTGAACTTATGTCCTCTAATAAACATAGTAATTGCGAAAGGCAATATAAGCACTAAGCAAAAAAAGCTGCGATAGAAGGTAATTACAAATGGGTCAATGTTGGCGGTATAAAGCGCTTTACTTGCGATATTTAAGGATGCAAAGCATACATAAGCCAGCATTAAAAATGCGATTCCTTGTAGATCTCTATGAAGCTTGTTAAAGAGTTTAAACATATCAACACCTTAGAATTGCATGAATTTTACAGCACCGAGGCTCAACCGTCAAGGAATGTAAGATATATATAGCTATATCAAATCAGCCTATTTGACCTAAATGAGAAGTGCTCTTGCCCAGCAACTATCAAATGATCGTGCACTAAAGCGCCTATGGGTTCTAAGGCTTTGACGATATTTTTGGTTACTACCAAGTCATCGTTTGAGGGCTTGGTGTCTCCGCTTGGATGGTTATGAACTAGTATTACAGCGCTCGCTCCAGATTCTATTACCTTTCTAGCTATTTCTCTTGGGTACACATGCACGCGGTCAATAGTGCCGTAGTCTTGGAACTCATCGGCGATTAGGTGGTTTTTCCTATTGAGATAAAGCACCCGAAAGGATTCTGATTTCTTCTGATACCCCATCGTGATTTTGCAGTAATCTAGCACCGAATGCCAATTATCTAGCACGTTGAGAGAGCGAACGCTAGTTGGCATAAGTAACCTTGAACTGAAGTCGAGTAGCACCTTAAACAGACATTTTACCCCCTCACCTACTCCTTCTATAGACTTAAGCGCTGCTTCATCTGCGTTTATAACTCCGGCAAGCGAACCAAATTCTGCCAATAATCGCTTGGCAATCGCTTTGGTATCGGCCCTAGGTATGGCATAAAACAGCATGATTTCTAGGATTTCATAGTCCGGTAATGTTCTTAAGTTGGTTTTTAGAAAACGCTCTCTCAACCGCTTGCGATGACCTGAATTAGAAGGTTCCATACTTTATACTTTTTATAGTGGTAGATTATCATGCTTACGCCATGGCCTTCGCACCTCTTTGCGTTCTAGCATGGAGAAAGTTTTACAGATGCGCCATCTAGTGTTAAATGGCCGGATAATATCATCCACAAAGCCTCTAGAAGCTGCAAATATAGGGTTGGCAAATTTAGCCTGATATTCATCTATCTTTTCCTGCATAAGTTCAGGATCAGAAGCTAAATCTCTATGTAGTACAGCAGCAGCACCTTTGGCCCCCATTACTGCTATCTCCGCATTCATCCATGCATAATTTACATCTCCACGTAAATGCTTTGAATTCATAACTATATATGCACCACCATAGGCCTTACGTACTATAAGTGTTACTTTAGGCACCGTTGCTTCTGCATAGGCATATAGAAGTTTTGCTCCATGCTTTATTATACCGCCATGCTCCTGCTCAACACCAGGCAAGAAGCCAGGCACATCAACTAAGGTAAGCAATGGGATATTAAAAGCATCACAAAACCTGACAAATCTGGCAGCCTTAAGCGATGCATCTATATCCAAGCAACCAGCCAAGTGCATAGGTTGATTTGCTACTATACCGACTGTGCGCCCCTCAAATCTAGCAAATCCCACTATAATATTCTTAGCAAAGTCTGGTTTTATCTCAAAGAAGTCACCTTCATCTACAATTTTTTCAATCAATGTCTTCATGTTATAAGGCTTATTCGCATTTTCAGGAACTAAAGTCTCAAGCGACATTTCAATCCTATCCGCAGGATCGTAGGTTGGGCGAATAGGCACTCCATCTTTGTTAGATGAAGGTAAGAAGTTAAAAAACCTCCTAGCTTGATGCAAACACTCTACATCGTTGGCATAAGCTATATCTGCCACTCCACTCTTAGAAGTGTGAACCTTAGCACCACCTAGTTTTTCATGCGTAACCACTTCATGAGTTACTGTTTTAACTACATCTGGACCCGTTACATACATGTGCGAAGTATCCCGCACCATAAAGGTGAAATCCGTAAGTGCTGGAGAATACACAGCTCCGCCTGCACATGGCCCCATAATGAGAGATAGCTGTGGTATAACTCCTGAAGCATCGACATTGCGCTGAAAAATCTCACCATAACCGCTCAGAGAATCTACTCCTTCTTGGATACGAGCACCACCGGAATCGTTAATCCCTATCACTGGAGCACCTAATTTCATAGCTGAATCCAGAACTTTACAGATCTTTTTGGCATTAGTTTCGCTCAAAGAGCCACCAAATGTTGTAAAATCCTGGCTATAGACAAATACGATGCGACCGTTGATTGTGCCGTGCCCGGCTACTACACCATCTCCCGGAAAGCTTTTATCAGCCATACCAAAGTTAGTGCAGCGATGTCGGACGAACATGTCATTTTCTTCAAATGATTCAGGATCAAGCAGCAGGTCTATCCTCTCACGCGCTGTGAGCTTACCCTTTTCATGCTGCGCATCTATTCTATCTTGCCCACCACCAAGGCGCGCAAGCTTCCGTTCATTTTCTAGTAACTCACCTATTTTCACTGCAAAACCCTAGCCAATTTTCATACAACAAAATACCTTATATCAATTCTTCAGTCAATAATACGGTACAACTACTTTCCACTAAAAATTTTTTTACACCAACAGGTTGCTTAAAACCTAGAAGCAATAGAATTACAAGCAAGGGTATTTGCTGTAACTGCTGCAGTAATTATACCTACTTCTTTAGGGCTCAAAAGCGATCCTAGAAAATTCCAGCTAACATAATCAACGCCTTTCTTTTTAGGACCAAAAAGCAATGGTAAATAAGATTTATTAACAAACTCATCAGTGAAGAACCCACTACACCATCGGCTAATGTTACCATTTAGTATTCTAGTGTTTCCATAAATCACACCACAACTTATCTCGGCAATCAAGAAGAACGAGGTGGTAGACATGGCAATACAACCCATTTTCATATATTGCTTTTCTATTATAGCATCAAGAATTGGTTTGCGATATGCAATCAAGCTGCTAAGCCCAAATCCAAGTACCTCAATGCAAAAGCCCGCACAACACGATTTTGTTGCACGCATTGTATATCGTGCGCAAGTGGCGCCAGATAAACTAGCAAGTGTTACAAACCCTACTTTCAAAATATCTATGTACATATTAGGCAAGGTTTTCTGATCTTATATTTACCATTGTACTTGATATTTTTTACCAGAGGAAGTCCCTGTGCAAAATATTTTTACATATTAATTGGTTTTCCGTAAGTAGCCATTGCTGCTTCTTTAACTGCTTCACTAAGTCCTGGATGGCCATGGGAGGTGCGGGCTATATCTTCAGCTGCAGCTTTGAACTCCATACCTAAAACTATCTCTTGTATCAACTCACCAGCATTTGCACCTATTATGTGTGCGCCTAGGATCTGATCGGTTTTCTTATCTGCTAGAATCTTCACAAACCCATCAGTCTCTCCATTAGCGCGCGCACGGCTGTTCGCCAAAAACGGATACTTGCCTACATTATATTCAACACCTAACTTCTTAAGCTCATCTTCAGTTTTACCTACGGATGCTGCTTCAGGATGCGTATATACAACACCAGGAATAGCATCATAATTAACATGACCATGCTGTCCTGCTATGATTTCAGCAGCTGCAACCCCTTCTTCTTCCGCTTTATGCGCAAGCATTGGGCCGTATATAACATCACCTATCGCATAAACATTAGGCACAGTCGTTTGTAACTTTTCATTCACCAAAAGTTTGCCGCGTTCATCTGGCTTCAGTCCAATATTTTCTAAACCAAGCCCATCTGTATACGGCCGGCGCCCAACAGACACAAGAACTACATCCACATTATGTTTTTCCTTTTCGCCTCCTGCAGCTGGCTCAAGTACAACTTCAACTCCTTTACTATTTGCTTTTGCGGATACAACTTTAGTGGCAAGTTTGAATTTTATACCTTGTTTTTCTAAAAGCTTTTTAAATTCCTTGGAGATGTCTGAATCCATAGTGGCTGCTATACGATCCATATACTCGACCACTGTTACTTCACTACCTAAACGAGACCATACTGAGCTCATCTCAAGTCCAATGTAGCCACCGCCAATCACTATTAATTTAGCAGGAACTTTTTTTAGCTCCAACGCACCAGTAGATGAGACAATATGCTTTTCATCAATTGTTATACCAGGTACATGAGCTATATCTGAACCCGTCGCTATAATTACATTTTTGGCACGGATTTTTTCTTCACCCTTTTCACCCTTAACTAGAAGTTCGTTAGCTGATATAAAACTACCATTACCTTTTAGATATGTGACCTTATTCTTTAAGAACAACCCTTCTATGCCATGACAAAGTTGCGATACTACAGAATTTTTGCGCTCCATCATTTTAGCAAGGTTTAATTTAACTGACCCTACATCTACGCCATGCTCTGCCATGTGTTGCGATGCTTCTTCAAATTTATGTGATGACTGGAGCAAGGCTTTTGATGGAATACAACCGACATTTAAGCAAGTACCGCCCAATGTCCCACGCTTCTCTATACATGCAACTTGTAAGCCTAACTGAGCTGCTTTAATCGCAGCCACATAGCCACCAGGGCCACTACCTACTACTACTACATCAAATTCTCTAACTTCTGTCATATATACCCCATATACTTAAAAACTATTATCAAAGATCGAAAAGCAACTTCTCTGGATTTTCTACTAACTGTTTGATCTTAACTAAGAAGGTCACCGCTTCTTTGCCATCAACTATACGATGGTCATAAGAAAGTGCGATATACATCATCGGACGTATTACCACTTGACCGTTTACTGCCATTGGTCTCTCCACAATATTATGCATCCCTAAAATACCAGACTGAGGAGGATTGATAATTGGAGTTGAAAGCAATGAACCATAACTACCACCATTGGTTATAGTGAAAGTAGCACCTGACATATCTTCCATGGTAAGTTTGCCAAAACGAGCTCTCTTACCAAGATCTGCAATATTCTTTTCTATATCTGAAAATGACAACTGATCTACATTGCGAAGAACTGGTACTACCAGGCCTTGATCAGTACCAACTGCTATACCTAGATCATAATGATTTTTATAAACTATCTCATCACCATCAATTTCAGCATTAATTGCCGGTATATCCTTTAATGCTTTCACCACTGCTTTGGAAAAAAACGACATAAAGCCTAACTTCACACCATGTTTTTCTATGAATTGATCTTGATATTGTTTGCGAATTCTAAATACTTCTGACATATCAACTTCATTGAAAGTACTAAGAATTGCTGCTGTGTTTTGTGAATATTTAAGGCGTTCTGCAATGGTTTTGCGTAGTTTGGTCATCCTAACACGCTCTTCCCTAACACCTGTTGATATTGCTGCTATAGGCATTGGAGATGATTCTAATACATCACCTTTAGTAACTCTACCATCTTTGCCAGAACCTTGAATACTTGCAACGCTGACACCTTTGTCCTGTGCTATTTTATTGGCTGCAGGAGACCCCATAGGAGTTGCTGGAGATTGAGAGCTTGGTGCTACAACTGGAGCCGGGGCAGCGACTGGAGCTTGTGCTTTTGCTGCAACTGGCTGTTTAGCACCAGCTGCACCTTCTATAATTTTACCAAGTACAGCACCTACTAAAACCGTATCACCTTCTGCAACTTCAATTGATTCTATTTTACCATTCGCAGGAGAATTAACCTCCAAAGTGACTTTATCAGTTTCAAGCTCAACTAATAATTCATCCATAGCGACTGAGTCACCTGCCTTCTTATGCCATTTGGCTATGGTGGCTTCACTGACTGATTCTCCAAGCTGGGGAACAATAATATTTATCGACATCTTAACTCCTTCTTATAAATTATTTAGCAAATGCATCTTCAAGCAATTTAGCGAGCTCTACCAAGTGGAGCTTCAAATAACCAACTGCAGGAGATGCTGAACGCATTCTACCAACATATTTAGCACGCTTATGTTTGTGACCAATGGCTACAAGCACTTTTTCAATTCTTGGATCAACAAAATAATATCCTCCCATATTTTCATGTTCTTCCTGGCACCAAACAACTTCAGCATTAGGATACTTTTTAAGTTCATCCGCAAGAGAAAATTTAGGAAATGGATACAATTGCTCAAGACGGATAATAACAACATCCTTTCTCGCCAGCTCCTGCCTACGATCAAATAAATCGTAGTATACTTTGCCACTACATAGGATCACACGCTTAACAGCTTTTGGGTCTATAGTTGTATCAACTTCGGGTAACACCAATCTAAACTTAGTACCATCAGCCATCTCACTTAAACTAGACACTGCAAGTTTATGTCTTAACAAGGATTTAGGAGACATAACTATGAGTGGTTTTCTAAAGCTTCTGTGCATTTGTCTGCGCAGCAAATGGAAAAGTGAAGCAGGTGTTGTAGGATTAACTACTTGCATATTATCCCGTGCACAGAGTTGTAAAAAGCGCTCAGGCCTTGCAGAGCTATGCTCGGGCCCCTGCCCTTCATAACCATGAGGTAATAACATAACCAAACCACTCATCTTAAGCCACTTAGCTTCACCGGATGCTATATATTGATCAATAACAACCTGTGCTCCATTAGCAAAGTCACCAAACTGAGCCTCCCAAATCGTGAGTGATCCTGGATTGGTAAAACTGTATCCGTACTCAAATCCAAGAACAGCAAATTCAGATAAATTGCTGTTTTTTATCTTTAAAATTGCCGTCTGCGTATTAGAAAGGTGGTTCATAGGGATATATCTGTACTCTGATTCCTGATCAATAAGTACTGCGTGACGATGAGAGAATGTTCCTCGCTCAACATCTTGGCCGGTCATCCTGATTGGATATCCTTCGTCCAACAAAGTTGCAAATGCTAGAGATTCACCAGCAGACCAATCTAAACCTTCACCAGAGTCTATCATCTTTGCCTTTATTTCAAGCTGGCGTGCAATCTTTGGGTTTAAATTAAAGCCCTGAGGCACTTCACACAATTTTTTTCCAATTTCTTTAAGGCGTTCAAGGTCAACTCCTGTAATCACCTCTTCGCGACGGATATCAGGCATATAAAACTTAGCCCATTTTCCAGCAAGCCAATCCGCTTTATCAACTTTATAGGTTTTCGACAGCTCAAATTCGCTATCGAGCTTGGCCTTGAATTCAGTTTTTTTAGCAGCAACCTCAGCCTCTGTTACCACCCCTTCATTAAGCAGTTGTGCAGCATAAGTATCGGCAGGATTTAATTTATCTTTTATAAGGTTATACATGGTAGGCTGCGTAAACAATGGTTCATCACCCTCGTTATGACCATATTTACGATACCCAACCACATCAATTACTACGTCCTTCTTAAAGCGAGCACGGTATTCCGAAGCCAACTTGCTTACATATACTATCGCATCTATATCATCACCATTTACATGAAATATTGGTGCTCCAATAAATTTAGCGATATCAGTACAATAAGTAGTAGACCTAGAATCAACAGGGTTAGTAGTAAAGCCTATTTGATTATTCGTTACAATATGAACCGTACCACCAGTATGATATGCACTTAGCTGACTAAGAGCTAAGGCTTCCATTACAGTACCTTGACCTGCAAATGCTGCATCGCCATGAATGAGTATACCCAAAACTCTAGAATGCGCTGTATCATCTATTAAGTCTTGCTTTGCACGCACCTTACCAAGAACTACAGAATTCACCACTTCAAGGTGAGATGGGTTTGGAGCAAGGCTCATATGAATGGTTTTTCCATCGATTTTAGTATCGATAGAAAAGCCCAAGTGATACTTAACATCTCCAGGAATCCCCATCTCTTCAGGAAAAGCTAGCTCTCCTTTAAATTCAGAGAACATTGCATGATAAGGTTTGCCCATAACTTTAGTTAAAGTATTCAACCTGCCACGATGCGCCATACCGATTACGAATTCATCAATACCAGCTTTCACTGATTCTCTAACCACAGCCTCAAGGCCAGCAACAAATCCTTCCAATCCTTCAACTGAAAACCTCTTGCTACCAGGAAACTTAGTATGAAGATAGCTTTCAAACATTTCAGATTCTATCACATCATATAAAGCTTTCAGCCTTTCAGCTTTGCTTAATGGTAATTGTCCAGCTTGAGATTCTAAAACCTCTTGTAGCCATGCACGTTCATCTGGGCTTTCTACATGCATGAATTCTGCAGCAATACGTGAACTATAAATAGCCTTGAGATGCGCGATTAGATCGCGTAGTTTAATTTTATCTATTCCTAGATATCCTCCTAATGATACCTCACTATCCAAATCTGAATCCTTAATTCCATGAGTGAAATAGTCAAGATCCGAATGATATTTTGGTTTATTAAACCCAAGCGGATCTAGCACAACATCCATATGACCATAAGTGCGGTAAGCATCCACCAAATGCATAGCCTTGAGACTAAGCTTAATGGCTTCAGAACTCATATCAGTTAAGTTTGCAGCTTTTTTGCTCTGAGCAGCTTTTTGTTCTTCTTTATCTACAACACCAATGACCTTATTATGAGAAGGATTCCATCTTGCACCTGTAAGTGCTTTTGCAATATCTGCAGGCTTATCACCCAAACTCTGAAAATATTGATGCCACTGGACATCTACTGAATTAGGATCGGTTAAAAACTGCTGGTATAACTCTTCTATGAATGCCGCATTACTACCAAATAGGTATGATAGAGATCTGATATTTTCGGTCATTTACACTCCTAACTTAAAAACTATTAACTGATAGCGGCTCATTTTTACAAGATTCTCGAAAAATTTCTACACTTTTTCCTCTATCAAGTAAAGCAAAAGTTGGCTTTATAGAACCATAATGAGTCAATTTTCCTATACTACATTTAAGAGTATACCTCATTGGTTTAAGCTATGGAAGTCCCTGATAAAAAAATAATTGAGCATTAGAAATCCTTATCTTTGGCTGCGACCTGGGCCACCTTCACTCTCGCACAATACCGCACAAATTGCCATACCTACAGTAAATAGTGATATAAGGGCTGCTGACTTTGCTCTATTAGTAGACACACTGCTGATCTCACTTCTATATCTCCACCCAGAGTAAGCGATGCTCGAAGAACTTATGAACATTATCCCTAAGAAGCTCAAGAGTGCTTTTCTTGCATAATTAGAACTATTGTCTTTTGCATGATCTTCATCTAAAGGCTTAGAAGTTTTGACTCTTCCTATTAGTTTCATCTCTATTTTTTTATCTTTATAACTATCATCCAAAACCTGTGCATCTTCTAGATTTTGATCATTATAGGTAAATTCTCGCTTATCAGTATCCGCTTTCCCCATCCCTCCAATAAATAAATTTATTTCTTTTCTTAAATCTCCAAAAGTAGTTTTTCCGGGTATGAACTTAAGTTTACGATAATGCTGATTATCAAAAGGCGAAACCTGTACACGTGGCAAAGGCGAGATTGAAAATGTAATATTGCAACCTTCATGAATTCTATAATGATGCAAACTAAAATTATCCTCTAGTTTGACTTCACCAAAATGCAATACAACTTCCTCTATCCATATTTTTTCTAATTCAGAGTCATCTTTTACAAACACCTTATACTGATTTTTTATATCCACAACTGCTTGTCGCAAACCTGCAACTGTTGTATGTGGCGTTATGTCTAGTTCATACACTTGGTTTTGATTGCCCGGAAATTTCACGTTTACTTTCATATCATAGCTTCATAATTCATTATGAGAAGCTGTATAGTATAGTATTTTAGGGTCAGAATTCAATAGCTTCTTACCAAAAAATCTAACTATATGACTTAGAGTTTTCTATTGTACGTTCTTTCGGAAATATTATCTTAAATGTGCTACCATGTCCACTTCTTGAGGTAACCGAGATTTTACCACCATGCGCCTCCACACATTTTTGTGCATAAGCTAACCCCACACCATACCCTACTGTTTTTGATTGTTTGATAACTTTGGCACGCTTGAAGATTTTGAAGACACTTCCAAGATCTCGTTTATTTATTCCAATGCCAGTGTCGATAAAATGCATTTCGATTTCATGATTGTTGTTTATGAATGCCTTGACCAGAAGCGTACCATCAACCTTATTGTATTTGGCTCCATTGGCCGCGAGGTTTTGTATAAGCTGCCCTATCATTATTTCATCGCCTAATAAGCTTATATCCGGACTAACTTCAGACTTAATGGCCACTCTTTTGTAATTAGCATGATGCATTATCATACTTAAGTTCCAATCTATAAGCTGTTTTAAGGGAACCGGTTTTTGCTCTATATGCTTTCGTTCGGCCTGAAATTTGAATACTTTTACAAAGAAATTAAGCTGCTTATTCAAATGCACGGATGCTCTATTTATTATCGATAGATAGCTTTTCGCTTCTTCATCTTCTAGTTTATCGGCAAGCTTTTTGCTAAGCAGCTTTGAAAATTCAACTATGCTAGAAGTTGGATTTATCAGTTCATGACTTAAGAAAGACATATTACTTTTAATGAACTCATTGGCTGTAGATAGTTCTGTATTGGTTTTATATAGCTTACTTTGCTTACTCTTAAGACTCGAGTGAATCCTAGAAATAGTATTAAGTTGCTTAGCAAGCAAGTTTAATTCTTTAGCCTTAAAATCTGGCAATTCTACGCTCCTACCATGCGAGATGTTGTTGGCTGCTTTACCAAGAAGCATAATTGGTCTTACTACTTGATAACTCAGATAAATGAGAATACCAGAAAAGATCATCCACAGCGCTAGATTCGCAAAAAGTTTTGGTGTTATGTCACTCCAAAGATCTTTGTAATAAAACTTTTTATCAAACCCCACAAGAAACCAAAATGGAAACTTTGCTGAATGCACATAATGAGAAAACACCGTATCTCCCACTTCCAAATAGTTCTCAAGCTCTACAACAGAATGTATGTCTTTGTTTCGAAGTATGGGGTCTAAATGGCTTAATATCTTATTTTGCAAAGCTTTATTGTCTACAAATGGGTCAGATATAAGGATATTATTCGATGAATCATTAAATAGCGCAACTACTATAGGTTCATTAATAAGTTGGATTAGACTGGTAGTTAGTTTTTCAATACTTATACTTAAGGAAAGAAGCCCATAAAACCTCTTCATTTTATCGTCATAAATACCAATGCCTGCAGGCAAGATATAATCACCAGTGATGAATCCTAAACCTGGATTTGAAAACTGTAACTTCCATGGATTTTTTTTTGCCAATTCAAGCCAGTCGCGTTTGTTATACATCTCTATTGGCAATCTTATACCTGATTTACTATCAGCAGCGAGCCTACCTTTGGGAGTTATATAATTCACCAGATTCCAACTTATTGCATCGTCATCATCATGCAGATTATTATGTTGAATCATCAGAGAAATTTCTTTCAAATCTCTAGAATCAGCATTTCTTATTTGCGAGCCAATGAATTGCAAAAAGTGCTCGATGAATGCAACTTTCTCGTCAAATACATGTTGTATCTCATTTCCCTGCGCGCTCACAGCTTCAGAATGAGCAGCTCGAAATGAGGAATAACTTGAATAAGCAATCCATATAAAGCCAACCACAATTATTAGGGTCACTATCGCAGTAAAAAATAAATACTGAACGCGGAGAGAATATTTGTTTAGTCCTAAATTTAACATAATAAGTTATGAAGCCAAAAAACCCTAGACTTATATTGCTATTAAAGATTCAACTATATGTAAATTAATATTTTATACTTGGTGTTATTTTTAAAGGCAATGCTTTGTGCTTTAGGCTAGAGATAAAACCGCAGCTCTACTTAAGTTGCTATTTTTTAAGAGACTAACATACTTAAGGCTCAAAAGTTTTTGACAGGTAAAAGAGCCAGTTGTATATTACACTCAGAATTCGATTTATTTGCTTGTAAAGTATGCATCATTCACTTGATACACACGATATTGTTAAACGCTTTGTTGGCAGCGGGCTAAAAGAAAAACAAGCTGAAGCAATTGTTAAAGCTATTGTTGAGGGCCGGGATTATGATCTAGGTAACCTTGCTACTAAAACTGATCTCGTACCTCTGGCCACCAGAGCTGATCTTATGCCACTTGCTACCAAAAATGAACTGTCACTTCTTACGACTAAGGAAGAGAGCATGCAAGTAAAATCAGATATCGCGCTCCTTGTCACCAAAGATGAACTTATGCAAGTAAGAGCAGATATAGCGCTTCTTGCTACCAAAGATGAACTTATGCAAGTAAAAGCGGATATTATGCTGCTTGCTACTAAAGAAGAGCTTATGCAAGTAAAGGCAGATATTACGCTCCTTGCTACTAAAGCTGATCTTACATCTCTTGTCACTAAGGATGAGCTTCTCGCATTTGCAACTAAAACTGACCTTATGCAGGTAAAATCGGATATAATCCAGGTAAATGCTGATCTATCTATACAAATTGCAAAGACCTTAAGTGCAATTGAGGAAAGCAAAAGTGAGAATCTGAAATGGGTTATTGGTATTGCTATAGCATCTATAGGAACAATAACAGGACTTATAGCTTTGCTTCTGCGGTATTTTATCCAGTAATCCTTACCTTAAACTTGCTATTAAAACTGAGATTAAACAACAACAACGGTCCGCTTTTTAAATCTCATAACTAACAGTGCAAGCGAACTAACGCAGCATACGGCTATCAAAACTGTAAGTATAGTAAGTGAGTTTTGAAATTGTTCTGTCGAGTATTGTCTAAGTCCAAATTCATCAACAACGCCGTTCCATTGTTTATCTAATAAGTAACCAACTGATTGCTGGATGATGGCTCCACCTAACATGTTAAGAGTGTTTACTACACCTATAATCTGACCAGAATCATATTTATTGGATTCTTCAAGTGCCCCGGTAAAACACATCATCTCAGCACCACAAAAAAAGCCAATAATAAATAGGAGAATAACCAAGCTGCTCAAGCTAAAGCTAGGCATATATATAAGCATGCTGAAGGTAACCAGTAGCCCACATCCGCAGAATATTACAGCCTTATTAAGAAGCTGATACTTCTCGCTAAACCAAGGCAATACAAGGCTTCCTACTGTCAACCCTATATATAATACCATACCCAATTGCGCAGCATCAGATTTGCTTATCCCATATTTTTGTTTCAAAAAAGCAGTACCCCATAAATCTGCCAACGCTGAAAGGGGCGCATATAAACCAATTGCTAAAATCGCATAGATAATTATTTTGCTGGAACAAAATATAGCCACTACATCAGAAATATTTTCTTTCCAACTTTTATTATTAATAACTATACTATGATCATGTCTCGCACCCCTAATCACTAACGCCATCAGCACAAATATTATAAACCCAATCCCGGCGTTTAACATAATAACGTCCCGCCAGCTAAAGACTTCGTCCAAATACTTAACAATACGCGCGGAAAATACTGCACCTGCAGTTCCAAATGCTAGTGTTGCTCCCATTAAAAATCCGCGATTTCCTGGAGGAATGTGATCTGCAATAAACTTAAGTGCACACATAAAAGCCGAAGCAGAACCTGCACCTATAATAAACCTGCTTAGTTGTGCCACCCAAAACACCTCAGTAACCGACATAAGCATTGCACCGAAAGTTAGAACAGCTATGGAGTATAAGCACATTTTCTTAACTCCAATTTTATCTACAATGATACCAAGAGGAACCTGCAATAATGAATAAGATAGCAGGTATAACGCACCTAAGCTCGCAAACTGCTCTGCCGTAATGCGATAAGAGTGGCGCATTTCATCCACCAACACACCTGGTGCAACACGCAAAATATATTGATAAAAGTAGAATAATGCAAAGATCAACCAGCCAACATAAGCATAACGAACCATCTTGTCTTGCAATAGCTTCTTAAAAAAGACCATCTCATCCCAATTTTCAACAAGCGTACATTGTTATAAATCTTTACCATTAAGGCAATAAAAAATTGATTAAATCTGCAAGTTTGTTAGTATTGCGCCAATACACACTTGAAAATCTTCTATGAAACAACCCCTCCATATCAATGTTTTTGAATACATAAGAACTACTGTTTGCACAGCTATAATTGAGGAATTTGGCAACAATCTTGATTTAAATAACACAGTGGTAGAACTTCCAAAAGATAAATCTCATGGCGATTTTTCCACCAATGCGGCTATGGTACTATCTCAAAAAGTTAATCTTAACCCAAGAGCATTTGCCGAACGCTTAAAAGCCAAACTTAGTGGAAACCAGTATTTTTCTAGCGTTGAAGTTGCAGGACCTGGGTTTATCAACTTTAAGGTCACCGATAACTTTTGGGGCGACTTTATCCGTGCTGTTTATCAGAAGCCAGAAAGCTTCGGATATACTAGCGTTGGCGCTGGCAAAAGAGTTCTTATCGAATTTGTTTCAGCAAACCCAACTGGACCTATGCATGTTGGGCACTCTAGAGGTGCAATTTATGGTGATGCACTCGCCAAACTACTCAAAGCTACTGGCTTTGACGTTACACGTGAATACTATGTAAATGATGCGGGTAGCCAGATGAGGACATTGGCACAATCATTGTTTATTAGATATCAACAACTTTTTGGTAAAAAAATTGAAATTTCAGAGGGGTTATATCCTGGAGAATACTTAGTTGTTATTGCAAATGATCTAAAGGCCAAAGTCGGAGACTCGTTGCTCAATAAAGAATTTGATGAGATTTATCCAACACTACATGAATTTGCGCTTAATGAGATTATGATGCTAATACGCGCTGATCTTAAGAAGCTAGGAGTTGAGCATGATGTATTCACCCATGAGTTACAGCTACATGAAGATGGCTATATAAAAAAAGCCATAGACCAATTACAAGCTAAAGGACTCTTATATCGTGGTATGCTAGAAGCACCAAAAGGCTTAGTACAAGAAGACTGGGAAGCTAAGGAACAGACTATTTTTAAATCCACCGAATTTGGTGATGATATCGACCGGGCTGTAGAACGTGCAGATGGCAGTTACACTTATTTTGCTGGAGATCTAGGGCTTGCACTTCATCGCTTAAATAGGGGATTCAGTGATGTTGTTATGGTGTTAGGTGCAGACCATATAGGCTTTGTAAGGCGACTCAAAGCAATAACAGAGGCTTTAAGCGATGGGAAATCTACAATTGATGTTCCGATAGTTCAGATGGTTAATTTATTTAAGAATGGCGAACCATTTAAAATGTCAAAGCGCTCAGGTAACTTTATTACTGCAGAAGATGTAGTGGATGAAGTTGGGGTTGATGCTTTAAGATTCGTGCTACTTAGCCGCAAGAATGATACTGTTATAGACTTTGATTTTGATAAGGTAAAGGAACAAACTAAAGAAAATCCAGTATTTTATGTGCAATATGCACATGCTAGATGCGCCTCTGTACTGCGCAATGCTTTAAGCGAGTTCCAATTGGCACCAGATTTAAGCAAAATTGATATGTTGGATACAGCTACCGATCAAGATCTAATCCGCAAAATTTCACTATTTCCTAAAATAGTAGAGCAAGCAGCACTTCACCATGAACCGCATAGGGTGATTTATTACACGATTGAGCTTGCAACTGAGTTTCATTCTTTCTGGGCTCGCGGCACTGAAGAAGTTGATTTACGCTTCATTATTCCCAATAATCCAGATCTTACTTCAGCACGCCTAGTTTTAGTTGATTTAGTGAAACTAACCATTAAGCTTGCACTGGGAATACTTGGCATCAACGCAATTGATAAGATGTAATATGACACAAAAAATAAAAAAAGCAGTTTTCCCAGTTGGTGGTCTTGGTACACGCTTTCTGCCGGCGACTAAGGCTTTACCTAAGGAGATGCTGCCAGTTGCAAGTAAACCTTTAATTCAACATGCTTTTGAAGAGGCGGTTTCTGCGGGGATTGAGGAGTTTATTTTTATCACTGGGCGCAATAAAAATATAATCAACAATCACTTTGATTATGTCTATGAGCTGGAGAAAGCCCTAAATGATAAGGATAGGCATGATGCTCTTGAATTAACCAGAGACTGGGTGCCGGATGCAGGCAAGATAGCATTTATTCGCCAACAACATCCTCTTGGGCTTGGTCACGCCGTTTGGTGCGCTCGCAATTTTATTAAAGATGAACCATTTGCAGTGGTTTTAGCTGATGAACTTTTTATCAGCAACTCGTCTATTTCACCTCTTGCTGATATGGTAAAGACCTATGAGGAAAAACCAGGAAATATAATCTCCGTATATGAAGTAGCACTTGAGCAAACAAATAAATATGGAATTATAAAACCTGGACACAAATTTGGTCCACATGTTATGGAAATAACTGATATGGTTGAGAAACCCGCACTTGGAACAGCTCCCTCTAACCTCTCCATTATCGGGCGTTATATCTTGCAGCCTGAGATATTCGAGGTTTTAGAAGCAACCAAAAAGGATAGTGGGGGCGAAATCCAGCTAACTGATGCGTTGAAACGCATGATTCCAACTACTCCAACTTATGGTTATAAATCAGAAGGTAGTCGATTTGACTGTGGAAACCCATTAGGGTTTTTAGAAGCCAACATAGAATTTGGTTTACGTGATAAAGCAATTGGCGACGGCACAAAAGAATTAATTAAGCATTTGGCTAAAACACTTTAGTATATTATTATGCTCTTCTATATAGATAAAGAATAGGGAAATGGATATAAACTATAGGAACCTGACTGATAAATTCATCCCGTATGGTGTCATGGGCATATCACCACTCCATCCCGTCATCCTCGCACATGCGGGAATCCATCGAAAAGCTAGCGCAACTTATGGAAGTAGTGGTGATGCTGATATGTATATATTTAATAGTAAAGGTAATATTTGCCAAACCATGGATCTCCGCTTTCGCGAGGATGACGAAAGAGTAGCTAGTTATTGTGTCATGCCTGTAGCAGGAGTATACAATGTATGAAGTATCCGAAAATGCAGGTTTAGACACTCCTTATCTAAACAACTTAAACCAACAGCAGCTTGATGCAGTGCGCACAACCGAAGGGCCGCTCTTAGTTTTAGCTGGGGCTGGAACAGGAAAAACCCGTGTACTTACTTCACGAATTGCGCATATATTACACTCGCGTCTCGCCTTCCCTAGTCAAATTCTTGCTGTAACCTTCACCAATAAAGCTGCTCGCGAGATGAGAGCTCGTGTTGACAGTCTTGCCAACAATACTGCTGATGGCATTTGGCTTGGCACCTTTCATGCGATCGCTGCAAAAATCCTGCGTCGTCATGCTGAAGTTGTTGGGCTTTCACGCGACTTCACCATTATTGATTATGATGATCAAATACGGCTAGCCAAACAATTACTTGCTGACTTTGATATCGATGATAAAAAAAATCCCCCACGCACTCTTATCTATATGATAGGTAGGTTCAAGGATAAGGCATGGGGCGTCGATAAAGTACCAAACAGCGAAGTTGGTTTTTATGCAAATGGCCTTACGCGTGAGCTTTATGCAGCTTATCAGAAACGTTTAAAACTACTAAATGCTGTTGACTTTGGCGACCTTACTCTACTAAATATAGAACTATTTAATAACAACCCAGATATACTCAGAGAGTATCAGAATAAGTTCAAATATATCCTAGTCGATGAGTATCAGGATACTAACGTAGCTCAATATCTTTGGCTTAGAATCTTAGCACAGGGTTCCAAAAATATATGTTGCGTTGGAGATGATGATCAATCCATCTACGGCTGGCGAGGAGCTGAAGTTGAAAATATACTACGTTTTGATAAAGACTTTGCCAATGCTAACATAATACGTCTGGAAGAGAACTATCGTTCAACTAATAATATTCTGAAAGCTGCCTCGCATTTGATTTCCAACAATGACGATCGTCATGGTAAAAATCTTTGGACTGGTGGAGACATAGGACATAAAATTAAACTAAGCAGCTTTTATGACGATAAAGAAGAGGCTAGATACATTGCTGAAGAAATAGAATCCATACAATATCGCAAAACTCACCCATATTCTGAAACAGCCATTCTAGTACGCGCTGGTTATCAGACTAGAAGTTTTGAAGAGAGCTTCAATTTCCTAAAAATTCCTTATAAAATTATTGGTGGACTTAAGTTTTATGAACGAACTGAAATCCGCGACGCACTAGCTTATATTCGCGTACTAATAAGCCCAAGCGATAGCCTAGCTTTTGAACGCATTATCAACACACCAAGGCGTGGGATTGGAAGCGGTGTTTTGCAAAAAATTATAGCCCTCTCCAAGGAGAAATCTATAAGCTATTATGATTCAACACTTGCTCTTATGGACTCTGGCGAAATCAAAGGAAAGACAAGAGAAGCTCTAAACAAAATGTTTAATGATTTTAGCCACCTTAGAGCCCAGCTAGAATTGCAGCCACATTGGCAAATAGTTGAAAATCTACTTGAAGACTCAGGCTATATCGCCATGTGGAAGAATGACATTAATGAAGATTCTCGCGAACGGATTGACAATCTCAAAGAACTATTGCGTTCACTTCAAGATTATACAGACTTACGCGAATATCTAGAACATATAAGCTTGGTTGCTGATACAGATAATGTCCAAGATGATGATAAAGTCGGCATAATGACCATGCATGCCTCTAAAGGATTAGAGTTTGAAACCGTATTCCTAGCAGGCTGGGAAGAAGGTATCTTTCCGAGCCAGAAAGCTTTGGATGAAAATGGCAAAGCCGCACTTGAGGAAGAAAGGCGCCTAGCCTATGTTGGCATTACGCGGGCAAAGAAGAATCTCTATATTTCATATGCATGCAACCGCAGGATTTACGGAAGTTACCAAGCATGTATATCATCCCGCTTCATAGACGAATTGCCCATAGAGACATATGAAATTATCAACAATTATTCCAGTTACTATAACAATAAAAGCGCCAAAAATCATAGCTATGATTCTGGAAAATCGGCTTATCAGTCTACGAATGAATCTACTTTCAAAATGGGACAACGGGTATTTAATCTCAAGTTTGGTTATGGCCATGTTATAGGCTTAAACGATACTATTATAGAAGTTGCCTTTGATAAGGCAGGTATTAAAAAAGTGCTCGCTGAGTATTTAACTATAGCTAAGCCAGTATAAAACATTCTGAGCGTTAGTGAAGCTTTAATATGTATCCCGCGATCGGAGTCGCGGTATGACAGGAGTTGGGCTCTACATCTTGTCTATTACAGTAACCAAATTTCTCACTGCTTGGATTGACTCATCTAACATCTTTTTCTCTTCACTACTCAAAGAAAGCTCGATGATTTTTTCAACACCATTGCCACCTATAACTACTGGAGCACCTATATATAAGCCCTTAGCTCCATATTCGCCATTTAGCTGAACTGCACATGGAAGAATGCGTTTGCGGTCTTTTAAATATGCTTCTGCCATCTCAATTGCAGAAGTAGCAGGAGCATAGAAAGCCGAGCCTTTTTGCAGGAGCTGTACTATCTCACCCCCACCATTTCTAGTACGCTCGACAATTTCATCCACCTTTTTCTGAGTTATCCAGCCCATCTTAATGATATCGGCTAGAGGAACTCCGGAAATTGTTGTGTAACGTAGCATTGAAACCATTGTATCACCATGACCACCAAGCACAAATGCACTGATGTCTTCTACGGATATGCCAAGTTCTCTAGCTAAAAATAGTTTAAAGCGTGCAGTATCAAGCACACCGGCCATGCCTATAACCTTATTTGCAGGTAATCCGCTATATTTATGGAATGCGTAAACCATTGCATCCAATGGGTTAGTTACAACAATCACAAAGGCATCTGGACAGTGCTCCTTAATCCCCTCACCTACCGCCTTCATCACTTCTATATTTACACTCAAAAGATCGTCACGGCTCATACCTGGCTGGCGCGGAACTCCTGCAGTAATTATAACTACGTCAGAACCCTCTATATCTTTATAATCAGCAGTGCCAGAAAAGTATGTGTCATACCCTTCAATAGCCGAACTTTGCTCGATATCAAGCGCCTTTCCTTTTGCAACATTGCCCCCACGATCTAGGATTACAACATCACCAAGCCCTTTCAAGCCACATAGGAGCGCTAGTGTTCCGCCTATATTACCGCCACCTATTAGGGCAATTTTATTACGCTTTTTCATATATATCACTCCTAGTTAATTATTTATTCATATACTTGTAGTATAACTTAAAAAAATGCTGCAAAGCAACAAAATTATGTGTTTAATTTGGAGGGAAACACAATTTCTACTAACTTGATAAACTTGGCTGAACGTAGTTTACGTGAGTTTTCTGTGTGCAATTCTGGAGGGACCCATTTATTGGAGATGGTATAGCCAAACCCGCGTACTTTTACTATTAAATCATGTACACCATAGCTCATGAGCAACTTTCTAAATACACTCATATACTTAGTAAACTCCTTTTTACCTTGATAGACTAACCCAATGTCTTCTATCACTCGTTTAAAGTCCTTATATTCAACAACATGCGGACGGGAAATGCATAAGAAATAAACAACTGCAAACTGGTCTTTGCTTAAAAAATATTGCTGAATGTAGGAATTCTTAACCGTAAGCCCCAAATTCTTTGGGTTAAGTTTAATAAGTGTCTCAGTTTCTATATTGTATAGTTGCCTGCTTTCCACTTTATACCAGATCCATATACATATCTAAAGATGCCATAGATTTATAGGTTATTCAAGTGGATTAGAAGATTATTCTTCTTTTACTTAGCATGTCATCAGGCTGTCAGAATCTTTTTAGCTTCTATTTTTATAGCGTCCACACCCGGTTGATCGAAGGGGTTGAGTCCCATTAAAAGAGCAAGAAACACCATTTCTATAGTGCTATGCATAAGCAATTGACCAAAACTCTCTTCATCTAACCTCTCAAGCATTATTGTGCGAAGTGGAAGCTGCTTATCAACCAAGCACTTTGCAGTAGCTTCAAAAAATGCTGTATTTATAGCACTTAAAGACTTGCCTTCTAAGAAATGCCCTTTAATAAAATCATTTGCTACAACCACTTGTTTTATACTCTCTGCATCACCTGCATATATAAGAGTATATAGCTTATCTTTAGGACCCTCCAAACATAATTGCATAATTGAATGCTGCTCTTGAGGACCAAGGCCTCTTATAGGTGTATATCCTACTCCCTCTTTCCCTAAGGATTCAGATATAATCTGACAGTACCATTCTAAAAATGCGTTAAGATGACTGCTATAGGACATTAATAATATGTTGTTTTGCTTAGCCAACAAAATATCCAAAGCTGCCTTTACTGGTTTGGAATTCTCTTTGTTGTTCCAAAAATCTTCAACTACCTTGTTGGCACCTCTCGTCATAGCTTCTAAGTCAAGCCCCATAAGCATTGCGGGTAATACTGCTGAGCTTGAAAAGCTTGAAAATCTTCCGCCAACATCAGGATCATAGTCAATTATCGGTAAATTAAATTTCTTCCCAATTACTCTAATCGTTGTATCATCCGGACTAGTGCAAAGAAAAAAATGTCGTTTAAAATCGAGTCCCGCTTTCTCAAATTCATTTATAAAAGCTCCCATCATACTTATGGTTTCTGAAGTCTCACCTGAATTACTGATAACTATAAATGCAGTTTTCGCGAGGTTTATGCCCTCCATTATTTCAAGGAAATAAACAGGGTCAGTAGTGTTAATAAAATATACTTTTTTGGATTTAAGCTTATTAGGTAGAGACGACATCATCATAGGGTTTAAGATTGCACCACCCATACCCACATAAACATAAGAATCAAAATTCTCATCTATAGTTTTCACAATTTGGCTGCATGCTGCAATAGATTTTTCCAAGTTCTGTTTATGAATAACTTTATAATATGGAGTCTGGGAGTTAGTGCTCTTCAAAAACTCGAAAACTTGTTTAATCTTTGGCTGCATTGCCTTTAAGCTATCCTCAAATATCCCGTATCTACCTACTTTGTCTGAATGGCAAAAAGTGTTGTTATAAGTATACATATTTACGCTCCTAAAATAAACTTGGGTCAAAAAGTCTCTTGTATTCTTCAATGGCATATCTATCCGTCATGCCTGCAATATAGTCAATAATATAAGTCGCAATTTCATTTCTATTACTGGTACCAACAATCTTAGCATACCACTCGGTAGGTAAGCAATCAGGGTTTTGCAAATAATGATTAAATAATTTGGTTATTAAATCTTTAGCTTTTGCCGTCATGCGGTTTACGCGGTAGTTTCTATAAACTTTTTCCATTAAGAATAATTTGATAGCATCTTTAGCATCAGCCATATCTTTTGAAAAAGTCACAATTTCATTGGTCTGCTCTCTTACCTCTTGGTAACTATCTATGCCATAAGATTTTAAATTAGTCAAAGTCTGGGCAACTAAATCATTCACCATCGTGCTGCTTAGTTCTTTGATCAGTTCATTTTTTATTTTATGCGGGTCATTGCTCATTTTTCTTAGTCTTGTTAAGATATCTAAAGTAATTGGTACTACTTCTAACTCTTCTAGTTCAAACATTCCTGCTCTAATTCCATCATCGATATCATGATTTATATAGGCTATATCATCTGAAAGACCTGAGCATTGTGCCTCTAGAGATGGTTGCTTATGAAAATCAAGCTTTAGATCATTTAATAACTTTATCAAATTCAGATGAGCCTTTGAGTTATGATCTGTCAATGGCCCATTATGCTTTGCGATTCCATCTAGAGTTTCCAAACTTAAGTTAAGACCTGCAAATCCTAAATAACGCTCTTCTATTTTAACTAAGATTTTTACTGTGTGAGCATTGTGATCAAACCCTCCGAAATCTTTGGCAGCAAGGTCCAGCCCTTCTTCTCCAGCATGTCCAAAAGGCGGATGTCCAAGGTCATGCGCAAGTGCTACCGATTCGGCTAAATCTTCATTGAGATTTAGTTTTCGAGAAATATTACGGGCAATCTGCGATACTTCTATGGTATGCGTAAGTCTTGTACGGTAGTGATCACCTACGTGATTTACAAAAACTTGGGTTTTATATTCTAAACGCCTGAAGGCCGAGGAATGTATTATCTTCTCGCGGTCTTTCAAAAATATTTCTGCTTTGCTCTCATTTTCATGAAAAACCCTACCTTTACTTTCCAGTGGATTACATGCATATTTTGCCAGCATTTTTACTATATCTCATTTTGTTCTAGTATATATAGTAAACCTTATACCTCAATCATGGAAGTCCCTAGCGAAAATATTTTTGATTCTTATACCAACTCCAGTAAATAACTGCACAGATGCGCTTCATCTTTTGATTTTTTTAGTCGCCACTGAAAGCCCAAAATATATAGAATATTATGGCTTTCAGCGACTTCCCAAAAAATCGAAATTTATCCCGCTTCTGTAAAGTTATTTACTAGAATTGGTATTATTAATTTTTCTCTGGTTCCATGGCATTCTAGAAATAAGATAGGTAAGACTGCAGAATCCTGTAAACCCAGCACATATAAGGCCAGCACCTATGAACCCTGTAAACAACATAAACCAAGGACTGACAAAATATGTAAGCAGGGTTCCTATAAATACAATTGTACCAAGAGTTATTTGGAATTGTCTCTCAATCGGAATGAATAGTTTTCCAGAACTTATAACTGGATATCCAGCCTCAGCCCAGGCAGTGATCCCACCTTTAAGATTATATATTTCTAATTCTGGATCTTCAGCCACTAGCTTCTCACATGCATTGTTACCACGCCTTCCGGTGTTGCAATGGATAACTAGTTTTTTGCCTTTTGTTAATTTAGGTAACATACCTTTATTTAGAGAGCCAAGAGGGACTAAAAATGACCCATGGATCCTTTCATACGAATATTCTGCCGGCTCACGCACGTCAACTATAACAGCCTTATCCCCTTCCATCCATGCTTTTAATGTTTTAGCATCTATGTATTTTATAGCCATGAGCTACCTCATTTTCAATGTATACTCTACATTGATGATAGACCTTTTTGAGGCAAAAATCAATTATAAAACAAATGGTTAGGTGCTATACATTCTAATAACTCCTTCATATCCCCAGCTGGCTCTGATATAAAGGAAAGTAATTCTCCGGTCTTTGGGTGGATGAACTCTAGCTTATAGGCATGGAGAGCCTGGCGATGGAATTTCTTAACTGCCTTGCTTTGCTCATCGCTTAGGGCATTAAGATTAAAATTCTTACTGCGACCATAAGTCTGGTCACCAACGATCGGGTGGCCTTTATGTTCCATATGCACGCGGATTTGATGAGTTCTACCTGTTTCTAAATTGCACTCAATGAGCGATAATGCACCTTCGGCTATTATATTCAGCACCTTATAGTGCGTTATTGCAACTCGCCCTCCCCCGCGAAGTACACACATCTTTTTAGGGTCTCTCTTACTTCTGCCATATTGTGTGGTGATTGTGCCAACATGCGGGTGAGGTGTTCCGTAAACCAAAGCTAGATATGAGCGCTTAATCTCCCGCTCTGCAAGCATACTTGAGAGTGCATAGTGCGTAGAATCATTTTTAGCTACCACCATAAGGCCTGAGGTATCCTTATCCAAACGGTGTACAATGCCGGGCCTTTGAGGATCACCAACAGTTGATAGGCTACCTTGGTGCGTGCCAATTAATGCATTTACTAGTGTGTCATTGTGGTTACCAGCGCCAGGGTGCACGGTAAGCCCTGCAGGTTTATTGATTACCAAAAGATCGTCATCTTCGTATACTATATCCAGTTCCATCTTCATGGCTGGCAAAGCAAATGTGTTCTCTTGGGGCACTTCCAGAGTTAGCTCATCTCCTGGCGATAGTTTGAGATCGGACGCATAAGTTACTATTTTACCTAACTTTAGAGCACCAGCATCAATTAATTTCTTGATCTTTGACCTAGATAGGTGTGAGATGTTTTGAGCCAAAAATTTATCCAGCCGAACTTTGTGATCTTGCTCATTATAAGTTATGGTGTAGATTGTTGGTAAATTATCCATCGTTATCTATGAAAAATGTGAAAAGATCTGAAATACAATTTCTAAAGTTTTTTGTTTATATGCTTGGCTTTGTACTAGTATTTGCCACGTTATTCCTTACATATGTTATTTATAAAAAGAATTTCGTAGCTATTGTAGAACAAAATGAGCCAAAAAACAAATGCGCAAGTTTAAATCTTGATGTTGCGGGTAAAATCCAAGACATATCCCTAGAGAATGGGTTGGTTCATATAGTATGGCGTGATGAAAATGGTAATTTCAAAATTTCCATTCATGACTACTGCAATGGGAATTTGATAAATGATATCTCTATTAAAGATATAAGCGATCAGAAACCCTTAGAGCAACGAACGCATGAGGATATTCAATTGGATGATAAAAATATTTTGAGCTAGATCTATGAAATGCCCATTCTGCGGATTTGCTGATAGCCAAGTTAAGGATTCGCGTCATTCTGATGATGCGCTTTCTATCAAACGCAGGCGTCAATGCCCAAGCTGTGGTGCGCGTTTTACAACATTTGAACGCGTTGAAACTAGAGAGCTAAAAATTGTAAAAAAAAATAACGAAGTCAGGCCATTTGATATCAACAAGTTGGTGCGTTCAATAGAGGTCGCCATTAGGAAGCGCCCGGTTACCCCTGAACAAATCGATGATATAAGCTCTAAGATCTTTAAAAAGCTAGAAAAATACGGCGAAGGAGAAGTTCCATCTAAAGTAGTTGGCCAACTAGTTATGGAGGAACTAGCAGATATGGATGAAGTAGCCTGCGTGCGCTATGCATCTGTATATATGGATTTTGGTAAAGCAACCGATTTTGGACAATTTATAGCGAACTTGAAGGTAGCAAATGGAAAAAGGTAGTATTATAGCATTGGCTGCAGGAGGCACTGGAGGGCATATATTCCCAGCACAAGCTCTTGCTGAAGAGTTAATTGAACAGGGATATAAGCCATTATTAATTTGTGATCAACGCACCAATGAATTTTTACGTGGCAGCCTTGCTAAAATAGATAGCATAAAACTCTTTGCACCTCGCCCCAGCAATCAATTGATTAAAAACATTGGCAGCTTGCTTAAAACAGTCCCAATTATTTTTAGGCTTAGGAAGATGTTAAAGAAAGCCCGCGTTAAAGCTGTGGTTGGATTTGGTGGATATCCCTCGTTCCCAACAATGCTTGCAGCATTAAGCCTTGGCATCCCTGCCTACATCCATGAACAAAATGCCGTGCTAGGAAGGGTTAACCGCATTATTGCGCCATATGCGCGCAAGGTGTTTCTATCTTTCCCTAACACGCAAAAGCTTGAGGGCAAATATAAGGCAAAATCCATAGTAGTAGGGAATTTAGTTCGTAAGTCCGTCTCAGAAATAGCCAAGCAAACCACAAAGCGTGATGATGACTTCTTAAATATTTTAGTTATAGGCGGCAGCCAAGGCTCTAAAATCCTCTCTGAGGTTGTACCGCTTAGCATTAAGAGATTACCAGAAGAATTACAAAAGCGACTAGTTATTTCTCAGCAAGCACGCCTTAATTTGGTTCTTGAGACCAAAAGATTATATAAAGCTACAAAAGCAAAAGTTGATGTGCGCGATTTTTATAATGATATAGGCATGCTCATGAAATCAGCGGATCTTATCATATGTCGAGCTGGCGCATCTACTGTAACCGAGATCGCTATCATGGGTAAGCCTGCTATTTTTGTACCACTCAAAATTGCAATGGACAACCATCAGTATTATAATGCCAAATTCTTAAGCGACTTAGGCGGTGCCGTGCTAATTGATGAAGATGAATTTGATAGCAACGCTTTACATAATATATTACTAGATTTATTGAGCCATCCCAAAAAGCTAAAGAACATGGCTACCGCTAATAAAAAAACCGCAGTTTTTGGTGCAGCTGAGAAGGTAGTGCGGAACTTGATGTAATACCGGTTAAGTAACGACATAACACTGGAAATACCATAGCTTCGTCATCCAGAGGAGAGCAGCGACGTAGGGATCTAGGAAGGTAAGAGGTAACTTCTATGATACCACAAACACTACTTTCCCTTGTACTCAAACTCATTTCACGCTATAATGCTGGCTAAATAATTGATATAGATAGAAATTATATATGATCAAAATATCTCAAACACAAGACAGATTATTTGCGCTAGGTGTACTATCTGCAATCCAATACTTCGTACGTCCCTCTCCGATGTTTTTAGCAGGATCAGTAGCAATTTATTTAGGTGATTATAAAATGAAAACTTGGCTAAAGGATAACCAAGTAGGAATACCATCTAATTTAGAAATACCATCTAATTTCTTTCTCTTTACCGAATTCCTATCCCTCGCTGCACGCATAGGTTTCTCACATTATTCTCTTAAGCAACCTCTAAGCAAAGTTATAGATTCTAGCACAGATTTAGGTAGAGCATTCACTCATTTGGTACTATCCGCTGCTATGAGTTTTCAACGTGCAAGCATAAGTTATGCTAGACAAAATGGCTGTACTTCACTAGGTAACTCAATATTATTTAATATGTGTACTCATGCGGCAAGAATGGCTATTTTTCACTATTTTGAACCGAAAATGGAGTTTAAAAGTTTGGGCCAGACTTTTCTTACTAGCTCCTTATGTTTATTTGCAACCTATTACCTACCAAGCTATATAGATGGTGGCGATATAACTATTGCTGATGAAGTGAGAGTAACAGAGAAATTTCAGTGGAAATCTTTTGCCGAAGAACGTCTTATGTCTGCATTGAGTCACTCCATATTGGAGCTGGCAAGCACTGCAATTATACTAGGAATTGGCAGTCTTACCCCTTCTTATAAACTTGAGATTACCGATACTTCAGGTCAAATAGCTCTTAACGCTTTATTTTGTGGTATGACTGCAGTAGCGCTTAGCATGATAAAATGATATCTTCAGCTTCCTAACAGCTCGCCTCAAGCTCATTCCATCTATGCCACAGGTATTCAAGCTCTGCTTTTTTATTCACAACCTTTTGGCTGAGGTCTAAAAATTTCTCTTTGTCTTGCGCATATAGTGCAGGATCTGCGAGTTCCGCTTCTATCTCTTTAATCTCCACCTCTATGGCGTCTATAAGCTTGGGTAAAGTTTCAAGTTCATGCTTTACTTTAAAGCTTAGCTTAGCAGAAGCAGGTTGAGGTGCAACAGGCTTTGGTGGGGTAGCTTTAGCTTGAATCTTAGGACGCCGAGTCATCTCTACGTACTCCTCATAGCTACCGTAGAATTCTTCTATATTACCTTTGCCATCAAAAATTAAGCTTTTGGTTACAATACGATCAAGGAAATCACGATCATGACTAACGACGATAAGTGTCCCTTTATACTCAGATAGAATCTCTTGTATCATGTCTAGCGTATCCATATCCAGGTCATTCGTTGGCTCATCCAGTATTAGTAGCGAGCCGGGATTGGCTAAAACTTTGGCTAACATCAATCGATTAGCTTGCCCACCTGATAAGGTGCTTATTTTATTACGAGCATTCTTTGGGTCAAACATGAAGCTTTTAAGGTATGCGACCACATGCATGAAGTTTTCTCCAACCCGGACATAGTCGCTGCCACTAGGTGCTAAAGTGGACCACATAGTTTCACTGGGATCCAAATCACTCCGTTTTTGGTCATAGTAAGTTATATCAATATTCTTGCCGAGCTTCACGCGTCCTTCAGTTGGCTCAATAGCTTGCGTTATGAGGTTTAGAAAAGTGGTTTTACCAGACCCATTAGGACCAATAAGCCCGAGCTTGTCGCCCTTAGCTAGCACCATATTGAAGGACTTGATAATAGTTTTATCACCGATTGAAAATGACAGATTCTCTATCTGTAGAACTAGCTTGGACTTTTTGAATAGATCAGACTGCATGTAGTCTATTCTTTCCCCTAGGGTCTTCATCGATGCTTTATCCGTACGCATGCGCTCGCGCAATTTATGGAGCTCACCCAGTCTTCGTTGGTTGCGCTTCCTGCGCGCAGTTACCCCTTTATGCCGCCAATCTTCCTCTTCTGCTAACTTTTTAGAGAGCTTTACAAGCTCACGCTGCTGTTGTTCATATACATCAATCGACCAGTCATCAAAGTGGCTATAGCCTTTGTTAAGCGTGCGGATTGTGCTGCGATCAAGCCAGAATATCTTATTGGATATATTACGCAGGAAACTTCTATCATGACTTATGCAAATAACCGCCCCCTTGTAAGCAGCCAAATAACTCTCCAGCCACTCAATAGTCACAATATCTAAATGGTTGGTGGGTTCGTCTAAAAGGATTAAGTCAGGCTCTTGTATTAAAGCTTTAGCCAGGAACACACGGCGCAACTGACCACCTGAAAGCTCATGCAGATGGCTGGTTTTATCGATTTGCAATGGCTCAGTTATTATGTCAACTGCATAACGCTTAGTTTCCAATTCTTCCTTAGAGAAGCTGGAAAGCAAGAAATGCTCAACATTGCTTTTAAACTCCTCAAAGAACTGCTGTGGGAGATACCCAATCCTAGTGCCTGGCAAAATCCATCGCTCACCTACATCTAACTGAAGCTCATCACATATAACTTTGAACAGAGTAGATTTACCCTCCCCGTTTTTGCCTACCAAACAGATGCGATCGCCATCATATATATCAATATCGACACCATCAAGTATGTTCTTGCCTCCGAAACTAAGCTCTGCCTTTTTTAATGAAAGGATTGGATAACTCATTTGTCTCTCATTAAAAATTCGGTAATTTGTATGTATTCAGAAACAGTCAGATCCTCCGCTCGCTTATTGCTATCTATACCTAAGTTCGCAAGCTCTGCCTCCGGTATAACACTTGCCATAGAAGTTCTAATCTTTTTACGGCGCAGTCCAAATGCAGCAGCAGTTACTTTGCTTAATAGCTTTAAATCTATCTTTTTTCTATTGCTCTTAGGAATAAGGCGTAATACCGCTGAAGTAACTTTTGGTGGTGGGTAGAAATGATATGGCTCAATCTCAAATAGAATATCCGCATCTGCGACACTTTGAGCAATAATTGAAAGTCTTCCATATTCTGCAGTTGAGGCTTTTGCACATAAGCGCTCAGCTACCTCTTTTTGCAACATAACGGCAATAAACTCAAACTTATCTATGTTATCGAGCCACTTGAGTACTAGGCTACTGCCTATATTATACGGAAGATTGGCGATGACTGATATCTTCCCTTCAATAGTATTCTCATCAAACTGTAGAGCATCTCCTTCAATTACTTTGAGCACACCACCAGCTTCTTTCTCAATCATATGTAGGATTGGTATGCAATGATGATCATATTCAATAGCATACAGAATTTTTGGCTCTCTAAAAAGGATGGAGCGCGTAAGTCCACCGGGGCCGGGGCCAACTTCTAAAATAGTTTTGCCAGAAAGACCAGGTAGGTGATTTAGAATCTGATCCGTTATTGAATCATCTGTTAGAAAATTTTGACCTAGTTTTTTGCTAGTTTCTAAATTATAAACTTTGATGAGTTCTTTAGTTGGCGGTAAATTTGAAAGGTATCTTGTATTCATGAAAATTTTAAATTTAAAGTTTTATTTTACTTATATCTTATGCATAGCCATGATTATGATAGCGGCTATAGTGCAGTTTAACACATATTTAAGTGGAGATCTAGGGTGGCACTTAAATATAGCAAAGGGAATGCTTTCTGGTAAACAGCTTTATGTTGATTACTTTGAAGTTAACACCCCACTTATAATTTATATAACTGAAATATCAGTCTTCCTATCTCAGATATTTAATGTGAACCTCATATTGGGGCTCAATATATTTAACTTCTCACTCTCTCTAACATCTTTTTTGATATGCCTACAAGTGATCAAAAGAAGTGAGAGCGAAACAGTAGAATTCATTCTGCCATTTTTTGTGGCTTATGCCATTTTTATTATTCCACTCATGTTTCCAGTAAGCGAATTTGGACAAAAGGAGCATATCTTCATGCTTTTATTTATGCCGTATATACTTGAATTTGCTCTCAAACTAAAGCCTCAAACTTGGTTGTTTGTGCTCGCTTGTGTAGGGATGTTGATTAAACCATACTTTATTCTAGCCTATTTGGGCATATTTATAATCAGGCTTATAGAGCGTGACAGAACTGTATTAACTGAATGCGCAATACTTATATCAATCAATATGTTGTTCCTTATATGGATGCTCTATGTTCATAGTGAATATTTTGATACCATAGTCCCAATAGCTCTCAATTCTTATAAAAATCTCACTTTGTCTGATGGAACTATTAAATCCAATATAGCTAATTTTTATATGATATCGATATGGACTTTGGATCTTTATGTATTTGCATTCATATTCAGTATTATTACAATTACAAAAAACACAATACGGCTTTTGCCAACTTTACTAGCATTATTATTTTCTGTATACCTCCAAGGCAAAGATTTTTGGTACCACTACATACCATTTTTCATGGTAATAAATCTTCTGTTCGGATTATTATTTATTGAATTTAAAGAAGGTAGCAACATAAAGCAATTAATTAGGGTAGTTAATGTTTTGCTAATTTTTGGATGTTTAAGTTCGTCATTGGGAGGCTTATGGAGTAATTATAATAATCAAAACAACAAGCATATAGCACAATATGAGCATACCATTAAATATTTAGAGAAATATAAGAATAAGAAAATTTTAGCTTTATCTCCAGATTTAGGAATTGTCTTCCCCACAGCACTTTATTTTAACCTGCAATGGGATATGAAGCAGCACAGCATGCAAATTTTAGATGGTCTTTTTAAATTTAAAGACAAAATAAATACTCAGGATCCATCCACAAAATATGTTGCAGATGATGTAGTGCAGGCTTTAAAGCTAAAACCAGAGGTTGTTTTGGTTCTAAGACCAAACAAAAAAATCATTGAGCACAAGTGGAATACAGCTTATTTCTTCAAAGCTGGGCACAATTATATTGATTTTTTTTCACAATATAGCGACTTTAAAGAACTTTGGAAACTCTATAAATTTAGAGAAGAAATTAGCAATGGGTATACTCAATTTGAGGTTTACGAACCTATGCAATAACTATCCCTTACTTTATGCATCTTTCAGAGATATAAAATATTTTGCTGAGGGACTTCCATATACCCTTTTAAACGTGATATATTGATAAATATAAGGTAAGAGAAGTGTGCTTCGACCCTTGAAAACCTTACGCTCTTCACTGACGAGATCCCACGTCGCCTGCGGCTCCTCAGGATTGTAAAGGTTCGCTAAGTCGGTTCCAGATTATCAACAAAGGTT
>CAYWJW010000005.1:0-44612 GCA_964458795.1 uncultured Candidatus Jidaibacter sp. | reverse complement strand
ATTTCACCTCATTTTTAAAGCTTGCAAGCTTAACCGGGAAACAAGGTTTAGAATCTGCAATCGCTATATCGACTCTGGGTGATGTTTTTGAAGAAGCTCCTATGTGCCTTACATTTGCAGCGCTTATAAGTGATAAATTAGATGGAGCTAGAGCCTTAGAACTCATCTCCTTACTTAATAGTTTAAGTTCTGTTCAAGGTGCTGAGCTATTTGGTATCATCAGTAATATAGACGGTTTCAAGGGATCTTTGACTCCCATTACGATGCAGGAGTTACGTAAGGCAATAGATGATTATAAAACTTCTAAGGAGCCTATCCAAGGATGGTTCAGAAGAGTCTTCAAGGCGACTGATTGTGAATATAGGGAAAACAAAAAAATCAGATATAAAGCAAATAGAAAGCCAGTAGATATATTATTGGATGAAGAAACATATAATGGGTTTAGCTCGCAGCAAAAGAGTCAAAGTGCAGTTGCTACTATGCGAGACGTATTACTATCAGATATAAAAAGCGTACCTGATGTACTGAAGCAATCTATTGATGCTAGGGATTTGCTAAGTGTTATCAAGACTAATGGTAAGGCGTTAGATGAAGCGCTTAGGGACTATGTAACTGTTAGTATCGTGCACATGGTGCATAATATTATTCTTGAAGCACTTAACAGATGGGTTATGAAGGTAGAGAACGGTAAGGCTGGGGATGAGGTTTATATTGCTGCTTCCAAAACCCTTGCTGAGCGTTTGCTAATAGATTTTATAAGATCAAAGTTTGCTCTAAGCAGTAATTTACAAAACTATACTAATTTGGTTTATAAGTTTTTGTTGACCAGGTATAATGATAATAAAGTCAAAAATGGTATAAGCCTTGCGCTACTTAATGATTATATTGAAGATATAGTCTCTGGAGTAGAAATCTTTAGCAGCGTTATAAAAAAACTTACGGATGCAGCTCCTTGGGTAACTGTAAAAGAATTAGAGAACGTATTAGACATATATACGAACATAACAAATAGTGCAAAAACCCCAGAATTCCAAGGACAGATTACTGACTTTATGGTGGATTTTGCCACAAAGTACGGCAAGTTCGAAAACGCATTTGATCATTTATCCAGTGCCTTAAAAGTAATACACGAACACCAAAACCCTTATAAAAAGCGGGTTAGAAAATGTATAGCAATTCTTGAGAAATTTATATCAGATCCGCAATACTGCGGAGAGATTCTCACTGCTATGGAAGATATTGGTATTAATATTGAGGCGCAAGACCTTGCAGCAGAGATAGCCAGAGTGATAAATAGATATGATGATAAAAATGATGTCGATGCTGTTAAATCGTTCCTAAGCGATATAGACAAGAATTTAGAAAGTAATAAGTTAAGCCTTGTAAGCATCTATAAAAGTCAGTATCAGGGATTAGAAACAATATGGATCTATAACAAATATATCCTTGAAAATGCCATACATTTCTCATTTACAAAAAAGCATTTTAAATATGATGCAGCAGAGCTAATTGATACTGCAGGATTTATAGCTGCAAACTGCAATAATATAAACGCCTCAAAATATTTTAAGGTTATATTAGATACTTCAGACAGATGGATGTCGGAAGATATCTTTAAACATTGTGCTAAGCTGAGGAAAGAGGGTAGGCTTACAATACAAGTGCTTCATAACATAGCATATATAGTTCAGAATATAAATAACAAGCAAGAAGCAGTAAAGCTTTTAGAAAAATTAGGTGGTGATATAGAGAGCTTCCACCTGGCATTTAAACTAAAGCCGCATACTTTAAATACTGTAGCCTCACAAGAGGAAGCGATACAGGAACTACCGGCGCCAATTATAGAGGATCCACAAGAACAACCAACGGCAGAGGAATTGAATGCGTCAAGCTTTGTTGAAAATATTGCTGAAGTAGCTGATAAACTTTTAGAGGCAGAATCTCCTCTAAAGATGTTACAAATTACGGCTGATTCAATGGGGGGTTTAGAAAGGGCAATAAGTAGAACAGTTCCTATTAGATATGCTAATGATGTTGTTTATAAAGTTATGGACTCAGCATTCACCCCAGCTTTAAAAGCAGGGCAAGGAGCAGCAAGGAGCTTGGCTGATACTACTTGTTCCTATCTAAACAAAGACAAAGTAATACTAAACTCTCACATTGAGAGTTTAAATATATCATCTTTGGAGGATACAGAATTTGAAAGCATAGATGAGGATAACACAAGCCTGAGTCTTCTATCAGAAGTCATAACACTACTTGAAAAACATGAGCTAAAATTAGGGGATAGCCATATAGAATTGCTTGAGCTTTTGGCGCACCTTAAAGATTCGTCGCTTGAATCTATAATTAAGCTCTTAAAACTACCTGATGAGTTACGTCCACCAAATGAAGTTATATATAAATGGTTAGGGGAGAAGGATAATATATTGAGAGATAACATTATCAAGCATATAGAAGGCTACCTTCTAACCAAATACCAAGAAAATACAGAGCTTTATAAAGTTGATTGGGAAGCTGTGTTAAACACAGTAAATAATATTCAGTCTTGGGATCCGCAGAATAAAGAGTGGGTTAAGGCATCTTACACAGATCGTAAGAACTTGTTCGCAAGCTTTACAAAAATGTTCAATTTGTTTAAAGAACATAAAGGAATCTTGGTTTCAAACTCAGATGGAAGCAAGGTATTTTCAACAATCTCTGATATGACAAATTCACAAATTGTTGAGAGCCGACAAGCTTGTATTACCATATTAAATGATCAGAATGCCACTTGGGAAGAGAAGTATGATGCTGCTCTTGGATCAGTAGCTCTCTCTTGTGCAGCAGTATATAGAGCTACCGGTAAGTTTCCAAGACATACACAAATATTAGAAGCACTTAAGTGTGTTATAACGAACGGCAATTCGCTATCTCAAATTGATACTGGAGAGGGCAAAGGCATTATAGCAGTACTAAAAGCTCTTTATAGACATGCAACACTTGGATGTGTTTGTATAGCGCCTTCTAGTGATATCTTGGCTGAGCGAGATGCGGAAGAGTTTAATCCTGTATTTAGTTTTTTTGGTATACCATGTTCTAACAAAGCAATTACCCAAAATAGTACAGAAAAAGATTGGCTACCTAGTGGAATAAATTATTCTACGCCAGCAAACCTATTTCTGTTTGCTAAATCACAGCTTTTAGAAGGTAGAGATATTAATTGGTGTATGGGGCTTGTATTAGATGAAGCAGATGCAGCTCTTACAACTCCCGTTGATAATATTCTGTCTGTAGTAATACGTAAAGTTTTCTATGCATATAATGAGAAAAAATGGATTGAAATACACAAAGCATTGCTTGAGTTTGTGCAACAAACTGAGATTTTTGAAAGGACTGATCCAAAAGATTATGTCCATAATTTTAGAGAATATTTCTGTAAAGAGTTTGAGAAGAGCTCTGAGCATCAAGAAATAAAAAAATTTCTAACAATAGAAATAACTGACGAAATCATAGTAATGTTGGTAAATGCCGCCCTCTCGGCTCGCGCACAAGATGAGGATACATATATAGTCACAGAAGTTGTGGTGGTAGAAGAAGAGCACGGACTAGAAGTTAAGAAGTTAGGGAGTACAGCAGCTCCTATCATTAAGACTGATCATAAAAAAAAGCCTGAAGTAACATGGTCTAACGGCGTGCAATCTCTTCTTCATCAGCATAATAATAATAAGCAAAATAATGCCGGGCACAATAAATTCAAATATATTTCTGTGACTGAAACAATCGCAGAGGGTAATACAAGTGTTCTTATCCATCTTGTCAAAGAAGCGGAAGGTATTGTTGATGGGATTTCTGGTACAGTAGGGTCTAGCCTTGTGTTAAAAGAGGCCATGGAAGTGAATAAGTTCGGCAATATCACTAAGCATCCTAGATACCGTGAGGACAGGCGTGTTAATCTTGGGACAATCTTGGTAAATAATGCAAATGATGCACACAGGCTCATGGTGCAATGCATTAATGAAATACATTCCGATAAGGACGAGAAGAAGCTGCCTGTTCTTGCTTTTTGGGGTACACCTGAGAAAGTGCAAACGGCAGATAAATATCTCGAAACCCTTAAATTTAACCATCAAGCTTATAGTGGTGATTTCGTATATGATAAGAAAGATACAGACCGGGTTAAATTAGATGCAGGTGTGAAAGGGCGAGTTACTTGTGCAACACAGGCATTGGGACGGGGTGTTGATTTCTCTCATCCTAAAGATTTACCTTATTTTGAGCTTAATTTTGCAACAACCTCAGTTACAGAAGAAGATGTAATACAAGTACATGGTAGAGTAGGTCGTAACGGTGAACCAGGATATTTTCTTGATGTAGTTATTCTAGATGATTTAAAAGGAAGACTGAGTCCAGAGGAATTTAAACTCCTAGAAGAGAGAGCAAATGATTCTGAAAAAGCTCTAGAAGAGGCACTAGATTGTTACAAAAAGCAAACATCTCATCAAAAAAATCATACACTCTTATCTGATATCACAGAAGTAAATGAATGGCGTAAAGAGATAAGCCGTGAAAGATATGAAGAAAGGATGAAGAAATTACCATTACATCAGGTGTGTGATCATGTGGTGACTAACTACTTTCTAAAAGTGAAGCAACGCTTAGATAAAGCATCAGAACTAGCCTATGGTAAATTTTCAAATGGTATACTTAGCTCAGAGGAAATTCTTATCTCTATTTCTCAGTTCAATCAACAACTTGCAAAGTGGTGGGATGAGTATTTAGAAAATCAAGAAGAATATAAAGAGGAGTCTGCAAGGCTTGCTTTATATAATAAGGCATCAGAATTATGGAATGTCAAGCTTGATAAGTGGCTTGGCAAATGCCCTAAAGTTGATATTGAAGAGCCTGTGCTTAAAATAGAAATTGTAAATGAGATTTTACCTTCTCTAGATTCGGTAAAAGTAGGAGAACTTGAGAAAATATCGAACCTTTTAAGTAGTATAAGGTCTCTTTTCCCTGCTGCAAGTTACTTCAAGATATTGGATTATGCACATGTAGCTTACCTAATTATATCAGAACTTAAGCCTTTTTTGACTGATATTAAAATAAGTGAGCTAACTCAGGAAATAATAGAAGAAAAACTAAATACCCTCGCATCGCTTGCACAAAGATTAACTGAAAGGATAGATGAGGATGAAGGTAGTAATCTAAGTGAGATTATTGCGAGTATAGATATAAAGGAATCAGCAACGCTTATATACAGCGCTTTATCTGAACTTAAGGCTATGAATATTGAAATTAGCGATATATCAAAAGTAGCTCAAATTATGTTTGATAATAATAAAGTAGAAATAGCCATAGAATATAATAAACACCATGTTCAAATAATTGAGGGGTTACAATGGGTTTATGAGATATGTTATGATGTTCTTTTAATACCTGCAGCGATAAAGAAATCTTTTTCTTGGATAGCATCCATAGTGGGATTGGAAGTAGATGCCAGTGATACAAAAAAATTGGAAAAAATATTTAAATTTTTAGAAGCTAGGTTGCATGTATATAATAAGAATTGCGTTGATATTATAGAAGGTAAGGAAGTCAAAGATTTCAATTTTCTTGATGCTGACATGCTTCAAGTGGTAATTACAATGCTTGTTGGGTTAATATCAGGAAAACTGCCAGAAGATAAAAATGCATCTATTGAAGAGCGGGTTAAAGGGTGCTCAGCAATTCTACAGAAGCTTAACTCAGAATTGCTTCAAACAGTTCTGCATGAAATAGGAATTACAGAAAACTCTGAAGTGGAAATAGGCAAGGTAATAAAAGCCAAATATCCTGAGAAACCAGGTGTTGATAGTATTGAGGTATTCTTAGGTGCTGTAACAGATGCTCTTAAAAAAGTAAGTCCATCACAGGAAATTGCTAGTGAGATTAACCCATTAGAACTTTATAGACATCAAAAGTCCCAGCAAGCCCTCTTGGCAAAACATATTATTCTAGAAAACAGCTCAACCACATCCTCTATGTTAGTAGGGAAGCCTACATATGAAGACATGAAAGTTATGACTATGCTTAACTACATATGTTACTATCCTTACAAAATCGTAGAATACTACAACGCAGTTGGTACTGCTAAGAGCATATATAAGACGGGGCTGAATATAGTTGCAGGGGTGACTATATTCACAAGTGGGGGTATTTTAGCTCCAATAGTGCTGGGAGCGAAAAGTTGTGCTATTAATTATGTGGAAGGTAAAGCTTGGGGCGTTGCTTTAAATATTTCCTTAAGAATTATAAAGGAAGTTATATTAGCAAGCGAGCGTTTTAAAAAGCGCTTTTCGCAGCAAAATATAGAGCGCATAACTTGGGCTTTAGACATGGGATTGGCACTACATGGAAGCATCAATGATCTTAAAATTTTTGTATCTGAAAAAATTAATGAGATCAAAAGTAAATATCCAGCTCTCAAAGCCAAGGATATAGATGTAAAACCTGAGACGTTAATGCAATTATTTAAAGACATGGCCGCGGGTAAAGGTATAGCTTTTGATATGATTTCAAACCTAATCCCTGATATACCGCTCGATAATATACCTATCAATGTCTTAATAAAATTTATAGAAGATGTTGTAAATAATGAGAGTTTTAAAGCTATAGAAAAGGCTATACTTGGAGCTGTTGGTGCCAATGAAGAGTTAGAAGATCTTAAGAGTTGGAGAAAAATTCTAGTCAAATTTTTAGTAAAACTTAAGACCCATAAAGATTTGATAGTATCCAAGGCAAAAGTCAAAATAATACAGTCTGCAATGGAAGCCTTTAAGGAAGGGGATATTATAGCTAAGCTTTTAACTAAATCCAAAAAAAGCAAAGAATATAGGGAAATATATGATGCGTTTGTAGAAGTTGCGAAGGTAGACCTCGAACAATTTGAAGGTCTAAGTTCTGCACAATTTATCCGAGCTATAACATTATTATCACATCAGAAGTTCAATGAATTGCTTAGTGATATACCAGAAAAAAATCTGTCATTGTCCCAGCTGGCTACTTTAATAAGAGATGCAAAACTACTAGGTGATGCTCCAATAACTGTGGGAGATCGGAGCACAAATCTGATGTTACTGTTGCAGCAGAAGTTTCAAGAATGGTTTGCAGATAATCCAGACAAGGAACTGCAAATATCTGCTTTGGCTAATCTATTAAAAAGTATAAAGCTATTGAGCAGTTATAAAATTCAAGCAAAAGAGCTTATTGCCGAAGTTATTGGAGAGAGTACACAAGTTGTGAGACAAGAAATGGTTCAAGATGCCGCTGAAGAAGCGATCCAAGAGCAAATAGTAGAGCAAGCAGCCAATGAAAATGAGGAAATAGTACAAGTAGTTGAGATAGCCACTCAAGTCATTCCCGAAGCAGTGAAAGAGGAAGTAGTAGTAGAGAAAGTAGTAGCTAATGAGAATAAAGAAAATATACCAGCTGAAGAGCCAAAGATAGCTCAAGTCATTATTGAAGAGGATAAGGAAGAAGTAGCTAAAGAGAACTTGCTAGTTGAAGCTCAAGAGGCAGTAGAAACTATTGCCCAAGCATCAATAGAGAAAGTTGATGAGAAAGAGGAAGAAATAGTACGAAATGTACCAAGACTACAGTGCGCTACAACGGAAGAAGCAATAGATCGTTTAAGTGAATATTTCGCGGATCCTTCCATAAAAAAATATAATATGGCAGAAGAAGTGAAGTCTATAAAACGTCAATATTGCCTAGATACTGAAAGCATGCGACAATTATTCCGCATAACTCCTGAATCTGTGCGAGAAGAATGCTCAACTGCTGATGTTACAGTTAGTGATGCGGGGGGTGCACAGTGTTTTGTAGGAAAACCTACATCTTATGTAGCGTCAAAAGATATGACTTCTGAAGTTAAGGAATTAGTGACCAGTATTGCTGATGATAAAGTAGTGCATAGAAATTTACAAAATATTGAAAGGCGCAGAGCAAATATGGAGTCGCCTTCGGTAATTTATGCAGAATACAGCGATGCTCTAGTACAGCTTATAGGTGCTTCAGATGGTTCTATGTTACCAAAACTTACGCTTATAATAGAGAGAATTAGTAAGCTAAAAGGTGAAGGCGATAGTACATTTGCTCTGTTTAAATCTACAGTAGGTTCTAATCTTACTAAATACATGAACGCAGATGGTGTAAGTATTGATAGAAAACTGCTATGTAGGAAAATTAAGATAAAACTTCAAGATTGTGATAATTATAGCGAAATTATTGCTCTATTAACAAAGGGTCTTGAGGATTCTAAAAAAGATGATTTTGACCAAATGCGCTTGCGTAATTGGTCATTTGTGCCGAAAATATTGCATCGTAAGTCTCACACAAATAGGTTTGCAACTTTATTATCTGGGTTGCTGGAGTTTGGATATATATATCAAATTCTCGAAGGCGATAATTTAGCTGCTCAGATTTTCTTTGCTAACAAAGTTAAGGCTGCTATTAGTGAAGAATTGCCTCAAAATTTAGAATTATTATCATTAGTGACGAAACATATGGAAGAGAGAAAATTCCATAAGGTTTATGAAATTCTAAATGGCACTTCTAATGCAGAGAAAGCCAAACAATATTCTATTCTGCTGCAATTAGCACAAAATAAATCAACTAGCTATATCCCTACTGTTTCTTTTAATCCACCTAAGGTAAATCATGTTGCTGTAGTAAATGATAAGTCATCCGAACTTGCGAGGTTAGATATGACCTTAGCCCATGATATTCAATGTAAGATAGAGTATATTAAGGAACAGGCTATTTATTATAATAGCCGTGTGATTGATGTTCCAAGTATACTTTATCGTGAATCTTATACTGTAATGAACAATGCTATTAACTATGCCGTAAGTAAGGCGCCATTTGATGCGAAGGGTATTATAGATAATATAGATGCTGCAATCAAAGTGATCATAAAATTTATTATGTCGCGCAGTAGTGACAAGCCGCAAATCACAACGTCTTATAGCAGTTCTAAAGAACGAAGTGATATAATGACTAAAGATATTGAAGCTGTGCCTTGCAGATAGCAACTTTCTTGACTCTGTGATTCATAAGTGATTAGCTAAGTGAGGCATTATTATCTCAATTAAGTTATATCTAAGTGTCAAAAAGAACATGTATAATTATTGGAATACTCTCTCTCATACCGTCTATATCATGTGCTAAGGCTTTTGAAAGGATTCCCACTATTACAATAACAGGATTTTTAAATACGCAGTTTGGCTATAGAAATCAAAGTCATGCATATGAAACAACCTTAGATGGCAATAAATTTACCAAATATGGTATAGTAAATGACACGAACTTAACCCTCAATATAGATGCTAATGCTAGCTGCTTTAAATATGGTGGTCTAATTAACTTAAATTCCGATACTTCAGTTAGTAAAGTTGGAGAAACTACAGTTGGGCACCAAACCATGATTTATCTTGAGTCTTCGATAGGTAGACTAGAAGGAGGAAGCTATATTGGTTCTTATCAAGCTATGAGGGTTAGCGCAGCAAGCATTACGAGAGCTGTTGGCGGTGTTGATGGTGATTGGAAATATTGGATCACCACCATGGTTGGCAACGGAAGGCAAATTACTACTCCCAAACTCCCAACTGCTGTGGGTAGCTCATTTGTGGCTGATGCATCAAAAGTTACATACTACACTCCTACTATAGATGGTTTTCAAATAGGCATTACTTATACTCCGGATACAGAACAACATGGAACTATAACTAATTTAAAACCATTATTTAGATCGTATACAGGTGCGGTTATGGCTGCCGGGGCTTTTCCGACCAATCAACTTTCTGGATATACTGATGCATTTCAGGGCGGCTTTACATATGATGGCAAAGTTGATAAGGCAACTTTCAAAATTTCTGCATTTGGAGAAGCTGGCAAGGCCAAGAAATTCATTGATGCTAGTACTAATACAATTGTGTCCAGAAGAGGTTTAGGGGCCTGGGAAGTTGGTATAACCGCTAATTATATGAGACTGGGAGTTGGTGCATCTTTTGGTAATTGGGGTAAATCTGGTCTTGAGAAAAGCTTCACTCAAGGAGCAACTACTAAGGCTGTAACTGGCGCTAAGCCAGGTATATACTGTACAACAGGTATTTCTTATGTTCACTCTAACCTAGGTGCTAGTATCAGCTATATGCGCTCAAGAAATGGGGGATTTGGTGCTAAGCCAACTTTTGCTGCTCCATTTTATAATACCAACAGAGCTAAGGCTGAAGTGCTATCTTTAGGTATTGACTATAATTTAGCCCCCGGCTTTATGCCCTATGCTGAATTTACACAATTCAGCATCAAAGATAATAGCATGGCGATTGCAGGTGCAACAAACTCTGGTTATTTGTTACTTGCAGGGTCAAAGCTACAGTTCTGACATATTGTATATTACTCACAGCAGCAACTCATATAAAAGTTTTGTTAAAGGAACTGAACTTGGTTTCATATTATCTTCGATGTCCCACACTCTAGACAATACTGATTCTACAAAGCACCAGTCTCTTATACGGTAAAAATCTAAATTCAATTCTTTGGCGAATGCATGAATGCGGTTTTTGAGGATATCAGATGTAAGCAATTCTTCAGTAGGATTGCGGATGAAGACGGCTACTTCAAAAGCCGGTTCTCCTATTACCCCTTTAGGATCTATCACCCTCCACTCATTGCCACAACTCAAGATGTTATCATGGTGTAGATCTCCGTGTAGCAGTACAGTATCATCTGATGTCCCCAACAATCTATCCCTAAGCTGCCTTGCTTTTTGTAGGTAAGGTACATCCCATTCTTTGTTCAACACTTTGAGCCAATCTTTGATATGTGGAAAACCACTACTAGGATGGTGTAGCCTTTTCATAATATCGCAAGTAATTTTAATTGATTCCTCATCCCGCTTAGGAAAATACGACTTTAGTGAGATGCCGGGCATTGCACGCTCAAGAAGTAATGCGCCAACTTCTTCCTCTAAAACTTCTACAGCTCCTCTGCCAGCAAAAGCTTTTAGCGCCATCGCTTCATGCTGTAGATGATCTGGGCTGAGCTTTAAGATTATAGGAGTATTGTCTTTTAATCCTGCCATCACGTAGTTGTAAGACATATTATCCACAAGAGCAAGTTCTGATAACCCCCATTTTGTTGAGATTTTTTCTACCCTTTGTGGCAATTCAGCAAGCCAAGTTCTACCCTGGTTTCCATAGATGTTTAATATGTTGCGCTTAAGCAGCTTCATCAGTACATCTCCTACTAGCCTCAATTAGCTTATCAGTAGCCCAAGTACGGAACATTACCCCTCGAGCTGAATTCACTCGGTAACCAACCGATATAACCACTTCTAGATTATAGAACTTAACATTACGCCTAATTAATCTATTACCTTCTTGTCCAACTATCGAGAATTCCTCGGTAGTTGAATTTTGGTCTAATTCTCCATTTGTGTAGATATTTTTAAGATGCCGCGAAACATTATCAACTGAACACCCAAATAATTCAGCCATATGCTTTTGGCTAAGCCAGGCATTCTCATTTTCAAACCTAACTTCGATCGCTACTTTACCATCATCTGTTTCGTAAAACATAATTTCATTTGGTGTGTGTAGGCTATTATCTTTTTTATTACTCATAACTTCCTCATTTCTATTCTAAATCTTCAGGCATAATTCTTCTATCTTATATTTATTAATATACCACAGCGAAAACATGGTATGGAAGTCCCTGAGTAAAAATATTTAGGGTGTACCAGATAGGTGATTATAAATACACGGAAATCTTGACTATTTACATTAAAAGACTTATTATTTTCGCAATTATATGTAAAATATTTGCAAAATGAAAAGAACTCTACCTAAAGATTTTGAAGAAAAAGATGATTCTAAAAAAGCAAGAAATACGCCTGTAGTACCTGAAAATGCTGCCGCCAATAACCTCGCCTTACAGCTAGTACTGATTGGGCAGCAGATAGACGAGATAGTAAAATGTGTTAAGGCAGGAGATCATGATAATGTTGAGCGCTTCCTCAAAAATGGTGCAGAGGTTAATATACAGTGTTATCCAGGAGAATCATATTTACACATAGCATGCTCTAAGTTAGATGTAGAGATGGTTAAGATATTATTGGAATACAAGGCCAATCCCAATCAAAATGATAATCGTAATTTCACGCCTGGAGCAAGAGCAATATGTAGATATATAGGTAATGGAGAAGGCTTTATTAAGCTTAAAGAGATATTGATATTATTGCGCAATCACGGTGCAGATTTTAATGTTAAGTCTAGCAGCAGCGACGCCATACCTTTATTATGTGCAGCAAAACACCATGATTTTAGTTTAATAGAGTTATTGCTGAAATTAGGTGTAGATCCTAATATTAAGTCTCTGAGATGTTCTGATGGTACACTAAATCCAGATGAGATTGATTGTAATAGCAGTGATATAGGAGCTCTGCATCTCTTAGTTTTACACCTAAATGCTTTGGACAGATCTGGTGTTTATAAATCAATGGAATTATTGCTGAATAGTGGCGCTAATATTGATCTTCAAGGAGTTTTTGGGATTACTCCTTTGCTTATGGTAACACATTTGGGCATTGACCCATGTGCTGATGATGAGATTATATTTGAGGCTTTGAGATTTTTTATAGATCACGGTGCCAATATTAATATACCCGATTGTTATGGAAATACCATAACTGAATATGTGGTAGAAAATCCGACAAACAACTTGGAAAATTTTTTGAATGAAGTGCTTTGGGACAAGCTAGATAATCTTAATATACTAAACAGCAAAGGATATACTTTATTGCACCATTGCTGCCGAAATTCTTATATTGAGTATATTCCAACATTGTTAAAAAGGGGTGCAGATCCACTTCTTCACAACAGAGATAATAAATCTTCTGTCGAGTTATTTATTCATAATCGTGATCCAAAAGCTGAGCTCAATTGCCGTCGCGAAGGCGCCACTGCCATAGTTTGTCATCTATTTTCGCGGTCTCTATGCGTTAATAAATCGAACAATATAGATTCTATTGGTGTTCGTCTATTTGGAGATTATTCTTATCACATATACTTTCCATCCAGAGCTTTCCCAGAAGATCCAAATATGCTGGTAATATTACGTGAATCCTGTCGGATAAAAGCGATAAAAGAGATAGCGAGATTTTTTGGCACACTTGCAAGTACTCATTCCTCAGGTTTATACCCGCTATCTGATGACATTCAATATATTATAGCGAGTTATATATTTAAAGTAAGCACTGCAAATGATACTTGGAGTGCAGTTTATAGTGAATTTAGACGAACAGATATAAATTTGCTTAATAAAGCAGAGAATGTTTACAAATCATTCTGTACACGAAGCCCCGTGTATGAGAGATTTCCAACTGAACTTTTTCTAGGGCTATAGGTGTAAATAAAATGAATCACCACCAGGGCAAGCCACTGGAATCTTTGGTAGTGGCTTTGCTAAAGTTGGTTCCTTTTGAATCCACATCAACGAAGCTTACGCGAAAAAGGTGAGCCCCATCTAGGTTTGCATTTATAAGCTTAACATGTGTAAATCCTACAGATTCAAAGTTCGCATCAGTAAAGTTTATATTTGATAGATCACTATCACGAAAGCCACCAAACATAAGCTTAACCTTCGTAAAGTTAGCGCTTTTTAAATTAGTGCCACGGAAACTAACACTAGATAAGCTAGCTCCTTCAAAATTCGCTCCCTCGAGGTTAACGGAGTCAAATGTCATTCCTTCTATGGTTTGCCCTGCAAAATTGGCGCCTGCCATGTTGGCACCCTTAAGCTGCGCACTGTTTTTTGGGTTATTAAGATCGTACCCACGCATATCAGCACCTTTAAAGTTAAGCGGCGCTTCCTCAGTCTTTTTCTTTTTAAATATAGAATCTAGCTCTTTAGAAGACTTGCCTTCTATAGCATAGCTATTGCTTGCAATAAAAGTGCTTAGTATGATAACAAAATGTACAGAAAACCGCATGTTTACCCTATAATCAATTTCCCATAGCCTACTACATTCTACACGCATTAGTCAATATCCACCCTTGCTGCTCTCTTCAAGTTCTTTGTCAGTTAAACTTCCTATAAAGTCTGCGATACCTATAACTTCGTTGCGAAATTCTGATAAATGTTATACACCTCCTACTAAATATTGATGTATGTGGATTATTCTTATGGCAAATGGTATCACAGTTGTTCTAAGCAACGGCGGGGTTCTTAAGTTTGATACGTCTTCTACAGAGATTAGCTTTGCCGGAATTTCAAGTTTAACCGATGCCGATATAATTCAATTAGTTAAAGGGCTTAAAGAAGTCCCAAACATCATAAAACTTGTTGTTCCAGATAAAATATTAGGTGGGGGGAGAGCCGTATTTAATCTTCTTTGCGAAAATCATACAATCACTGAGATTGAGTGCTATAAAGAACTTAAATCTGATGGTGTATATGGCGACAGAGTAAAAGAACTTATCCGCAGGAATAAGCTAATACATAATGCTACAAACTGTAAAGATAGCGTTCAGATACAGATAGACGCAATAGTAGAAGATAAGACGAAATATGTGGAACAAGAACGCCGCAACCTTAAAGCCTTGGACTCTTGCACACACAGTATCTTAAAACTTATATTCCTTGGAGTTATAGCTGATCTTTATAACGTCTATCGTGGGAAGGAAATCAAAAGCCTTATACATGGACACTCAGCATCAGTTGGCCTGTACTCGGTTGCAAATGCGGCAATATGTGGGTTTTTAGCTGCCGCTCCTAGTTTGTTTGCCAATCGCAAACTTATAGAACATGGCGGCTTTTTCTTTATGATGCAAGGCGGTGCAGTGGCGTATTGTATCACTACATTTTTCTCTACATATGTTCATAAAATTGAACCTCCATATGTAAAATGCGCAGTAACATTATTGAGTGCCGCCGTTATGTCCGCTTACTTAATACGCAGTAATAAAGACGTTGGCACGGGCATAGCATAAATGTAATTTGACTTATACGCAATTAATGCTGTATAACTGGTCTCCCACTTACTAATACTTGATTAAAAATGAAACACAAAACCATATTATTCTTAGTAGTAATACTTAGTGCTTGCCTCTCAGGTGTAGCTTCCAACGTCTTCACACCATCTTTTATAGCAGTTGCACAGGACTTTGCTGTGAATGTTGATGATGTGCAATGGGGTCTGTCAGCTCTTGCGATGGGCCTTTCCTTATCTCAGTTGGTCTATGGGCCGGCTTCTGAAGTCTTTGGCAGACGTAGACCCTTAATTGCTGGTTTACTTATTATGATTATAGGAAATATAATTTGTTTCAATGCACCAAGTATTTCTTGGCTTATTTTTGGACAGTTTATCCAAGGGTTTGGAGCAGGTGCTGGAGCTTCTTTATGGCGCTCGATTTTTAGAGATTCTTTTTCCGGACCTGAGCTGGCAAAATATGGTGCACATCTTTCAATTTTAATGATCTTCTTTATACCAGCATCTCCGACTCTAGGTGGATATTTATTAGAATATTTTGGATGGAGATCGAACTTTGTATTTCTAACTATCTATTCAATAATAACAATAGTTGTAGTCACTGTATTATTTCGAGAAAGTAGTAAGCACCATCACCGAGACAATCTGAGTAGAAAATTTTATATGAATGCTAGTTGGCAGTTGCTGTCCAGTCCAGTATTCATGGGCAACTCATTTTGCGCGTTTTTATGCTTTGGTGCATTCTTCTCGTGGATTGCTACTAGTCCCATATTACTGATAAAAGTAGCCGGTATGAACCCTGTAGAATTCGGGTGGATAACTTTCTTAATAGGAGGCCTTGCTATGGGCCTTGGAAGCTTTGTAAACGGCAAACTGGTAATGCGTTTTGGTACGAACTTTACATTGCGCTTTGGTCTCATAGTAATGTGTATATCTGGGGTTATGATGCTTGCTCTTAAGTGGATTTATGGAGTGCAGGTAGCAGCCATTATAGTACCGGCACTATTATTTTATTTTGGCGTTACATTCATCTGGCCTAGCACATTTTCTGGAGCATTTACCCCATTTGGCAAGATTGCCGGGTATGCAGGATCATTGTATACGTTTATACAAATTGGTGGAGGAGCGGTATTCGGTGCGCTGGTTGCGTATTTACCAGACAATGACCAAAGTATAATAGGGATAATCTTCTTGACTATCCCTATGCTGGCATGGATTGTTCACGCAAAATTAGTTGTTGCTAATACCTAACTTCTTGGCGATCCATAAGGTAGTGAATGCGTCTCGCAAGTCTGCATTTCCACTTGCTACATGCCTGTCTCTGCTAAACACAAGTGTATCTAACTTCATCCCAATTTTTTTGAGATAGTCAAATTCTTCAATGGGAACAACATGATCTTGCTCACCGTTTATGCATAAAAGAGGAACTTTCTGACCACCTTCTGGAATGAGCTTTCCCGCCATAGACCTCTCTTGTAAAGCCTGCACAAAAAGCATCGGCTGCTTGATAGGATCAACACCAACAATAATACCCAAGGCACGCTTTAGCATAATAGGAAGCTTATCAACCCATTGGGCCTCAAATGAGAGATACATTGGACCACCTATGTTAACTGTAGCCAACAATTCGGATGCAAGTAGAGCAAGCTTTGCACCCCATAATCCGCCAAAACTCAACCCATAGAAAGCGACTCTTGCACCATCTATTTTAGATTCTTTCTTAGCATGTCTTAGAACGGCAAGGAAAAACTCTTCCTCTTGCTCAGGGCTTAAAGGTGGACACTCTCCAGTTCCAGGATGGTCAATACTAAGCGTTGCAATCCCTTCTCTTAAGAAGGCTTCGCTCTGCACATGGAGCTCAACATCACTCTTCCACACATCCGTTCCTCCACATAAGATTACCAGTGGCGGGACATCTTTTGTGTTTGGCATCCTTAGATACGTTGGAATATTATTGCCGTTAAAAGCTATTGGAATTTCTTCTGCCTTATATGCAGAATATTGCACAGATTTCTTATAGGCTTCTATATGCCTTGTATATGATTCTGCGGCTGCAGGAGAGAAAATATGCGGATAGCGTGCAAAGAAAAACCAAAAGGATGCCTTGAGAAATTCTTGACTAGCTTCGTGGATTCTTGATTTCTCTAGCATTTCACTAGCTTTCGTATAAGCTGTGTCTCCATATTCCATAAGCACTTCTGTCCACCCTTTAGTGGCTGGTCCCATTTCTGGCCCTGCTTTTCGAATAGCCTCAACCAGAACTTCACCAGAAACCCCGGATTTGGTGAATGTATCTAGGCGCACTACCAAGCTCGCAGGAACCCCTTTAATGGTCACATACTGACTAGGATTTGCAGCATATTCTTCGTATGTATCTGCTATCATCTGATTTTGTATAGGTAAATTTTTCATCTCTTTTCTCCTTATATTATTTAGACAGGTTAATTCGACCTGTCGATATCTTTATACATAACAACAAATAGGTTGTCAAGACCTGTTTGTTTATACTATAGTGATTGAAGTATGTAAGATGGGGAAAAATGAGCAGAATCAATAAAACACAATATGGTATCTTAAGTTTGCTGAGCAAAAAAAATATGTCGGGTTATGATATAAAACAAATGGCCAGCAAGGTATCTCCATTCCATTGGTCAGAAAGTAACGCTCAAATATACCCAATTTTAAAGTCGTTAGAAAATGATCAATTTGTTGAATCGCATGTTGATGAAATGAGTGGTGACCGTAAACGTAGAATTTATGCAATTACCCCGAAAGGTTTGGAGCACTTGAAAGCGTGGCTTGAAGAGCCGACAGAACCAACGCAATACCGAGAGGAACTAGTGCTTAAACTAACGGCTGGCGAATATACCACTAGCGCCACTTTCACAAGCCACTTAGAATCTTACCGGGATACTGTAATAAAGCAACAGAAAGCCCTTGCGACCATGCAAGCAAACATCGATGTAGCTCACCCTGAAGGTGTACGTAAGATGTATTTGAAAATGGCGTATGACTATACAGAGCTTACGCTTGCGGCGAAGTTGGCATGGTGTGAAAAAAGTCTCAATGCCTTGAAACAAATCAAATAAGGCTTAAGCTTCATCAGAATTGGTGCCTGAACTGTTAACGAGAATGAGTGTTAGCATTAGTTCTATCCGTACTGCTATTATTATTTAATATATTATAGAGGGTGAGGGTAGCACTGCCAACTGCAATTATGGCTGAGCCTTTTGCTATTATGGAAGCTATGCCGGTCTCGCTCTTTCTCAATCCTAAATATGCTATTGTGGAGCATATGGAGATTGCGCCAAGGAAATATATAAGCGCTCCTTTATCCGGTTCTTGCTTCTTACCCGGATGGTTGTTTGTCTTTGCTTGCATTTCAACTCTTTCTGCTCTTTGCTCAGATTGTTGCTTCTTGCTTTGATCTACTTTTATTTCTTTCTTTGCCTCACTTATCAACTGCTCAATCTTACCACAAGGGATAACTTGGTTATAACTATGCTCCAGGCATTTCTGGACATCTGTTGAATACATTAAGAACTTTTCCAGATTGGTTTTTGGAACTGGTGTGTTATACAAAGCGCTATGTGTAAGAGCTTCTGGGTCGCAAGGTGTAAGCAACCCATGGATGCTAAGTTTAAAGTCTGCTTTCAAAGAATCGCCCATTGATCTGCACAGAATTGCTGCTTGTTGGAAAATTGCGTAACCTTCATTTGTTGCTTCAGCATGCCTCTCCTTTGGTACAGCCCTAAGTAAATCATAAAGCGTATCTTCTTTAATTGAAGCTATCACCCTTCCGTCTGGTCTAGGCGGCTTTTTGTATGGATCCCACTGTCGCACCAAATCAACACAATGTGCTCCATACATTATGGCTTTAAGCGCCATGGCCTCGGCAGGAAGTCTAGCCCAGTCTTCATCAAGTATGTATGAGTGCTCAAGACAATTGCCATAAAGCTCAATCTCACCCTCTTTAAACAGTGATTTTACAGCTTCATTCTTATTAACATAATCAAGAAAATATTTTTTGGAGTCCACACGATATTGTGTATATAGTGGATCCTTAAATCCCTGTTCTCCCCGTCTTCCCGATACATAGAAAGCCATTGCTATTTGCAATTTGATAATGAATTTTTGGCTATCTTCCCAGGAAGCAGTTTGGGTTTGTAAGTATTTTCTAACTTCTTCCCGTGCATACTTCATATTTAAAGCGATAACATAAGGAACTACGCTCATTGCTCTTGCTGTATGAGCTAATCCATGATTGGACCTATACACAATTTGCTCATCGCTGTTCTGTACTTCAGACTTATGGTTATCATAAGGGGCGCTACATATTTTTCCGTTTCTTTTATACAACACCGGAAAAATTTTAGCATTCATATGTGTGTACGGCGTACCCAAATACATACTATTAGAGACTTGCAAAGCATGTAGGGAATAGGCAAAAATCTTATCTTCTTGTATTTTTACCTCTGCAGGCTCTAAGATTGGTTTTGCTAGTGACTTTTCTCTTTTTTCTTCGCCTCTTGCCTTATTTATCATACTACAAACATCATCTTTTAATATGGAAGCGCATGTTTCTTGACACTTTGAAGCCTCATATGAATGCTTCATGAAGAGTTCCAGGTTATTTTTATAAGCAGTCTTCCTATCATTGTTCGTACCATTTGGACTCACAGCACTTAAGGTACCGTTTGAGTTAGTGGCAAAGTGAGTTTTTAAAGAATCTCCCATAGCTAAGCATAAATGCGCTGCTCGTTCAAAAATTGCAAAAGCTTCACTTCTAAGTGCCTTTTCTTCCTTCTTAGGTACAGCTGTTAGAAAATCACATACTGTCTCATCTTTAATTCTTTGTGGATCCCATATCCTAACTAAATCAATGCAATGCGCTCCGTACATTATGGCCTTAAGCGCCATCTTAGCATCATCATAAGGAGAATCCCACTCTTTTAGATATATGTATGAATTTTCAAGACACTCACCATAAAGATTGAACTCTTCTTCATTCTTAAACAGCTGAAGTAAACTTGAATCGCTCTTGACGTATTCTGCGAAATGCTCGCGAGACTTCTTGCGAGCGAGTAGGTATTCATTAGTACCAAACTTCTCCTCTCCTGCTCTTCCCGATGCGTAGAAGACCATTGCTATTTTTAATTTAGCAATAAATTTTCTAGTTTCATAATTATCTGTAGTTTGCTTAAGTAGATAATTTTTGATCTCCGTGCGCGCATGTTTAAGGTGAAAGGCAACAACATAGGGTACCATGCTCACTATTCTTGATGTATAAGCTAGGCCATGGTTAGGTCTATGTACAATATCTGAGGGTTGAATTGTGTTATCATAGAGTTCATCATATTGTATTGTTCCATTTTTCCTATACAGTGCAGGCCACCTTTTGGTGGATGAGTTAAATGGAGCATTCAAGAAGTTGGTATAAGAATAGGTTAAAGCTTGCCTAACCGGCCTTGTTTCTTCGGCTTCAATTTTTGCCCCTAATATAAGCTTATGAAGAATCGTATCATGAGGTATAGTTGTCCAACTTAAATCCACAGATTTACCAGGGATAGTTGAATACTTCATGAACTTTACTAGATCGGTTTTAGGGAAATTTGTCACATACAAATTACTACGTGTAACATTTTCCGGCTTGCAAGGTTCAAGCAACCCAGACGAGTTATATTTAAAGTCGGTGTGCAAAGAATCTCCCATTTCTCTACACAGAGTTGATGCAATTTGAAAAATTCCGAAAGCTTCACCTTTGAGTGACTCTTTATATTCATCAGGTACGGCTTTTAATAAATCATATACTGCCACAGTTGCAATGTTTTTTGGACTCCATACTCTCACTAAATCAGCACAATGTGCACCGTATAATATAGCTTTGAGCGCCAACCTATCTTCACCCAAAGTATCAAAATCATCAGGCTTAATATATGGAAATTCAATGCAATCTCCATAAAGCTCAATTTCTTCGGGAGTTTCAAACAGCTTTTCAATAGATTCCTTGCCGCCGACATAATCTAAAAAATATTCTTTAGACTTCCTGCGATACTCATTATATTTATCTGTACCAAACCCGTCTTCACCTTCTCTTCCTGATACATAGAAAGCCATTGCTATTTGCAGTTTCATAATGAAGTTTATAGCACGCTCTAAAGTACTAGTTTTATCTAGTAGATATTCTTGGATCTCTGGTTTTGCATGTTTAATATGGAAAGCTAAAACATGAGGTACGAGAATCATTGTTCTTGCCGTGTGCGCTAAGCCATGGTTAGACCTGTATACAATTTGCTCATCTCCAGCCTGTTTTTCACTGGCTTCGTAGTTACCATAGTTATCTATGCTACTACTACATATTTGTTTGGCTCTTGAATACAATACTGGGAAAAATGTCTTGCCCGTCTCTTCATATGGAAGAGTTAATTTTTTATAAGAAGCCCGCAAAGCTTGTTCAAAACGCTTAAGAATAACACTATCACTACTACGCATAAATGCCTAACTCCAAATAAAATATAAAGTTAGCAAGCATTATACGCTTTTTTGTATTGGTATTCCACAAAAAAGAATATTTCTTGAACTCGACTATAATATTCTATCCAGCTAGTAAAACAGCTTACCCTTACGCTTTATCTTATTTATTAACTGCAGTACACCGTAAAGTAAAGCTTCTGCAGTTGGGGGGCAACCTGGGACGTATATATCAACTGGGACGATACGATCACATCCTCTCACCACTGAGTAAGAATAGTGATAGTATCCGCCACCATTAGCACAGCTGCCCATGGAGATTACGTATCTAGGTTCGGGCATTTGGTCATATACTTTACGCAATGCTGGTGCCATTTTATTGGTCAAAGTCCCAGCTACGATCATCACGTCTGCCTGCCTCGGGCTCGCGCGGAATACTGCGCCGAAACGATCTAAGTCATAGCGGCTAGCAGCTGTGTGCATCATTTCAACGGCGCAACAGGCGAGGCCAAAGGTCATGGGCCATAATGAGCCGGATCTTGCCCAGCTGGCCAAATCATCAAGCTTTGCCAGTACATAACCGCGATTGTTGAGTTCTTCTCCCATATCATTTAGGAGAGCATCTTGATCACCAACTTTAGTTTTTTCAATATTATAAATGTTATTCTCTGACATAATCCAAACTATTTCCAGTTAAGCGCGCCACGACGCCATTCGTAGATAAACCCTACAGTAAGTACAAACAGGAAGAGCATCATCGACCAAAATCCCACCTCAGGCAAAGATTTAAGCACAATGGCCCATGGGAACAAGAATGCTATCTCAAGATCGAAGATTATGAATAGGATTGAGATAAGATAAAACCTAACATCAAAAGGCATTCTTGCATCGTCAAATGCCTCAAATCCGCATTCATAGGCCGATACCTTTTCCTTATCACCCCGAACACGAGCTACTATAAATGGAATACCAATTAGAATCACCGCAAGAGCAGATGCTATGATGATAAATATAATAATTGGGAGATAATTTATAAGTAAGTTTTCTACCATACGCTATTTGATCATTAAGTTTCTAGTTGCGGCTGGGAGCGTAACCGTAATCCCATCAAGCGATGGTCCTAGGATAATCTGACACCCTAGCCTTGAAGTATGCGTTAGTCCAAAAGCAAGGTCAAGCATATCTTCTTCATCTTCAGAAGCAGATGGTAGTCTATCGTAAAATGCAGGGTCAACTACCACATGGCATGTGGAGCACGCAAGAGAGCCTTCACAGGCCCCCTCAAGTGCGACCTTGTTCATATGTGCAGCCTCGAGCAAAGAAATGCCCGCAGGCACTTCCACCTCAAGTTTATCACCTGCTTGATTTACAAAGACTACTTTAACCCTGTCCATGCTCATTTACTTCTTTTTGCCTTTAGCTTTCTTGGGTATTACAGCTTCAACTTTAGCAACAGGCACCCTTGTTGACTTTGTCACTTCGGAAACCATATCCCTACGAACTCGAATCTGAACATTGTCCGCGACTTTCAAATGGATGATACCAAGCTCTTCTTCCACTTTAACTATCTCACCAAAGATGCCACCAGTGGTAACTACTTCGTCACCTTTGCCAACGGCTTTAACCATAAGTTGATGTTCTTTAATCTTTTTCTGTTGAGGACGGATAAGCAAAAAGTAAAAAACCACCATGATTAGCACAAGTGGAATCATACTTGTCCAAGGAGATGGTTGTTTGGCTGCAGCTTGCACTGCTTCTTGCGCGAACGCACTGTTTATTAATTCTAACATGATAAATAATGATTAGTTTTCATTGGCAAAGTATAGCCAAGATAGTAATCTAGATCAACACTAAGATAACATTAAATAGCATGATCAAGATTATTAACTGGAATCTCAACTCGATAAAGCCAAGAATGCCGATCTTGGAGCAAGTAATTGCTGACCATTCTCCTGATGCTCTGCTCTTCCAAGAAACCAAGTGCACTAACGATAATTTCCCACTTATGGAACTTGAATCGCTTGGGTATAACATTGCGTTACATGGCCAAAAAACCTTTAATGGTGTGGCCATCCTGTCTAAGTCTCCTATAGAAGACATAACTCGTGGAATCCCCGGTTTTGAAGATGAGCAAGCACGCTACATCGAATGCGTAACCACTATAAAAGGCCTTACTATGCGCCTCGCATCGGTATATGTGCCTAATGGACAAGAAGTTGGCTCGGATAAATTCACCTATAAACTCGCCTTTATGAAGGCATTAAGATCACATCTAAAAGAAATCAAAAAATTTGAAGAAGTTTTTATAATCGGGGGAGATTATAATGTAGCGCCTGAAGACATAGATGTATATGACCCCAAAAAGCTTGATGGTGCCATAGGCTTCAACATTGAGGAGCGCAAGCTTTTGCGCTCTATCTTAAGTGATGGTTTCTATGATTCATTCAGAATAAAGCACCCAGATACTCAAGAATTCAGTTGGTGGGACTATCGTGGACGCAGCCTCTCTGGAAATGAAGGTATGCGCATTGACCATATGCTCCTTTCTCCAGAAGCCACTGATAAACTCTTTGACTCCAAGATTTTGAAACAATACCGTTCTTTGGAGAAACCTTCAGACCATGCGCCGCTTTTGTGCGAATTCCATGCGAGCTAGTCTGAACATCAACTATAGCTAAGTCAGTATAAAATCCACAAACTTCTTAGCAAGCATTTTATAGTTATGGTGCTTAAGCACATAGTCTCTGCCGCGCGTGCCCATCTGAGTTAATTCTTTCTTAGAGATGTGAGTAGCCTCTTTGATGGCTGCAGCTAAAACCTTTGGGTCTTCTGCCGCTACGCTAAACCCGCATTTTGCCTCAGCTACAGGGTCATTTCCAGCCTCCATCGCCTGGATAATCGGCTTCGCTGCCAACATATAATCATATATTTTGTTCTGGCTAGTGCCAAATCTATACAGCTTTCGCTTATGCAGCCCTAAGTAAACAAAATCCACCTTCTGCAACACCCCACTAATAAGGTCTTTTTCAATTTTTCCTGTAAATAAAACATTGCTCAAGCCATGTTTATGTGCAAAAGCTTCCAATCCTTCCCGCTTGGGTCCTTCACCAATAATCACAAAAGATATTGGGTCATCTTTAAGCAGTAGTGCGGCATTCACCAGGTTATCTATATTATTGGCGACACCGATCGAGCCTGCATATGCAATAATGCTGTGTCCCTTGGCTCTAATCTCAGAAAGCAAAGTAAAGATCCTATGCGATTTGCGAGCCTTGGGTTGTGCGGACTCAATGGCAACACCATTTGGCACATGAAGAAAGTCCTCTTTCTTTACTCCATCCAAAGCCACATGCTCGTAGGCGCACGGCAAAATTGAAACAATTTTATCTGAAAATTTATACGCAAACCATTCAGCAAAGCGCATAATCATAATAAAAGGATTCCATTTGCTCATACCACCTAACTCCATAGGGCTTAACGGCCATAGATCATGGATTTCAAAAATCAGTTTAGCGCGTGCAAGCCTGGCTATTATATAAGATGGAAAGATATCTAGCGGGTATGTGGATGAAGCGATAACTGCATCAGGCTTCTTGGAGAGCGCAAGTATTGGTGCTCTGATAAGGAGTTGGAGAGTGAATACTATCATGCTAATAAATCGCATGACTCCATTGCCTGAGTATCTATTCACCCAAAGCCATAAATAATCGATCCCATTAACTTTGTGCCATCCAGTAGCTTTCGGCTGTTTCTGCCGCAAATGCGAATAGCTGCCTGCAATTATTTGAACATCATGTCCAAGCTTGCGCCACTCACAAGCCAGATAGTATGGCCTAAACTCCATGCCCATTTCCTGACTGCCAGCGTAATGATTTATAAGGATGATTTTCATGGTAGCGTATACCAAGTTGCTTTGCCTTTGCCAAAACGCAGTATATTACCTGAGTGTACTAAATCGCCTAAATGCTTCTTTAAAGTATTGCGATTAGCCCCTATCAACTTTTCAATATCTCCTATGCCCAATCTCCCATGCTCATGTAGGGAAGTTATAATCCTAGAGCTTAGCTCAGAAATCTGCAGTAAAAGCACTTTTTCGCGCGTAACCTTCTGTTCTAAATGAAGCTTTTGTTTTTGCAGAGCGCGAAGAAAAAATATCAGCCATGGCTCAAAATCAGGAGAGTCAGATTTTAGGCTTCCTTGAGTTCTCCGAAGGGCCAAATAATAACTTTCTTTGTTAAGTTCAATAATGCTTTCTAAAGAACTGTATGGAACATAAAGATAGCCAGATTTCAGCAACAACAAAGTTGTTAAGATTCTTGACAGTCTTCCGTTACCATCCTGGAAAGGATGGATTGCTAGAAATGCAACAATAAACATGCCAATAATAAGTAATGGATGTAGAGTTTTTTGCTCTAGCTGTAGGGCTGTCCAAGCAATCAATTCTTGCATTTTCATAGGTGTTTCAAAGGGAGAAGTCGTTTCAAAAACAACTCCCAAACTCTTCATGTTTTCATCAAATGCTTCAACATTATTAGACAATTTTTTATAGTCCCCTCTATGTCTTTGATCTTTATCTGAAAATTTTAATAACCACCCATGAAGCTGTTTAATTATGTTCTCGGTAAAGTTAATTGATTCAAACCCTTGAAAAACTTCTTCACATACATATGCATAGCCTGCAACTTCTTGCTCATCTCTTGATACAAATGCATAAGCTTCAAGATTGGCAAGTAATTTCTCTACTTCTTTGTCCGATAACTTAGATCCTTCTATACGGGTTGACGAGCCAATGCTCTCAATAGTTGCAACCTTCTTGAGTTGTTGCAGCCTTTCTGGTGTTAGCCGACCAAGAAGCTGCCAAGACCCTCTAAATTCATCGATCTCTGCTATTATTCCCAACATTTCGGGAGTGATTACGATTGTATTTATATCCCACATTTGTATATCATATCCGTATTTGTACCCATATATATCCAATTATATCCATAAATATCCAAATTAATCAATACCCATATTTATACCCGTAAATATCCAAATCATATTTTTCCATTAAAAATATTTTGTTTAGGTACTTCCATTACTCTCACTTGTCAAATATACTATATATATAGAATGAAAATAGTGTTGAGCATTATATGAGAGAACCTTTAAATTCCTATTTGGCACAAAACCCTGCCTCATCACTCAATATGTATAGAGATTTGTACATAGCGCAGTTAGAACGAAATGTTGATCTAGAATTGCAAAAATTCTCGCTGGATTTTAATTCGCTTCCGCCTCAGCAGAAAGAAATTTTCTTAAGCGAGTTAGATAAAGCTGTAACCAGCATTAATTTAATGCGTGGTGTTATAGCAGATATAAACAAACAAGTTGAGGCTGAGCAAGCTCGAGCTGCCTATTTTGAAGCAGTTGACGCTGAGAAGCTTAAAAAAGAGCAAGATGAGTTGCAAGAAAGAAAAATGCTTGCAAGCCTAGGTGCAGCAATGGAAATAGCAGCGCTCAAGACTTCCGCGTCCATGAGCACTGAGATGCCTCCCAGTCTAGCTGCAGTTGAAGCTACTGAAGAGATTGACAACAAATTTGCACAAAGCATTAAGCTGATTGATGAGCAATTAATAAAAGCTACCGAACTGTTATTAAGCAAAGTAAAGATAGTTGCTGATGCTGACTCTAGCCTCGCAGGTACTGGTTTTATGGATGAAAATGGTAAGATGGGTGTATCAGACGCACTATTCAATGTTATACAATGGCAGGAAAACGTTGAGTTTATTGCGGGTGAATTAGGTATACGTCCTAGAGATGTGAATATGTTAAACCTTAAAGTTGTAGGTGATGTAGATGGCGAACTTGTATTTATAGGGGATGAAAGCAAACGAATGAGTTTCTCTAGAATAGCGGGATTGTTAGGCCCAACTCAAAGAAAACATGCAACTGATATGAATCAATTTTTATTGACTAATGTTGCAACAATAAGGCTATTCGTAGAGAAGAGGGATGTAGAGCGAGGATATTTAGAAGAAAAGCAGCTAGTTTTAGCTACTAGTCATGCACAAAGCTTTGAATGGAGAGCTGCTATACTTGCAGAACGCGGCATTACCATAGATGCTAGCCGAGCTGAAGAACAAATCGCTACACTTAAAGCAAACTCTCCACAATCATTTAGAGAGCTAATTCTGCGCGAAGAAGCCGCGCAAGCAATTATGATTAAAAAGGCGCAGGAATTTGAGGCTGATCGTAAAGTCATACAAGAAGCCCAAGAATTCAAAAGATATAATATGCTTGAAGAGTTGCAAAAACCTAGAAATTTGAGAAAGTCGGAAACTATAGATAAATCTGCGCCTAATTTTAAATTATTTATGAAAGAAAAGGATGAAAGCTTAAAAGGCAATTTCACTAAAATAGTTAAGGATAGCAAAGCAAACCCTAAAAAATTTACTGAGATAGTTGAAGACTCAAAAAACCAGCCGATCTCTGCGCCTTATCCTCCTCTACCGGGAAATAAATGATGTTGGAAAAATTTTATTTAGGGATATTTATCGTTGTCTTTAGTAGACCAAATGATAATATCTGTTATATTGCGGGAAATTTATAGAAAATATAGAGTACTTACATGAGCATAAAAATTAGTTTACCAGAAAGTTTAGATATGAAGCCAAAAATAACTGTATTCGGCGTCGGCGGTGCTGGCGGTAATGCCGTTAATAATATGATCTCCGCAAACCTAGAAGGCGTCGAATTTTGGATCGCTAATACCGATGCGCAAGCTATGGAGCATGCAATAACCAATAACCGTATCCAACTAGGTGCCAAAGCAACCCTTGGTCTAGGTGCGGGTTCCCATCCAGAAGTAGGTAAGCAAGCAGCTGAGGAATCGACCGATGATGTATTGAGCTCGTTAGACAATGCCAGTATGGTATTTATAACTGCAGGTATGGGTGGTGGTACTGGTACAGGTGCGGCTCCAGTAATTGCAAAGACTGCAAAAGAAAGGGGTATACTAACAGTTGGTGTTGTAACTAAACCATTCCACTTTGAAGGTGCTCGTCGCATGAAGATTGCAGAACTAGGTCTTGAAGAGCTGAACAAATATGTAGATACATTGATAGTTATCCCAAACCAAAATCTATTTAGAATTGCCAACGAAAATACCACTTTTGCTGATGCTTTTAAAATGGCAGATGATGTACTACTCTCTGGTGTGCGCGGCATTACTGATCTTATTACCATGCCTGGACTTATAAATCTGGACTTTGCTGATATCAGAACAGTAATGAGCGAGATGGGCAAGGCAATGATGGGTACTGGAGAAGCTGATGGAGAGAATCGTGCAGTTATGGCGGCTGAAGCTGCTATATCTAACCCATTGCTCGACAATTCATCCATGAAAGGTGCTAGAGGTGTTCTAATCAACATCACTGGCGGCAGCGATATGACGCTATTCCAGGTGGATGCAGCGGCTAATCGCATTCGTGAAGAAGTAGATCCAAATGCCAACATAATATTCGGTTCTGCATATAATGCTGAATTGGACGGCAAGATACGTGTTTCAGTAGTTGCGACTGGTATCGATGGAAGAAATGCACTTACTGGGCTTAGAACCAATACGGCAGATATGCAAGAACAATCTCAAACTTCGACTCCTGCTACTCCACGTCAGCAAGAAGCTTTCACTCAAGCAGCTTTTGAAATGCAAGGTGCGGAAGAATTTGAAGAAGATGAGAGTATATCGGAAGATGATGAAGATTCTTTCATACCTCCAAAACCAGCTGAACTTAATGCTTATCAGTCCTTAGGCGCCATGGAAGCCGCGAATACTGAGGAGCTAACAGAAGAAGAGGCTCAATGTGACTACCCAAAGTCTACAGATGACCAGGAAGAGGCTACACAGCATGAAACCTTCCAGCGCAAAAGCAAAGAAGACTTCTTTGATATACCAGCTTTTATCCGTAAAAAAATTAGGTTTTAAGCTCAAGAAGTATGGGTAGGAAGTCTAGCTATACAAGGTTAATAAAAGGTTAACAAATAAAAAAAATATAAAATTTTTAAAAATATTTGCGGCATGGCATTGAATTAATTATTAATTCATGTAACAGTAGGTTGTGTGATTTGTTTTTTAATAATCTGGAGGACTAACTATGCTTAACAAATTAATAAAACCAGTAATCGCTTGTGTATTTGTGCTAGGGATTACAAACATCGCTTCAGCAGACTGCAGTAGCGGTATGTGCTGCAAACCTAAGGAACATTATACATGTGACTCTGGTTGCAAAGAAAGACATCAACACCATTACTACACCTGTAAGTCTGGTTGCCAAGAAAGGCACACACATTATTACAGCTGTAATTCTGGTTGCTAAGAACAGAACGCATCACATAATAAATAGTTGTGTGATGCGTTTTTTAATAATCTGGAGGGATTAAATTATGCGCAATAAATTAACAAGATTAGTATTCGCTTGTGTGTTCGCACTAGGGTTTACGAATATCGCTCTAGCCGAATGCGGCAGCGGTACTTGCTACAAACCTAAGCATCGTCATCATTGTTATGAATGTCACTGTTTTAGTTTTAGCCTTTGCAATCTATGTGGTACTGACCGTTGCCATCATAGAAGCACCCATCACCATAAATGCTATAAAGATGTAGTAGTTTCATCTTGTGGTCAACCCGTACGTAGTAGTTATGGCGGATGTGTTAGAACTGTTTGGAATGTTAGCACCGATAAATGTTGCCATCACCACAAACGTGAAATCATGAAAATGGAAGAAAGAATCATTTACTTTGATTTCAACAAATCTAACCTTAAAGAAAGCGAAAAAGCAAAACTAAATGTACTTGCTTCAGCGCTTAAGGAACAGAACATCAAGTCTGTAAAAGTTGTAGGATATACAGATAGACTTGGTACTGAAAAACATAATGATAAACTATCACGTCAACGCGCTAATGCAGTTAACAACTACTTAGGTAGCAAAGTTCAACTTGAAAAACGTGTTGTACACCTTCGCGCTCTTGGTGAAAGAGATCAAGTAAAAGCGTGTAGAGGGGAAAAGGGTGATGCATTGATTAGATGTCTTGCTCCTAACCGTAGGGTAGAAGTGGAAGTTGATTATACTGTTCATCATAGGACTTCTCACCACGGACCTGCTCACCACAATGAGCCTCAACACAAAGAAGTTAAACACAATGAAGTTCAGAATAAAGAAGTTCATACTAAACAAAGTGCATACTAAACAATAGTGTGAACTTTGTATAAAAAGCGGTGTGAGCAATTGCGCCGCTTTTTTTATGTCTCTTGTATTACTATTTAAAAATGGATGGGTATAATGGCAATCAACATTAAAATATTTTTTGACACAGAAACCGCAGTATTTACATATGTTGTTTCCGATCCCGAAACATCTGCAACTGCCATTATAGACTCTGTGTTGAACTATAACCAATACACAGGCAGGAGTAGCACCAAATCTGCTGATGAGGTGATTAATTATATAAAAAACAATAAGTTAGAGCTGATATGGATTCTTGATACTCATATCCATGCTGATCATCTAACTGCAGCTCATTACATTAAAGAGCAGCTGGGAGGAAAAGTAGCTATAGGCTGCCATATTGTAGAAGTATTAAAGTTATGGATTCCCGTATTCAACACGTCTAAAGACACACCATTTGATGGCTCTCAGTTTGATAGACTTTTAGATGAAGATGAGATATTTAAACTAGGTAATGTCGATATTAAAGTTTGGTATACTCCTGGGCATACACCAGCTTGCTCAAGTTATCTTATTGAAGATGCTATTTTTGTGGGTGACACTATCTTTATGCCTGATGTTGGCACAGCAAGGACGGATTTTCCTGGCGGAAGTCCGGAACTTATGTATGAATCCATACATAAAATCTTAAGCCTACCTGATAATACTCGCATTTTCCCGTGCCATGATTACCCCCCTGAAGGCAGAGGACCTAGTTGCCTATCCACAGTAAAAGAACAAAGAGAAAAGAATGTATTGATAAATTTCAAGATTTCAAAAGATGAATATATAAGAAGGCGTAATAAACGGGATGAGAAGAATCCAGGGCCAAAATTACTATTACCTTCGATACAAGTGAATTTGCGAGCTGGAACCTTTGGTAATTTTGAAGACAATGGGCTTAAATATGTCAAAATACCTGTAGACCGACCACCTATCATACGTAAATCCAAAGACTCATAGACTTTTTACATTAATACCTGGGCAAAACATATTATAGTTAAGTTACACAACAGTTATACACATGAGACTGGTATACAGAGTTTTCTAAAAACTGCTGATCTTAGCTCTTGCTGCAGCCAGGCGGGCTATAGGCACTCTGTAAGGTGAACATGATACATAGGAAAGCCCTATATCATGAAAGAACTGGATAGAATCTGGATCCCCTCCGTGTTCACCACATATACCCAGTTTTATATTAGGCTTAGCTTTTCTCCCACGTTCGCAAGAGATTTTTACCATCTCCCCAACTCCTTCAACATCAATAGTGGTAAATGGGTCATGAATGAATATATGTTTATCTAAATAGTCTTGCATAAAGGATGCTGCATCATCTCTAGATAGCCCTAGGGTAGTCTGTGTAAGATCATTCGTGCCGAAGCTAAAGAAATCCGCTACCTGCGCTAACTCCCCAGATCTAAGAGCTGCTCTCGGAAGTTCAATCATGGTTCCTACAGAATACCCCATCTTAACTTTGTGTTTAGCTTTTAGCTCCTGCGCTGTTTCTTCAATAAGCATCCTACAGTAATCCAATTCGGCTAAGTTCAATACAAGAGGCACCATGATTTCAATATCATTAATACATTTCTCTTCAATAGCAGCTTCTAGTATTGCCCTTACTTGCATTTTATAAATTTCTGGATTACTAATTGCCAGTCTACATCCTCTATGACCTAGCATAGGGTTGGATTCTTTAAGGTTATGTACACGCGACATCACTTCTTCAACAGAACAAGAAAGCTCATGAGCAAGTTCGATGATTTCGGCCTGGTAAGCTGGTAGAAATTCGTGTAATGGAGGATCCAGCAATCGTATTGTAACTGGCAATCCCTTCATCTCGGATAATATTTCCTTAAAATCCTGCTTTTGATGAATAAAGAGTTCTTCAAGCGCTTTATTGCGCTCTGTATTGGTAATTGCCATTATCATTTTTCGAACTGATAGAATCCTATTCGGCTCAAAAAACATGTGTTCAGTTCTACATAAACCGATACCTTCTGCGCCAAATTTGCGAGAAGTCAAAGCGTCTGTTCTAGTATCAGCGTTCGCACGTATTTTTAAATCCCTTATCTCATCACACCAATTGAGCAATTCTTCCAGCTCACCAGAAAGCTCAGGCATTATAGTTTTGACCTCGCCCTGTATGACCTCGCCTGTTGCCCCGTTAATTGAGATCTTTTCCCCTTCACGTAATATAAGCCCTGCAACCTCAATTGTTCTAGCATTCTCGCTAATTTTAAGCTCGTTAGCTCCAACAATACAAGGTTTGCCCATACCGCGCGCCACTACTGCTGCATGTGATGTCATACCTCCACGAGCAGTTACTATCCCCTGAGCAGCATGCATACCTCCAATGTCTTCAGGACTAGTTTCTGCACGCATCAAAATTACTTTTTGTCCTTTATATTTGGTTTCTGCATCATATGCTGTAAAGCATATAAGTCCTGAAGCTGCTCCTGGTGATGCAGGTAGGCCTTTACAGATCACTTTATAGTCAGAACCGCTTGCATCAATCCTAGGATGTAGCAAATTTTCTATGTCATTAGGTGAGATGCGCATAACCGCCTCGTGCTTATCAATTAAGCCATCTTTAACCATTGTGACCGCAATTTTAACTGCAGAGGCTGAGCTGCGCTTTCCAGACCTAGTTTGTAAAAGCCATAGCTTACGATTCTGAATCGTGAATTCAATATCCTGCATATCTTTGAAATGCTTCTCAAGCAATTTGCTACTAGATAAGAGTTCTGCATAAACTTCTGGCATTACCTCTTCAAGAGCTTCTGAATCTAGATAATTTGCTTTCTTTCCTTCGATGGTAATTTGCTGTGGAGTGCGTATCCCCGCTACTACATCTTCACCTTGTGCATTTAACATAAATTCGCCGTAAAACCTATCGTCTCCCGTTGATGGATCACGCGTAAAGCATACACCCGTGGCAGAGTCATTACCGAAGTTTCCAAACACCATTGATTGAATGCTAACGGCTGTCCCCCATTCCTCAGGTATATCATGAATTTTGCGATACTTTATTGCGCGCTCGTTCATCCATGATTCAAAAACAGAAGCTACGGAGCTCCAGAGTTGCTCATGAGGATCTTGAGGAAATTCTTTACCATGTAATCGGATGAGCTGGTTATAATCAGCGACTAGATTTTTTAAGTTCTCAACACTTAATTCGCGTTCATCATTTAGATAACCTTCATGTATATACTTATTTAAGACTTTTTCAAAATGGTGGCGCTCAATTTTAAGTACAACGTCACTATACATCTCCATAAGTCTGCGATATGAATCATACGCAAATCGCTCGTTTTTAGTTAGGTTTGCAAGCCCAATTACCGTTTCATCATTTAGACCTACATTCAATATAGTATCCATCATACCAGGCATTGAAGCTCTAGCACCTGATCTTACAGACACTAGCAGCGGCTTTTCTGCATCTCCAAAGGATAGCATCAATACATTACTTAGCTCTGCAAGTGCCAGCTTAGCCTGAGCCATGATATCGTCGTTAATAGTTTTATGATGGCTGTAATAATCTAAGCAGGCTTCTGTAGTAATAGTGAATCCTGGAGGTACTGGCAAGCCTAGTGCGGATATCTCAGCAAGATTTGCTCCTTTCCCACCAAGTAAATCTTTCATCTGGGCATTACCTTCAGCCTTCTCTTCTCCAAACTTGTAAATCCATTTCTTCATTTTATGCCAAAAGAATTCTTATATGTTTAGTATACCTGACTCCTTAAGCTCATGGAAGTACATCTATAAAATATTTTAGAGGATCTCATCCAGATAAAGTTTAAAAATATCTAACGCTCGGTATCTATGGTGATATTTAGCCCATCAAGCTTTATAGATTGCTTATATATAGCTTTATTTTCATTAAATGTATGCGCGATATCAATTATAGATTTATGCGCAGGATTTAAAATTGAGCTTGGGTAAATACCTATCACAAAAACAGCAATAGTTAGCGGCCAAAAGCATATGCGTTCAACTATATTCAAATCAGCTATACCTTTAAGTTTGATATTTTTAACCACACCAAACATCACTCTGGCATAAAGCCAAAGCATATATGCCGCACCTAAAACCATACCAGTTGCAAGAAGAGCGCTTACTAATTTGCTTACTGAAAATACTCCAATAAGCACCAATAGTTCGCCAACAAATCCCGATGTTGCAGGAAGGGCAACTGATGCTAGTGTAAATATCATAAATTGAAGAGCAAATTTTGGCATCAAGTTGGTCAAGCCGTTGTAAAACGCTATTTCCTTGGTATGCATACGATCATACAATACGCCAACACATAAGAATAGAGCGCCAGATACTATTCCATGACTCACCATTTGGAAAACAGCTCCTTCAATACTTAGAGCATTGAAAGCAAACAGCCCTGCTGTAACAAACCCCATATGAGCAATAGATGAATAAGCAATCAACTTTTTCATGTCTTGCTGCATTAATGCAACCAAGGAGGTGTATATAACGGCAATTATGCTGAGTGTAAACATAAAGTCGGCATAATATTCTGAAGCTGCTGGGAAGAATGGAATTGAAAACCTTATAAAACCATATCCACCAAGCTTAAGCAATATCCCGGCGAGCACTACTGATCCTGCAGTTGGTGCCTGAACATGCGCATCTGGCAACCATGTATGTACAGGCCACATGGGAACTTTTACTGCAAACGAGGCAAAGAATGCAAGCCATAACCATTTTTGTATATCCAGCGTATATCTAGGTAGTATAGTTGCGAGTTCCGGCATATACGTGGTCTCCGCTTGAAAGTAGATATAAACAACACCAAGCAACAATAATACTGACCCAGCGAGCGTATAGAGAAAGAACTTAAATGCGGCATATACTCTGTTATCTCCACCCCAAACACCTATAATTAAATACATAGGTATCAGCACAGCTTCAAAGAATACATAAAAGAGTAATAGATCAAGGCTCAAGAAAGTTCCCATAATGAAAGTTTCCATGACTAGGAATGCAATCACGAATTCTTTTACGCGTTTGTTGATAGAATGCCACCCAGATAGTATACAAATCGGTATAATAAATGCGCTAAGTAATACAAGCAGTATTGATATACCATCAACTCCTAGACTATAAAAAATATCATATCCGTGAATCCATGAGGTTTTCTCGACAAATTGGTACGTAGAAATTTCATTATCAAAGTTAATCCATAGTACTAAACTTAATAGCAGTACTAGGAGGGATACTATTATGCCAAAAACCTTATAAAAATTATCTGAAACCCTTATCGGTAAATACGAAAGGAAATATGCAAATACTGCGCCAACCAAAGGCAGGAACGTAATTAGGGATAATATAGGCAAATCACTCATTTATACTCCGTAAATTAGCGGTATAAAAATTACAACATAAAAAATAGGGTCCAACTTAATAGCATTAAAAGTCCAGCTATCATAACAAAACTATACTGATATATAAATCCAGTTTGGAATATGCTAGTTAGACGAGCAAATAAGCCTGTTATAGCAACACTACCATTCGGCATTCCATCAACCAATTGCATATCCGCCTTGCGCCATAAAAACTTGCCAAGTCTTTTCGATGATCTAACAAAGAGAAAATCATAGAGCTCGTCAAAATACCATTTATTGAGCAAAAATATATAAGTAGTTTTGAATCTAGTTGCAAGTGCTGGGGCTATTTTTGATCCAGTTCCATAGAAAATAAAGGCAACTATTATTCCAAGGATCCCGGCAAAAAGAGGTAAATACCCATAAATATGCTCAATATTTTCAATCTGTTCAATTGAATTATTCTTCTCTAATACCAGTATGGATCCTTTCCAAAACGCATTGGAACCATTTACCATTCCCAACATATTTGCGCCCACATATCCTGCTATAACTGAGCCAATTGCAAGCAGGAATACTGGTATGGCCATGCTAAGAGGCGATTCATGCACATGCTTCATAACTTCTTTACTTGCGTGGCTTTTACCGTGGAATGACATTATAATTAACCGCCAAGAATAGAAAGCAGTAAATATCGCCGCGAGCAATCCAATTATGTAGGCTGAGCTACCAAAAGTAGTATTAGAAGCTATGGCCGCTTCAAGAATAGTATCTTTGGAGTAAAATCCTGCAAACGGGAAGATCCCAGCTAAAGCCAAGGATCCTATCCACATCATAACATAAGTAAATGGGATCTTCTTCCATATACCTCCCATTTTACGCATGTCCTGTTCATCAGACATTGCGTGAATAACACTACCTGCGCCTAAAAATAATAACGCTTTAAAGAAGCCATGTGTCATCAGGTGGAATATCCCAGCTGAATATGCAGATACACCACAAGCAAAGAACATATAGCCAAGCTGACTACATGTTGAATACGCAATCACTCTCTTAATATCATTCTGCACGAGTGCAATACTTGCTGCAAAGAAGCAGGTGAATGCACCTACACAAGTTACAACCGAAAGAGCAACCGCACTATACTCAAACAATGGTGAACAACGTGCAACCATAAATACACCAGCTGTTACCATTGTAGCGGCATGGATCAACGCGGAAACGGGCGTTGGGCCCTCCATAGCATCCGGCAGCCAAGTGTGCAAGCCTATTTGTGCAGATTTGCCCATAGCCCCTACGAAGAGCAACAGGCACATAAGTGTAATTACATTGACCTCATGTCCCATAACATCTAGCTTAGAGTCAACTATCAGCGGGGCAGAGGCAAACGCATCTACAAACTGAACACTTCCTAAATACCAAAACACCATAAATATTCCCAGCGCAAAACCGAAGTCTCCAACTCTGTTTACTAAGAAAGCTTTTATGGCAGCGGCATTTGCTGTATCCCTATTATACCAAAATCCTATCAACAAGTACGATGCTAGTCCTACTCCTTCCCATCCGAAGAACAATTGTAAGAAGTTATCAGCAGTGACAAGGCTCAGCATAAAGAAGGTAAATAACGACAGATATGCCATAAACCTTGGTTTATACTCATCATGGCTCATATAACCTACTGAGTAAATATGCACGAGTGCTGACACATAAGTGACCACTATGATCATTACTGCAGTTAAAGTATCTATGTAAATCGACCAAGCAGCTTTTAAGCTACTTGTTGCAAACCAGTCAAACAGAGTTATATGAATGATTCTACCGTCAAGTGCAACTATCTTAAATAGCATAGTTGCGCAGATTGCCGATATTATCAAAGAGCCGCAAGTTATCAGCTGAGCTATAGTGTCTCCTATATGTCTCGAACTTAGGCCAACAACTGCAGCTGCAATAAGCGGAAAGAAGACAAGTATATATGCAAGTGTTTCAGCATTTAAAATATACATATTCTCTACCCCCTCATCTGGCTGATATCTTCAACATCAATAGTGCCACGATTTCGGAAATATACCACCAAGATTGCAAGGCCAATTGCAGCTTCTGCGGCTGCAACAGTTAATACCATTATAGTAAATACCTGGCCTGCTAAATCATGCAGATAAACTGAAAAAGATACGAAGTTAATATTGACAGCAAGTAACATCAATTCAATTGACATCAAAATAGTGATAACGCTTTTGCGATTAATAAAAATGCCACAGATGCCAATGGTAAACACCAATGCACCCAGCATTAAAAAATGCATAAGCCCTATATCACCGCCCATCATACTTTTACTCCTTCACCGATTTTAACATCTACTAACTCAACTGAATCTTCGCGCCGCCGCATTACCTGTTTGGTTATATCCTGCCTTTTGGCATCTTTGCTGTGGGTTAGTGTAAGAACTATCGCCCCTATCATTGCTACCAGCAATATAAGTCCCGATAACTGGAATACTATGAAATAGTCTGTGTACAGTATAAGTCCAAGCTGTTCCGTATTGGTGAGGTCAGTTGTACTTGGAACCCGCGGACTTGGAAGTAAGCTTGCAGAATTACTAAGTGCCATGTAAATTTCGAAAAATACTATCGCACCAAGTAGTATACCAAGAGGTGCATTTTTAAGAAACCCCTGCTTCAGCTGGACTACATTGATGTTCAGCATCATCACCACGAAAAGAAATAATACGGCTACGGCTCCCACATACACTATGACAAGTATCATGCCTATGAACTCGGCACCAAGTAGGATAAACAATGCAGCTGCGTTAAAAAATGTGAAGATCAAGAATAGTACGGAGTGTACTGGATTCCTAAGTGAGATCACCATAAGAGCCGACAGTACCAATAAGGAGCTAAATAAATAAAATACTAAGTCTACTACCATTTTCCAATGCTTCTAATTTGCTTTATAAATTACTACTTGGCAAATCGACTTTATGCAAGTTTTTTCCCAGGAAATATTGGCCAAAAGGAAAGATTTCTACGCTAGTCTATCGTTTGCAGTCCTACATATGTAAGAGTTGTATTCACATATTGACTGAACATCATTTAGGTTTGCAGTCTCCCTGCTTTCAACACAATCACTTACCAATTTATATATATCTAAAAATGCAATTCTTTTACTTAAAAAGGCACTTACGGCAATTTCGTTGGCTGCATTAAAAGCGATCAAAGCATCTTGTCCTGTTACAAAACTATCTTGTGCCAACCTTAACATAGGAAACCTGGTATAATCTGGCGCAGAGAAGCTTAGCTTGCCAATTGCAGCCAGATCCAAAGCTTTGTAGGGAATCTCTATACGACCCGGGTATGACAAGGCATAAGCAATCGGAGTACGCATGTCTGGCTCTGCAAGGTGCGCGAGCACTGATCCATCCTTATAATGCACCATTCCGTGGATTATAGACTCTGGGTGCATTAAGACATTTACATCTTTTGGAGCAACTGGAAATAATACACATGCCTCGATATATTCCAAACCCTTATTGGCAAGAGTTGCGCAGTCCACAGTAATTTTGGCGCCCATATTCCAATTCGGATGTTTAAGGGCCATTTCAGGAGTGACTTCTCGCATCTGATCAATACTAAGGTTGCGAAATGCCCCGCCTGAGGCTGTAATAGTTATTTTGCTTACCTCTTTTGCATTGTGGGGTTCAAATACTTGAAAAATAGCATTATGTTCAGAATCAACCGGTACTACCGAAACCCCGTGTTCGTGCGCTGTTTCCAGTACTAGATTCCCAGCACATACTAAGCTTTCCTTATTGGCAAGTGCTAGTACCTTAGAGCCTTTTATGGCTGCTAAAGTAGGTTTTAGCGCGTTAAACCCAACTATCGCGGAAAGTGTTATATCAGCATTAATGCTGGCAGCTTCTAAAACTCCTGCTTCCCCAGCAAAAATCTTTATAGTAGTTGCAGCAAGTAATGATTTTAGCTCGCTTAGTTTGCTAGCCTCATAAATGGCCACGGCCTTTGGTTTAAATTCTATAGCTAAAGCCGCAAGTTTAACAACATCCGAACCTGCAACAAGGACTCCAATGGAGTATAATTCCGGGCAATTACGTATAATTGCTAATGCACTATCTCCTATCGAACCAGTGGCCCCAAGAATATTTATGCATTTCTTCATAATAGAGCACCTAAATATATTAATAATGCAAGGACTGGTGCAGTCGTAACTATGCTGTCTGCACGGTCCAACACCCCGCCATGACCAGGTATTATACTACCGGAATCCTTAATTGAGAATAACCTCTTGAAGTAAGATTCCATAAAATCACCAATTTGCCCCAAAATAGAAAGTATAAACGCCGCATAAATAAATGATTTTGATGGTAGAAAACCAAATGCAACAAATAGGCTTGAAATTAATATTGCCATAAGTAAACCCCCTAAAGCTCCGGTCCAATGCTTTGATGGGCTTATATTTGGAGCAATTTTGGGGCCACCTATCAAAATTCCAAACATATAGGCGCCGATGTCGGTTGCCCATATTGAGAAGAATAAATACAGTATTAGCACAAGTCCATGTTCAGTACTGCGCAGATATATAAGCGACATGAGAGGGAGTACTATGTAGAATACTCCAATTATCTGCCACTTGCGATTTTCAAACCCAACCATATGAGCCCATTCATATGACATAAATACTGCAATGGTTACAATCGTAAAGGTAAATGCCAATCCACCAAGGATGAATATCAAGAGTATTAGTGGTATCAATATTACAGAAGTTATAGCTCTTTGATACAGCTGAGCCCTGCTAAAAGCCTGTGATACACTATTCATGAGTTTCTGCCTCCATATCTTCGGTCACGCTTAGAAAATTCTTCTACAGCCTTTATTAATTCAATTTCCGTAAAGTCCGGCCATAAGGTGTCAGTGAAATATAACTCTGAGTAAGCTAATTGCCAGAGTAAAAAGTTACTTATCCTAAGCTCTCCACTTGTTCTTATAAATAAATCAGGATCCGGTATACCATCAGTATATAGGAACTGATCAAAATCCTCAGGTTTGCATTGTGTGTTTTGCTTTGCGTATTTAGCAAAGGCAATAGCGGCATCTCTAATTTCATCACGGCCGCCATAACTAATTGCGAGAATTAAGTTAAAATTGTTATGCTTGGATTCTTCTTCTACCTTAGCCATAAGATCTTGAATATCTTGAGCAAGCTCACTTTTTCGTCCGATAAAGCGTATGCGCACATCTTCCTTGATCAAATCTTTAGTGCTTGATTTCAGATACTCTCTGAGCAGGTTCATCAAATCTTCGACCTCAGCCTTGGGGCGCCCCCAGTTCTCTGAGGAAAAGGTGTATAAAGTTAGGTATTTAACCCCGATCTTTTTGCAATCCTTCACAATTTGTTTCGCAACTTGGGCCCCTTTTTTATGCCCTGCTTTTTTAGGTAACATAAGTCTATCAGCCCAGCGACCATTGCCGTCCATAATTATGGCAATATGCTCGGGTATATTGATATTAAAGTCACCAGCCATAACTCTTTCTCCCCATATTCCCACCTCGCTCTCTAGCTTCTAAGGATGACGATTATAAATTAAGGAGGAGATACTAACAAATTTATTAGACTTTCACAACAAGGAGCATTAAAAATCATGCAAATAATAAGTAGTCCAAAATAGGCTGTTTACAGACTATATATTAATGGTGGGATGAGTTCAAGGGCCTGATCCCTTGCACACTTCTTCTATCTTATATTTATTAGTATACTTGATTATTTTAGTTCATGGAAGTCCCAGAGTAAAATATTTTTTATACAGTTGCAGGCCTTGTAAAATCTGGTATACATGGTATATTGTCTGGGAAAATTCTACAATACAGTACAATTTATAATAGCGAATTTTATAAAACTATAATAAGATATTCTTGTAACTAACTAAGCTCAAAGGACGTGAAATAGTGAGAGAATTATATAGCACATATAGTTATTCTACACGATCTGTTTTGGATTCATCCAATACGGAATCAAGTCTCTGCAGCCCTTTCTCAGTTGCTGTTTCTTCTAAAGTAGTTGTCGTGGCCTAAGCGGCCATAAATAGATCTTCCCCCCAAATTTTTTGTTATTTTTACTCAATCGATCTTTTAGGAGAAACGAAGATGCGACATTATACATCTATTTTAATTTACGGATTCGCACTATTTGCGATGTTTTTTGGTTCTGGGAATTTGGTATTCCCAATTCAAATAGGTCAGGCGACTGGTCATTACTGGTTTTTAGGTTTCTTAGGGCTTCTTGTAACGGGAATCTTGTTACCATTTTTAGGGCTTTTTGTTATTAAGCTGCATAATGGCAGTTACGCAGCTTTTTTTGCAGAGGCAGGGACATTTGCTAAGATTATATTACCTCTGTTCACCTTATCTCTTCTTGGATCATTCGGAGTCGTTCCAAGATGTATTACAGTAGCACATGGTGGCTTGAGTTATATATATCCTCAAATACCGCTAGCCGCATTTAGCATAGTTTTCTGCATAACCATATTCTTATTATGTATTAAAGACCAAGTAATGATCAAAATACTTGGTAAATGGATGAGCCCTATATTATTGATTGCTTTAACGATACTTATAATAGTTGGCATTATAAGCTCTAAGACAATTACGCCTCAACCTGATTTAAAGCCAAACTTAGCTTTTGCTAGCGGATTTCTAACTGGTTATCAAACTATGGATTTATTTGCAGCTTTTTTCTTCTCAGCCGTAACATTTGCTCAAATACAACAAATAATGCCAAAAGATGCCGTACAAATGGATGTTGTAAAATTTGCCATGAAGCCCAGTATTTTAGGTGCATTGCTATTGGCACTAGTTTATTTAGGCTTTGTAGCTCTAGGTGCACATTATGCAGAATTAATAACAAATGTGGCTCCTGAGCTTATGTTGCCGATTATTGCCCAAAATACAATGGGCGATAGTGCAACTATATTTATTGGAGTTGCTATGTTATTTTCTTGTCTTACCACTGCGGTAGCACTCAATAACATCTATGCGAGGTATATGTGCTCCTTGTTGGGGTTGAATACGGGAAAATTTGTCCAAGTTTTATTCGGTACCACGGCCATATCATGCCTTATCTCCTTGCTTGATTTTAAAGGTATAGCTGCATTTTTAGCTCCTATGCTTGAGGTGTCATACCCTGGTATTATAGTGCTTACAGTGCTAAGTATTTGTTCAAGAAAATGGCATATGTTTAAGATTGGCGCATTTTATGCAATATCGATGGTTATGATATGCAAACACTTCTTCTGACCATCAAGTTATACTGACTTAGCTATAATACTAATTCCGGTAAATATCCGCACAGATGCGCTTCATCTTTTGATTTTTTTAGTCGCCACTGAAAACCCAAAATATGTAGAATATTATGGGCTTTCAGCGACTTCCTAAAAAATCGAAATTTATCCCGTATCTCTACAGTTATTTACTGGAATTGGTATAACTTGATTTTATAACATTTATGTTGCAGCGTATTTGCAGTGGATATGGTTTAAGCTGGAGTGTGATGAAAGTAGCTGTTTTGGGTGCCGGAGTTATAGGAGTTAGTACAGCCTATTTTCTTGCTAGAGCTGGAGTAAAGGTAGTTGTGTTCGAACGTGAACCTATGGCGGCTATGCAGTGCAGCAATGCAAATGGTTCACAGTTGTCATATAGTCATGCAGATCAACTAGCAAGCTATACAAATATTTGGAAAGCTATTAAATGGCTGGGGCACAAAGATGCACCACTATTGCTTCGTCCCAGATTAGACTTTGATATGTATACCTGGCTAATAAAATTTTTACGTAACTGCTCCAGTGACAATGCAAAGAGGAATATTAAGGCAATCCTAAGTCTAAATTTTTATAGCCGCAAAGTGTTGCATGACCTTTTAAAGACGGAGGCACTGGACTTTGATTATTCGACACCTGGAATTTTACATATTTTTAAACATAAAGCCGAACTTTTCCGGTGTGAAAAATTTTTTGCAACCCTTAATAAATTAGAGGCGAACCTTAGCTTTGAAAGGTTGAATGCAGCTGATTGTATTCGGCATGACGGTGCGCTTGAGCATTTAATGAGCCATCGTAGTGGAGGCATATTTTGCAGTGCTGATGAGTTAGGGGATACATATAAATTCTCTCAATCGCTGGAGGTAATTTGTAAGCGGCTGGGTGTTGAATTCTGTTATAATACCGAGGTTTTAGGTTTGGATTGCGGTCGCTCATCTAATATAAGTTCTATAATACTTCAAGATCAAAATATCGATGTGGATGCGGTAGTAGTCTGCATGGGAGCATATGGTAGCATCTTCTTGCGCGGATATGGCATAAATTTACCGGTTTACCCTATGAAAGGATATAGTATTTCAATGCCGACAAGTGATGATTATACTTGCCCTAAAGTGAGCGTTACAGATCAACAAAGGAAGGTAGTTTTCTCACGTATTGGGAATGTATTTCGTGTTGCTGGTACTGCAGAATTTACAGGGTATAATCATGAAATTTCAAAGGAACGGAT
>CAYWJW010000004.1:0-53687 GCA_964458795.1 uncultured Candidatus Jidaibacter sp. | reverse complement strand
CATAAGAAAAACCAAAAAAGAAAATGCAAAATAAGAATAATATCAATAGGAAAAAATTAACCAAAAAATCGTATGGTATAACATAGTTAAATAGAATAACTATGATAATAGCTCCCAGCGCGTTGATCGCGATCCTTTTAAGGGATGTATGTATTGTGTTGTTTTGTGAAGATTTAATGACAACTAGTATAGTGAGTTCTATCCAGTACAAATGTGTTAAGGCAGAATAAAGTGAGAGGATATGACTTATTACAAAAGCAACGCTTAATGATAGTACCACGTTGAGAGCTGAGATATTATCAGGCTTCTTCTTGGTTAAGGTCACTTCTTTGAATGGAGTATTCTGAGGTCTATCAACTAATAAGTAAAAAACAATAAAGATAATAATGACTGCAAGGCCATCAAAAGCGTAATTAATACCGGTTTCAAATGGAAATGGTAGGGCAGAAAAGATGAGAAACATCAACGACCCGATTACATATATGGTAGTGGTAGAATTCGACTTGGGGAGGTAAAAAGCTAAGCCAGCATATATGATTGTTAGCAGTTTGGTGAGCCATGGGATATAATAACCAAGAGTTCCTCCAATGATAATGGAGATTACAATTATGGAGCTTCCAAATACAATTTGGCGTAAATGCTTTTGTTCTGTAGAAAAAATTACTGCAGAAGATATAACGGCCATATTAAAAACAATGAGCAATGTTGTATCTGTGGCTCCCAATAGTTTAAATATAGCTGCAACTATTAGACAAAAAGATGTGATTTTAAGCGATTCAACCGCATATGTTTTGTAGTTAATACTTTTCATCTTAGTACCGTTGTAGCAGTAATATGTTATAATCTAGTAACATTATCTATGTTATACCGACTTAGCTATATAACTACCAATAACATAATTCCTTATAGCACTTACTGTCTATAGTATTGCAAACCTAATACCAATTCCAGTAAAAAACTGCACAGATGCGCGGCATCTTTTGATTTTTTACTCGCTATTGGAAACCCAAAATATACAGAATATTATGGGCTTTCAGCTACTTCCCAAAAAATCAAAATTTATCCCGCATCTGTATAGTTTTTTATGGGCATTTAGTGCGCGTAGCGCTATGTTAGGGAGTGTAGCACCAATCGCTATACCTAGGTGCCAATCACTGGTCTTTAAAAAAGTTATTAATTCAGAACTATACGCTTCAAACCCTTAACTCAAATAAGGGAGGGGATGTAATCTAACATGATTTATAGCTTACACAACCTAAATAGCTTACCCAACCTAAATACTGGGTTTGTATCAATCGCGATTATGAACTTGTTGTTCGTTTCTTGAAATTACAAGCTCAACAGCAGTTTTCACTTCAGGGTGCAAGACTACCTCTATCTGAGATATACCTATCTCTTTCAACTTAGCTGTAGTTATAATGTGCTCAGCTTCAATTGTTTCGCCTAGTTTATCAGAAATTGCTTTTGCTATATCTGCACTAGATACTGAGCCGTAAAGCCTACCATCTTCACCAGCTTGACGTACAATCATAATGCTCAAACCTTCGAATTTCGGAAGTTTTGCTTCGGCAGCAGCTTTTCTTTCTGCGTTAGCTTTTTCTATTTCAGCTTTCTGAGCTTCAAAAAAAGCTAAATTCTCTTTAGTTGCCCGGAGAGCTTTTTTTCTTGGAATAAGGAAATTCCTGGCATATCCATCTTTCACTTTCGTAATAGCTCCCATATCGCCAAGTCTACCAACTTTCTCTAATAGAATTACTAACATAAAATCCTCTGAAATTATTAATTTGCTGCAAATGGAAGAAGAGCAAGCATTCTAGCAACCTTAATTGCACGCTTAAGCTTCCTCTGTTTTGGAGCGCAAACACCAGTGAGCCGGCTAGGAAGAATCCTTCCTTTTTCTGAGACATACTGACTCAAAAGCTCGATATTTTTATAGTCGATAACCGGGGCATCTTTTCCGGAAAGCGGGCATCTTGGAGCGCTACTAGCATTGCCCTTCCGATTAAAAAGTACTGAATTAGGGATTAGTGCAGTCGTTCTATCTTGTGAATTATTATTATATTGAGACATATGGTCTACCTAAATTTACATTATAACTTCATCTGAGCTAGCGCCAGGAGTGGCCTTAGCAGGAGCTTGCATCATTGCTGATGATTGATCATCCAGCTTTTCAACGCCTAGAGAGAGATATTTTATAACATCTTCATTGATCTTGCAGTTTCTTTCAAACTCTTTAACTGCATCACTACCAACGTCTACACCAAGCATGATATAGTGACCTTTTTTATTTTTCTTTACTTCATATGCAAGTGAGCGCAAGCCCCAGTATTCTTTCTTAACTACTTTACCACCGGCAGAAGTGAAGATCTCAGAAAATTTATCCGAAAGTTTGTGCACTTCTTGTGCTGGGATATCCTGACGAGCAATGAAAATGCATTCGTATAACGCCATTAGCTTAAAACTCCAAATTTACTCTATATTTATAAGTGTGTAGATACTACAAAAGAATCAGTAAAAGGCAAGCAGTTTATTTAAATTAATTTGGCATTGCCTTAAGGTAGCGATATAGGTTTCTTAAATATCCCTGCAAAAAGTAAGCACAAACTCGGTGTAAACCCCTTCAGTAGACCTGCATTCTATGGTGCCGCCCATGCCTTCCATTACCTGTTTACAGAACGCCAAACCTATCCCAGTACCTTTGGTACTGCCCATTTTATCAAAAGGCTTTAAGATGTGAGGTAAACGTTCATGAGCGATACCAAGGCCATCATCTTTAATATGCAACTCATTATCTTCATACCAGATATATATAGTGGCGCTAGAACCTGCATATTTGAAGCTATTATTAACCAAATTGATGATAACATGAATTGTAAAATGCTTTGAGCCTTTAAAGAAGAAGCTTCCTTCATGTTTAACTTGGACCCTAGCTTGCTCTTCCTCTGTAAGTGAGCATTCTTTTATCGCCTCTTGCACGCAAGTATCAATATCACATATTTGTATATCATCCGCATAATCCACATCAACCCTTACAGCATTTAGGGTTCTGTCTATGGTGCTCAGTGCTTTTCTGTTGCTGCTTTGAAAGGCTGGTATAAACTCTTTTATCTGTGAAAAATCAGTTTCGCTAAGTTGTTGAGGGTGGGTTTTATCCTTAAATGTATCATGCAGAAAATCAGCTATCATAGCAGCTCCTATTAAAGGATTTTTAACCTCATGAGCCACGGCATTGCTATATACTAATCGTGTATCTAATTGCTCGGATTGAAATAGATCTTTTTGTTTTAAAAATAATAGAATAGCCAAGGTGTAGGCGCCGTAAATGGAAACTAAAATTGGAGCATGAGTATTAATTTGTAGCAATTGAACATGCCCAGTTCGTGCGAATACCAAGTAAGCAGCAGTGCTGCCAATGATAGATAGAAACGCAAAAATTCTCCAATTTGTAAATATATAAAACAACACGCCGGACAGCATTAAGTTCACCATCCATGGGAAGTCACCGCCTGAAGTTAGAGCGGTATATACGTTTAAAAAAACTAAACAGTAAGTTGTGGTAAGATACCAATATACTGGCATTAGTTTTTCATGAATTTTCTTTGGCAAGTATGCCTCATGTATGCATAAACCAAAGCATAGTAGTAGTGCCGTTATTCTAAAGCCAAGTATCAGATTTTGAGTCGAGCTGTTGCCAAAGCCAAAGAATAAAGAGGAGATTAGATAGTAGATTAGTCCAAAGAATCCTAAGTGATAATAATATTTCTTATTTGCTCTTAGCCTGTTAACAGCATTGGCCTTAAACTGCACATGAAAAATATGACTAAATTTAATAATAAAGCTTCGAAAATAATTATGATTAGTAGCTGGCCTATTGCGAAACTTTTGTATGAGATGCCCACTAAACAATCCAGTAGTACTACCCATTGCGCCTGCGAGTAGACTAACCGTATCAAAGCCATCTCTAATATAGGCTGTTGCAATAGTTAATATAGTAGCTGTAGTAATAGAATAGACAAAGGCTCGTTTACTCGCTTTGAAAGACATTAGCCCTGCAATGAAAGGTATGAGTACAATAGGGTCCCAGAAATTATCGGTAAGCCAAAGTATCTCCATAAGACCTTTTATATTTAGCGATAAGAAGGCAGCAATTCCACTTATCAGTAGATTAGCTCCACGTGCTACTAATAACTCCCTTTTTGCAGTAGAATTAGGATATATACTTTTATACATATCGTGTGCTACTATAACACTTGCGGTATTTAAGTAAGAATCGGCAGATGACATAATAGTCGCAAGTATTCCTACTATAACAAACCCTATAACTCCTATAGATAGATTTGAGTTAATTAATTGAAAAAGCCCTGTACTAGGATCGGTAATAGATGCATCTGCTCTGACAATCAAGCCTATTAGGCTTATCATCAATAAAAACGGCACCATAATAATGGCCGTGAAGTTTAAGCTTTGCTTCAGTTGTTTGCTGCTGTCGGCAATCAAAAAGCGCTGTACGAAGGTTGCAGCAGAATTTGGTATCATCGCATGTACTGCAAGGCTTCCAAGTAATATGAGGTTGCCTTTTGATAGGTCAATAGATAAATAAGATGAAGGCAAGTTAGTTACTAATGCATTATAGCCCCCCATTTTGTAATACGCTATCATAGCGGCGGCGGGTATAGCTACAAACAGAATGAGGCTTTGGAAGAAGTCAGTGACAATTACGGCTCTTATTCCGCCAAGTGTGGAGTAAGCGACGACAACCCCAAAGCCAATGAGTATACCAATCTCCTTTGATGTTCCAAGAAAGTAATTAAAGAGATATCCAAGAGCGGTTATCTGTGCGGCTAGCACCCCTATAGCCATAATTATAGCGAGTATGTTAGTTATCCATTTACCAGGCTTTCCATAAAGTACTTCCATTATATCACTTATGGTAATGCATCCTTTTTTCTTAAAAATTCCAATATAGTTAGCAAATAGTTTAGAAGTGACCACCCACAATATGGGTTCAAACATTATTGCTACAATAAACAGCAGCCCTAATGAGTATATTTTCTCCACGCTGCCAATTAACGAGCCTGCTCCCATATAGGTTGCGAAGATAGTTGAGACCAGTAAAGGGGTTGAAACACGCCCAGTACTGACTGCATATTCGCGTATGTTGCCAACTTTATTGATTTGTAGTAGTCCTGCTACAAGGCACAGAATGAGATATCCTGCTATAATGCAGATATCGATTATATGTAGGTTATGCATAAAACACCTTATTTAACAGGCGGGATTGTACAATTATTTACATAATTGTTTCAAGTCTTTTTGCTAAATTTTTTATGATTTAGTTGGTAAATATGTGGTTTCCATTTTACATGGCATGCTATAGTATGAAGCTTCCAGTTAGACTACTTTAATTAATAATACGGTCTTATATGAAAAAGCTAATGAAACTAGTTGTTCTAATCCCATTTATTTTACTTATTAATATTGAATATGTGCAGGCAATAGATTTATCGCCAACAACGGTTGGTATTAAAACTGTGTATTATTCAGATGTAAAGCGTGGAAGACCTATTGTTGCGGATGTTTATTACCCAATAGACGCTAAGCAGGTTGGAGAGGCAACCTCTAGCATTATGATGCAGGCCAAACAAGCGAGAGAGGTTCCTATTATAAATTCTAAGGATCCTGGTGGGTACCCTCTTATCGTTTTGTCGCATGGATATGGAGGGTCTAGGCAGCATCTTTCTTGGTTTGCAGAAGACCTTAGTGCTAAGGGATATATTGTTGCTGCTATTGAACATTTCGGAAATACCGCAAGTTTTGACACGCCGCAAATTTCACTCAAGCGTTGGTTGCGCCCACAAGATGTGAGTGAATTTTTAAATCAGTTTCTGCAAGATAGTAATTGGAATAAAGTTATAAACCCTAACCGGATTGGATTTGCCGGGTTTTCACTAGGAGGGCTCACTGGTGTTTGGCTTGTAGGTGGGATTGCAGACAAATATGATAAGCCAATTGTTGGGAAGTCATCGATTTATGAACTATCAGTAGGGGCAACACAGGCATACGTAGATGAAATCGATTTTGCGCAAGCCAGAAAGTCCTACAAAGATGACCGTATTAAAGCGGCGTTTCTGATGGCTCCAGCCCAAGGTGGCTCTTTTAGTCCTAAAGGTTTAAAGAGTATTACGGCTCCAACCTTTATTATTGTTGGGGATAAGGATGCAATAGCTCCATCAGCTGCAAATGCTGGATATTACGCTAAGAATATTAAAAATTCTAAATTTAAGATGTTAAAAGGTAATGTGTCGCATTTGGCATTTCGTAACAGTGTTAAGCCGGATAAATTAAATTGCGCAACGGCATTTGAGTTTGAACTTAATCCTGAAGTTAATATGCAGGATGTTCATAATGAGACGGCGAAGTTGGCGATTGACTTCTTTGATAGGGTGTTAAAACTCGATATCCCATTAAAAAACTAGTAATATGGCTATAAGAATTGCATTGGTCTCAGATGAATGGCACCCAATAAACGAATATGTGCAAAAATGGCTGATAGATAAGGGGCACGATTGTCTATATTTTGGTTCTTACAAAAGCGAAAAAGATGAGCCATGGGTAGAAGTGATAGCGGAAGCTGCTCGTGAGGTTGCGTTTGGCGGGTGCAATGAGGGCATCTTCTTTTGTTGGTCAGGTACCGGTGCCTCGATAGTTGCAAATAAGATACCTGGCATTAGAGCTGCTTTATGTAATGACGCTGAGACTGCAGAGCTTGCTCGGATATGGAATCATGCAAGTGTGTTGGTTTTATCTAATAGGTCATTAACTAAAGAAAATGCTGATAAAATCTTGGAAAAGTGGTTTGCGGAGTATGATCGCAACCCAGGAAGTGAGGGCGTAAAACAGATCTCACTACTCTAGCATTATCATGCTATTTGATTATCTTGCCCTTTGGCTGCTGAGTAATTAATGGCAGTTACAATTACTGAGGATAAAGTAATTAGCGCATGATGTGGTTCCTTATGCTTCAAGTAAGATACAAGGCTGAAAGCTGCCGATCCTAGACATAAAAACGACGGTACAATATTAGAAATACCAGCAATTTTTGGATTATATTCGGCTAAGCCACAGATTATTACTGGTGAAACTAGCGGGCCATAGGACTTAACGCTAGTCGGTAAGGTAGCGAGAACTCCTAGTACTTTATTGGGAAGTGTTTCCAAAAGCTTAGAAGAAGCCATAAGTGTAATTTGGCTTGCCGCACAAGCAAACACCACTTTACTCAATATTCTCAAGAGCCCGATGCCATTGTTAGGCTTTTCTTCTTTAGGCGCAACTTTGATAGGCACTGGACTTGGCTCTAAAATGGTAGTAGTAGGTGGGAAGGCTTCAACTTTAGTTTGAGTATTATTGGTAGAAGTAGAAGTGGTAGTGTTTCTAGGCGCTGTAGATTGCGGCTTATAAGACATAGAGCTAGCTTTACCCGCTGCTGCTTCAGAGGTGAGTTTGAGTATAGAATCCACTTTTTCACCTGTGAGAACCATATTCAAATCTTCCCCATATGCTGCTTTGTACATTAGTTTGATAAAATCGATCTTGAGGTTTTCACCAGGTGTACTGCTTTTGAGTACGCAGTCCACTAGCGCTTGTTCCACTAGCGCTTGTTGATTTATAAATTCAGCTATGGTAGCGCATGTTTCATATATAGAGCCCCTACTATTTTCAAAATATTGGTCCCAGTAACCTAGAGCTATATAAAGGTAGGGAAGTGATACATCCATCCAATCAAGCTTTGGCTGTGAGTATAGCAAATTATGCAGCTTTTCTTCTTCTGTACCTTTTGTGCTTCCTAATATGGCGTGTCTTGTGACATTTATATTTTTTTTCACAATAGCAGTATATATAGGTTGCTCCATGTAAAGAGCCGCTGCTCTTTCTACAAAAGTTGAATTGTTTGCCTTAGTATAGCCCTGGGGTTCGAGAGCTGCCATAATAACCTCTCCCTGGGCTCTAAATGATTTTTTGCCCGTGAGATCAACCCTACTTATAGCTTGCTTCAAAGCTTCTCTATTGTAAGACCTATCATATATATCATCCACTAATGCGCATAGAACGCCTTTAATTTCTTTTAGTTTTGGTATAACAATAGTTTTTTCAGTTGTAGAGCCAGTGGTTAACAATTCTTTGATGACTTTGATAAGGTAGCCACTATAGTCACCATAACCATAATAAATACGCACGAGCTTTTCATATCGCTTAATTGCCTCTTCCTCGGTAATCTCACCTTTTTGGACTGATTCTGCAACGGAATCAAACCCTGGGAACTCAGGTTTATTTGGTCCTGTATTCATCTCCGTCAATTTAGCAGGGAGATACCCTGGCATCATCATATTGTTAGATGCCTGACGAGCTTTGTCTGGGTCGAGCAATAAGTCCACTCTCTCATTGGTTAGGAGCATGCCTAAGTCTTCCCCATACGTATATTTATACATTTCTTTTATGAACCTGACTTTAGGGCTTTCCTTGAATTTTGCTAAGAATTCATCATTGCTTTTAAGGCCAAAGTCATCAACTTCTTTAAGCGCTTGTTGATGTATAAATGCAGCCATGGTTTTGCAGCCAGTATACAAAGAAGCTTTTGTGTCTTGAAACTCTGGTACCCAAATACTATCTCTAGCCCATGCAAAAGTTACATATAACGCTGACCAGCAACGCAAATTTTCTGTGTGAAGCAAGTAATGTAATTTTTGTTCTCTTGAACCTTTAGACTCTTTTAATTCTGTTAAGTACCACGTGCTATCCATCGTAATAACATCGCTAGAATAATCAGGTTGTTCCGTATAAAACGACTTTGCTATATCTATAAATCTTTCATAGTCATCGATCTTTTTTTTAAGATAGTTAGTCTCAAGGTATTGAATAATAGTATCTCCATGCTCTGCGAAAGAACCTTCGTCTGAGATATCAGTTTCTGTTGCTATAACTTGTTTCAGTCTCTCACGTGTAAAGGAGTAGTAACACCTATTATCTAGCAGCCTGCACAGCATATCCTTAGCATTGTTTCGCTCTGGGATAGCTATTGTTTGCGCGGTAGTGCCAGTGGTAAGTAATTCATCTATAGCCTTCTTGAAAGCTTCTAAAGCCGATTTTGAGCCTAGATAATAACTATCTACAAGAATTGTATACCGCCTTTTTGCTTCTGTACCATTGATCTCTGCTCTATAAACAGCTTTGGCTACTTCAGCAAACCCTGGAAACTCGGGTTTATTTGTGCCTGTATGTAGTGTGATCAATTTCAATATAAGATATCCAGGCTGCTTCAAGAAGAGCAGGGGGTCGTTAGAGTCACATATGGCAACTATAGCTTTTAATACTTGGGCATCAGCTACTTCGATCAGCTTAGAGAGTGTGCTGGGTTCGCCATGATCTAAAGCTGTTCGTACCTCTACAGGGTCATTGATTTTAGCAAGCAATTGGTTTGCACAATCCTCGCGAACCTGAAGGTCTACTTCTTGCTCCAGCTTCTCTATGTAGTCATTAAACAGCTCTAACATCTTATTGCTTACATATGATTATAACTGCTCGTATTGTACCTAAAAATTGAGTGAAAAACAATGAGATGTGATATAAATATCTTTCGAACAATATAATTTTATTTCAAAATATTACCTAAATCTGCTGAGATCCTCACGTCGCTGTGCTCCTCAGGATGACGGAGTACTGGAAACACCTCATCTTCGTCATCCTGAGGAGCGCAGCGACGTGAGGATCTCGGAAGTCAATGCTAAATTAATTCCTACCTAAACGGTCTCAGCCACCACATAGGCAATGGCGAGGCCATCTTCATCTGCAAGGGAAAGGTGGATTTTATATTGTTTTAAGTGGTCAGGCTCAAGTTTCGCCAGGGGTTTGCCATTTGCATCATTGGTAATTTCAATGTCAAGGAACGATATCTTCTCACCTATCCCAGTGCCAAGCGCTTTGGAGACTGCTTCTTTGGCGGCAAATCTCTTGGCAAAAAAGTTATTACGTTGTTCTCCAAGCAGTTTAAGACCTGCATCTACTTCGGCTTTTGTATAAATACGATTCAGGAATTTGTCGCCAACTTTCTCAATCAAGGAGGCGATTCTTGCTACCTTTATTATATCGCAGCCAACACCAAAGATCATATTGCTACTTTGTCATTCTTACTGGAGTTATCATTACCTTTGCCACTAAGGTCCGCAAGTCTTATATTCCTAATTATATCTTCAATAGTAGCCGGTTTTCCGGAGGCTTTATTGTAAATATCTTCACCATGATTTTTGACTTGCTTTAGTAACTGCGGGATATGAAGGGAGAATTCGCCTTCATATACAACTGAACCATCATTGTCTAAAGAGAAGAATGAGTTAGGGGAAACGGATCCTAGTACATTATTTAATATATCGACTGCTGCTTTAGCAGAACTTTGACATTGAATAGTAAAGCCAGCTTTAGCTTTAGTGAAGCCAGCTCTGCTGCTCTGCACCATGTGAGTAAGTGCCATCTGAGCTAGTAATTTAGGATTTTTATAGTCCATGATACATACGCTGATAAAATTATAATATCTATTATTGTAACCTATTATTGTTACAATTTTATTAAGATTGTAACTTTTCTCCATCTTTTTTCAACTCTTCGCGCGCTTGGGCTGAAAGAAGTATGTTAAGTTCTCGCAATTGTTTTTCTGTGGCCGGCAGTGGGGCGCCCATTAGCATATCCTGTGCCTGCTGATTTTGTGGGAAGCAGATTACCTCGCGTATATTAGGTTCATCAGCCAGCAACATCACTATGCGGTCTATACCTGGGGCGAAGCCGCCATGGGGAGGAGCTCCAAACTTGAAAGCTTTTATCATCGCGCCAAAGCGAGTATCAACTTCCTCATTAGAGTATCCGGCAATTTCAAAGGCTTTGTACATTATTTCTGGCTTATGGTTGCGTATAGCGCCGCTTGAAAGTTCAACACCGTTACACACGATGTCGTACTGATAGGCTAAGATACTAAGTTGCTTTTCCATCGTATCTGCAGCAAGAAGGGTTTCAAGCCCCCCCTGAGGCATAGAGAAGGGATTATGAGAGAAGTCAATTTTCTGATCATCCTCATTGAATTCATAAAATGGAAAGTCCACAATCCAACAGAATTTATAGACGCCTTGCTCAATAAGGCCAAGATCTTCACCAAGTTTAATGCGCACCTTGCCAGCCATCTTAGCTGCAGTTAGTTCATTATCGCAAGTGAAGAACACACTGTCTCCATTTCCTAGCTTAGCTGTTACTTTGAGTTCTTCTAGCTTCTCTGCTGATAAGAATTTAGCAATTGGCCCTTTAGCCGCACCTGAGCTATCAAAGGTAATATAAGCAAGTCCTGCCGCTCCTAGCTCCGATTGGGCAAAAGCTATCATTTTATCAAAGAAACTTCTGGGTTGTTCGGAGGTAGCTGGCGCCGGAATCGCGCGGACTATCTTGCCTTTTTCGATAGCATTTCGGAAAATAGAAAATTCTGAGCCTCTAAAGACTTCTGTCACATCAGAGATTTCTATAGGATTCCTAAGGTCTGGTTTATCTATCCCATACTTAAGCATAGAGTCAGCAAAGGTTATGCGTGGGAAGGGAGCTTGCGTAACTTGCTTGGAGGTAAATTCTCTGAACACGCCCTCAAGTACCGGTTCCATTGTGGTGAATACATCTTCCTGAGTAACAAACGACATTTCAAGATCGAGCTGATAAAACTCTCCTGGAGCCCGGTCCGCTCTAGCATCTTCATCCCTAAAGCAAGGGGCAATTTGGAAGTAACGGTCAAATCCAGAAACCATAAGTAGTTGCTTAAATTGTTGTGGGGCTTGTGGTAGCGCAAAGAATTTACCGGGATGTACGCGACTTGGTACTAAAAAGTCGCGTGCTCCTTCAGGAGAGCTAGCAGTAAGTATTGGTGTTTGAAACTCCATAAACCCAGCTTCCACCATTCTGCGGCGCAGTGAGTATATAACGCTATTGCGTAATACAATGTTGGCATGCATTTTTTCGCGCCTTAAGTCAAGGAAGCGATACTTAAGCCGCAAGTCTTCAGGGAATTGATAATCAGCATTTACATTTATTGGCAATACATCTGCGCGGCTGATGATTTCTAAGTCTTCTACCACAATCTCAATTTCACCGGTTTGCATGTTTGGGTTTATAGTTTCTGCGGATCTAGCCACTACGGTTCCAGTAATGGTTATAACGCTTTCAAAACTAAGTGAGCAATACTCATTGTACTTTTCCTTGTCTAAGCGTGATACGGCTTTATCTTGATCTGATGATAAGACTTGTGTTAAGCCGTAATGATCTCTCAGGTCGATAAAGTAGATGCCACCATGGTCGCGCTTTCTGTGCACCCAGCCAGACAATTTAACTTTTTGACCAATGTGTTCCTTTCTTAGCTCTCCACATGTGTGTGTGCGGTATTCATGCATTTTAATTAACTCCTTTTCTTCAAGTGGCAGCTATAATAATATATTTACGAGTTGCTTTCAATGAAGAACATTAAATGGTTGAAGAAATAAATTTAGAAGCTATAATCGGGCTAAATACAAATTGTGAGATTTAAATCAAATGGCAAGAGTAACAATTGAAGATTGCACTAAAATCGTTCCTTCAAGATTCGAACTAGTAATAGTAGCCGCTCAGCGCGCTAAGGAGATTACGGCTGGCGCTAAAATTACGGTTGACCGTCATAATGATAAAAACCCGGTTATTGCACTTCGTGAAATATCCTTAGGCAATGTTGATGTGGATGTTCTAAAAGAAGCAGTTATCAAGAAACATCAGCGCAACCACAGAACTGAATTGATTGATGCTCCGGAAGAAAATGATCTAAGTGAAGATCATACTGAGATTGTGAATGAAGTTAAAGCATTTGCTTCAACTGATGAGCTCGAGGGCGGTGAATTTTACGAAGAAGAGTCTATAGAGGAAGAAGTTTAAGACGCCATGTTTTATATAATACTCGCTTATAGTAGCGCCACCATTATACTTTTTACCCTTCTAGCTAATGCTTTGATTAGTTTCAGGAAGTCAAGGATGCGTCTTGTGCGCAAGCCAATTGCTAGCTTTGAGATTAGAAAAGTTGAGGCTAAAAAATAAATACTCTAAATTTTTCAAGTTTACAGAGTATATAGGTGATATTTTTGTTGATTAATTACCTCATTAGATGCTTAATATTCTTGGATATTATTTTGCATATGTGAAGTCGATCATGAAAAAAACTCAATTGTTGTTTAAGTTACTCTCATCAGTGGCCGTAACCATGCTGTTAAGCGCTTGTGGTGCTAGCATGAAACCGGACCATCCACAAGTATATGAGAGCTTCAAAGATCGTAGACCGCCAAAAGAAAATATTTTCCTTGAAGAAGGTAAGGCAGCGCCTACTCATCGGAAGACAAACTTTAGAGCCTATACTGGGCGTACCGTTGATAGTAAAGATCAAAAATATTCAGATGATCAAAATTCAGGATTGCAAGATTCAAGGCATCGCACTGATATGAATAGCGTTCAAGGGCAGCCGCAGCAAAGCTCTACTACAAGTCAGGGTGCTGTGAATAGCAGTAATAACACGAATACAAGGCCGTCATTCTGGGATAGACTTAAAGATAAGTTCAGCAGCTTGAGTACTAGCGCCTCACCAGAACACACAATGGTTGCCGCGCGTAAGGTGCCGATAGAAAATGAGATTCAAATCGCGCAAATTCAGGAATATCATGTTGCTCAGGGAAGTACCAACTCTTATTCATACTATGATTCTGCAGATGAAATTGTTCCAGCATCTCCTGTTTACAGTATTAAAGAAGAAAAACTTGCTAGTATAATGCTTCTTGCCGCTAATACTAATTCTTCAGCCCCACTCGTGGATGTGCCAGAACCTGAATCTTATAAAGCTCTTAAGAATGAAGCAAAGCTTGCTGGTAAGCCGGATCTAAGGAGCGTGCCACAGGCTTCAAAGAAAGAATGTGAGAAAGTCGAAACTAAGGCCGCCAAGCTATCTATGGGCAAGCCAATGCAAGCAGAGGATGCTACAATGCTCAACCAACCGGAGCTTGACCAAGATGACAATTTTGTTAATGAATCTGCACAACCAGTAGCAGAGTCTGCCTATACAATCCAAGATACTAAGGCTGAAATTGTATATCAAGGCGGCCAGAAATTGGTAATGGGCTCGATTGGCATGCTTAAAACTAGAATGGTTAATTGATTTTTTGTATACTTTAGGAGCAATCTTGAGCTAACTCATGCTATTTATTGATCTGTCAAAAGCTTTGCTTTTAGCCGAGAACAAAAAGAATATACCTAGATATGCCATGTAAGATGAGGCATAAAAAATATTTCGCTGGGGGACTTCCATTACCTATTTCTGTCAACTATACTAATAAATGTAAGGTGAGAGAAGTGTGCGCGGAAATAAAATAAGCTTTGGAATAGTCGGTGCAGGTGCATGGGGGATTGCATTTGCAAGGCTTGTGGCTGGTAATGGATGCAAAACTTTAATTTGGGATCGCAATCCCAGTGTAATAACTTCAATCAATGAGCATCATATAAGCCCATGCTTTGCTGATGTAAATTTACCTAAACAAATAGTTGGGGTAGAGAACATCAAGGATTTGGAAGAGAGTGAGATAATAGTACTTGCGCTACCATTCCAGGTACTTAGTGGATTTCTTGAAAATCCACAGATGGCAGTCCTGCATAATAAGCAATTTTTAATGCTTTCCAAAGGTATTGAAATTGCGACTAGGCGTCTGGGACACCAGATTGTTGCTGAATGCCTTCCATCTGCTAAGTTTGCAGTTATGTCTGGCCCCAATTTTGCTAGTGAAATAGTACGGGGGTTACCGGCTGCAACTATGGTTGCTGGCAGTGATGCCCAGGTATTAAGCAGCATTCAAAGAGCTATTATGTGCGATAACATGAGGGTTTATACTACAGATGATGTTATTGGAGTTGAGACCTGCGGTGCAATAAAGAATGTAATTGCAATTGCCGCTGGAATAACTGTTGGAGCTCGATATGGAGAAAATGCTAAAGCTGCGTTAATTTCTAGAAGTTTAGAGGAGATAAAGCTTCTGCTTAAGTCCATAGGAGGGATGGCAGAAACTGCCTATAGCCTAGCTGGTATAGGAGACTTAATGCTTACCTGTGGGTCTACTACTTCACGCAACTTTGCTTTTGGATTTGAAATAGGTGAAAATGGAAGTATCAATAAGTTATTGGAAAATAATACAAAAACTATTGAAGGTATCCATACCTCAAAAGCCATATATGAGCTTTCACAGGATAAGGGATTAGACATGCCAATTTGTAAGGAAGTATATAATATCATTTTTAGAGATAAACCAGTCCTTGAAGCTCTTCAATCCTTGATGCAAAGAAATACAAAATATTCTTAAAATTAACCATTTTTTAACCAATTGCTACTACTCTCAATAAATATGGGGTGTAGGGGGAATTAGTGTATGGAAGATAAAGCAAGAGAAGAAGCGCAAGAAGAATTTGATATTACCGAGGCTATAAACCAGTTTACTTATGCGATAGAGAGAGTTGAAAAGTGGGATGCAAGAACATTTGATGAGATGACTAAGAATGCATTGAAGTTCTACATAAGTTATAAAAGTGATGCTGATATAGGTGAAACGGTTAAAAGATTCTTTGGTACGTTATTTTCCTTTCTAGCTTTTGCAATTGCACATCCGGTACTTACGCATAAGTTAAGAGTATCACTAGAAGCTCTTGATCAACCAGGTGCCGCGAAGGAATTTGCACTTAGAGTTATGCAGTCGGATAAAGTATGGAAAAGAATTATAAGCAATGAAACTTTGCGGCCTCATATAATAAATTTGGCGACCGAAATCATAAGAGATGGAACCATTCCTTCTTTTGAAACTATGAAAAAAGAATATCAAAGTAGGCATGAGCTTGGTGCTGAAGCTAGTTATACTACAGTAATGTATAAGGATGAGTTGGTTAAAAATATAGATCTTCCGATAGGACAAGAGTCACCTTTACATCCTGCACTTGGCAATACACCGGATGCCGAAGCAGAGAGCAAGAAACGTGCTTATATAGATGCAACTCTTGAGGCACAGCAAGGCTACATAAACATTTTAAAAAAGCCAGATGTTGTGGATGCGATTTTAAAGGTATCGCAAGAACTTATGGGTAATGAGGAAGTAATACAGTATCTAAGATCCGATGATGCTGCTGACATTGAAACTGCGCACAAGCTAGTAAATGAAATGGAATTCCCATCATATGAGATGTTAAAAGCTAAACATATTGATGAAGAAGAATATACCGAGGAGCAGTACTTAGAGGAAATTGAAAATATGGAGTTACCAGGGTTTGAAGCTTGGGATACTAAAAAGAGAGGAGCTGAAGAAGCTGATATTGCAGAGATGAGCAATCCTGACACTAGATATGTAATTTTTTTAAGGGAGGGAGGGCTCCGTACGAAAAGAGCTTATATTGAAGAAGTTATAGAAGGTAAGAAAAGCTATCTTAGTATACTGGCTAATCCGCAAACCAACTTAGTTGCTGCTAAAGACATAATTATGCACAACTCAGTTGAAAAGATGATGAATTATGTTCCGATAGAAGAGGGAGAAAGTCTTATACCAAAAAACTTGCTTACTGTCGTAGGTGCTATAGTTGAGGATATTAAGTTTGATAAACTGGATTTATTACTTGCCCAACTACCATTTATTGCGAGCAAATTACCAGCCTTACAGGGATATTTGCCGAGCTATATGGATTTAAATGAGTTGTTAGCTTTATTGATGCCGCCAGGTAAGGTCAAAAAAGCTAATAGAAAAGCTACGTTTGAACTTATAAAGACAGTATTTGAAGGGTATGTTGGTGCAGAAAACAAAGTGGACTTTAATGTGCTAATACCTGAGCTACTAAAGTCTCCAAAGCTTTGGGATGAGATAATGGCACACCCTACCCTGAAGGATTATGCCGTAAAGGTCGCTAATGCATATGTAGTGCAGCTCGAGCCACTGTCTTTTGAATTATGGAAAGAGGCTAATCCTGGTGATGAATTTACTGACGTTGCATATTCGGTTTATTTAAAGGGTTACCAAGAAAGTAAAAAAGGATATCTGGCTATATTGGGTAATGAAACTGTTGTGGATGCAACTCTTAATGCGGCAAAGATAGTGCTTACAAATGAGTCGGCGAATGGTGAGATAGTAGACTATTTAACCACTCCTGCAAATCCTGATGAAGCAGTGCTCATACCAAATAGCTTAATGCAAATTATAGAGATAGTGCTGAGCAAAGAGATAGGGCTTGATAAATTAGATTCACTACTAGCACAAGCAGGCTTTATCATAAATAACATGCCGGCGATAAAAGCTGCAATACCCGAGTACATTGATTTAGCTTCACTTATAAAAGCAGTGCTTGATCCAGATAACCAGGAAAATAGACAAGCAACATTCAAGTTAATCAAAAGTCTGTTTGGAGCTTATAACTATATAGAAAGCATCTATAAGGGATATCAGGTGAGTGCAGAGGCTGGCAATACTGCCTTAGTTGCTTTAACAAAAAGTAGTGTGCTTGATGATATACTAGATAATTTGACCAAACATCCAAGTCTTCTAGCATACGTAGTTAAACTTGTAGGAGACTATATAAATGCTATGGACATGAGCAAGCCTAGCACTATTGGCAATTATATAGATACGATAATGCAAGTTATGCAATCTCCAGCCATTTGGGATCGTATTATTAATAATGAGGTATTAAGGCCAACTATTGTATCGATTGCTGGGACCTATTTTGCAAAAGTTGCATCAATGGCATTTGAAGAACGTAAAATAGTGTATGACAGACTTCATGCAGAAGATGATCCTGCAGCTCCTTCCTACACAGAAGAGATGTATGAAAGCGAAAAGTTAGCTGCGGAAACTCAAAGTGTTACATATGTTGCGATTCTGAAGGAGCCTGGAGTATTGCGTTCTATTTTTGGTGTAATGCAGCCGATTATTAGGAATAAAGCGAATAATGAGAGCCTTCGTAATTATCTCACAACACCTGAAGCGAGGTACGATAATCTACTACCAATTGATTTGGTGCCTGTGGTGCAATCTATTTTACAGAATGAAAACCTTGATGCGCTTATAGAAAACCTACCATTCATTTTTGGGAAACTTTCAGTTGATAATTTTGGCAAAGATTCACCAGAGTTTGGCATGGGGTTCATGGATCAAGCCTTGCTTAATCTAGTGAACACGCTATTTGATCCTAAAGATAAAGCTGTATGGCGTGAATCTATGGATTTCCTTAAAGTGGCTTTGGTTGATAACTACGGTTTAATCAACGCGGGAGTGGGTGAGTTTAAAAAACTAGCACTATTTGATGCTATCGGTGTATTGGTAAAGTCGTTAAATGAAACGCCGGAGATCGAAAGATTTATCAAAACTCACCCAAGTGTAGCATCCAAGCTTACCAGATACATAGTTCGTAAGCTTTTTGATAACTACTGTATTGCATATGGAATACAGGATAAATTTTGGGATGTTCTTGATATACTATTCCAAGATCTGGATGCAGTAGGCAAGTTATTGAATGGCCTTAAAGAAATTGCAGATAAACGAAACTATACAAAAGAGGATGGCTCATTTAATGGTCCTGGAACTGAAAAAGCGGTTGATATATTTGTTAGAGAGCTTGTAGGGCTGCTCAAGCACCCTAACATTGGTCCCAAAGTTATCAACTTTATCAAAGACAATAAGGGAGTATTCATAAGTCTTATTGATGGAATCCTTGCAAATATTCCTGCTGCTGCTCCCTATGTAAGAGATTTTGTATTCGGTATGGGTCTTACTACATCAGATATATTGGATCAATTAACTCACAATCCAGATGACCTTGTAAAGCTGCTTAACTTAGCCAAAGATACTGGAGCATTAAGAGGTGAATTTTCATACAGTGGCGTAGCTAAAGCGGCAGTAAATAAGCTGTGGAATCGTGAAGGAATTGGTGTGTACTCACCGGCCGTACAACAGGTAGCCGCGGAGATAGCGCGTCCATACGTGCCGAAAGTAGTAGTAGATTGGACGCCACAGTGGTTTAAAAACTGGATTCCTGGTGGTAAAGGCGGAAGGGATCAAAGAGGAGAAGGTTTTGCAAATTGGGTGATTAAGGCTGTTAAAGAAGGGAAGATGCCTAATCTACATGAGAGATTGATGGCCAAAGTTGGAGAAGTTAATGAATTTGCAAAAGAATTTATAACCTATAAATCTCTATCTAAGTTAGATTTTGGCGAGAATAATTTAACTTTGAGTAATCTTTCAGTTGAAGGATTCTCATTTTCAGGATCTAAATCAAAGCGGATTTGGGCAGTAGGAGCAGACATAACAAAAACAGATTTTGCGGGCTTTGAATCCAAAGAAGTATTAATAAAGGGCAGCAAATTAGATGGTGTTAAGTTTGAGAATGCTAAACTAGATAAGGTGGAAATCAAAGGTGAATCTCAGGTTACAAATACAAGCTTCAAGGGCTTAAAGGTCCATGAATTTACCATAACTTCCTCTGAGCTCAGAGATGTGGATTTTACGGGATTAGGGTTTATAAATAAAACTTACTATGAATCTTTCCGCAAGAGCCATCATATTGTTAGAATAGAAGACTCGACCATAGATGATGCAAGCTTACAAAACTTAATGCAAGCTGCAAAAGCTGCTAATTTCAACGTTGAACTGCATAATGTTGTAATATCAAAAAATCCGAGCAAAGAAGTGAAGCTCTTTGCCGGGGATGAGAAGCTTTGGGTTAACACTAGTAATATTACTGTTATGCCTGGTGTTAATATCAATAGAGAAATGACCATAAAGGTTGCAGAGTTTAAAATATCCACAAGTGGAGTTAGTGAAGTGCAACTAGAGGAAGTTTCAGAAGTGACTAAGGCAGGACAGAAATTAATGGAGGAATACTCAGCCAAGTGTGCAGATACAATAATAAAACATCTTTACGCACAAGAGTACGCTATGGATATGGGCTTAGCATCCGTTGACGAAAAAGACTTGAGATCCTTCTTAGAATCAGTGATGCAAGATGCATTCAGTAGGATGCCTCAACAAAAATTAATGTATGTTTCAAAGATGCCAATAGAACGGCTAAACACTGTGCTCGTTGAAGAGGACTTTTTGGATGTGCTCAATTCAGTATATGATATTACCGAAGATGATGTTGCTTATCTTGAGGAGGGAGCCTTGATAACGCTAAGTGAAGCCGTAAAAGCTACAATAGACAGAGTATGTTCGGAAGGGCGTAGCATAGAGAAACGGGAGCCCATCAAGCCAAGGGCTGGGGAAGAGCCTATAGGTAGGGTTAGGGAATCTGGTGATACAGAACGAGGCAAATGATAAACATACCTAGAGACTTATAGCTAATTTTATACTGATTAGTTCTTTTCTGATGCCTGCTTTGGAGTTATGGCAGTATCAGTGGGAGCAGATTCGCCGTTGGTGACGGAGATTTGCCCAGCTTTGCAGCCAGCAAGAGTAACATCATACTTTGGATGATTAAGATGTGAAACTGATGGGCTTTGGGCATAAATCCACCCACTAAATAGTTTTTCTACTGCGCGTTTACGAGTTTCAAATACCTCTATGAAGGCCCTGCCTGCAGGAACTATGAGTTTTTCATTGGGGCGCAAGCATGATGATACCTTTATAGTGATCTCATTAATAGTTCTCTTTGACCCTACTTCCAAGTCAAGTAAATATAGTTTGCCTAAGGTTTTATCAATTACTCTGAGTATAGCAATGTTCTCGCTAATATTTTCTTTTTCCTGTTCCTGAACTTTAATTTCGATATCATCTATGGGCTCTAACCCATCTTTAACTCTGGCTTCACGATTAAAGAATCTATCAAGCAGACCCTTGCTCTCACTAGCTTCATCAATGCCTGCTGTATCAATATAATCAGAATCATACTCATCTGCTGCGAAAGCGGCACTCGCCATACCCAATGCTAGTGCAAACGATATGGGTAATAAGAGGTGTAACTTACTAATGTTTGGTTGCATTTGGAGCACCAGGGCTGGTAGGTTTTGCAGTTTCTAAAGGTGTAGGTGCACTTTTAGGGTCAGAACCCTTCGATTTAACCAGATTTTCATTATCAGGATTTGAAGATTTGTCGGCATCTTTCTTTTTATCCTTATCTACCCCAAACATAAATTTACCTATCAGGCTTTCAAAGCTTATGGAAGATTGAGTGTACTCTATATAGTCTTTATTCTTTAAAAATTCATCGTCTGCCCCTGGAACTAAAGCCACATACTTCTCTCCAAGCAGCCCGTTGCCTATAATCTCTGCTGAGGTGTCAACTGGGAGTTTTATGGCGGGATTTATACTTAATTCTAGGATGGCTTGGAAGGTATGGGGATCAAGCGTCTGTGAGATAATTTTACCAACTTTGATTCCTGAAACTCGTACATCACCACCCAAATTAACACCATCAACTCTGTCAAATTTGCTAAATAAAACATATTGGTTATCATTTGTAACTATCTGAGTGGTCGTATATGCATAATGTAAAAAATAGGCAGCAACTAGAAGCACTATAGCGCCTATTAAAGTTTCCATAATATTATCTCTGTTCATATAGCCTTCGCAAATTAATATTCATTATTCAGTTGGTTTCCACGCTTCATAGTCACCTGTTGCCTTATCCCGCTTTGCTGCAGATAATAAATGCCCAGGAGGATAGTAAGCGTGTTGTGTTCCAGTTAAATTAGGTGTATGCGCTTTTTCCCACTTATGCGACTTTAAATTGCTTTTTGGTGGTTCATCAATTTGAAAATGAATCCAATTAAACCATTGAGCTGGTATTTTTGTAGCCTCAACCATGCCTTTGTATATCACATGACGAGATTTCCTTCCAAATGTACGATCAACTTTGTGGCTCTCATAATATTCATTGCCGAATTCATCCTTGCCAACTAGCCTACATCTTAGTGAAATTAGCAATTTACTAATAAATTTATTCATTACCTATCACTACTATAAACCACATTACGAAAATAATATCTTGAAGTCATACAAAGTCAATTGATATAGCGTGGCTGGGGTTATATATACTGCTAATACATAATAGCTAAACAAGATAAGGGAAATCAGAACCTAGCTATTGTCCAATTTCCACATTGGATTGGCAATGCTTTTCAGGAACTCTTCATGGTTTTGTTTCTCTTCTTCAGTTAACTCGAAAATTCTGGGTTCGCGCTGTTCTTTCATAAGGCGGCTTGTTATACTGGCTGCAAGACTATCTGGGCTGGCAAAGTCCAATTTGGACTGAGATCCTCCTAAAAGTTCTACGTATGCTAGGGCTAGCAGTTCAGCATCAATTAATGCACCGTGTTTGTCTCTGGATGCTAAGCTTATTTTAAAGCGGTTACATATGGCATCAAGCGATGCTGGAGCACCTGGAAACTTGCGGCGAGTCATAGTAAGCGTATCGACAACTCGGTTACGGGAAAGCTCAGGATAGCCCAGTAGTGCTAATTCATGATTTAAGAAGGAAATATCAAATCCAGCATTATGTATGATAAGGGAGCTACTACCAATATATTCCAGAAAGTCTTTAGCAATTTTAGAAAATGTAGGTTTATCCTTAACAAATTCGCTAGATATACCATGGATTCTGAAAGACTCTATAGGGATATCTCGCTGAGGGTTTATATAAGTATGGTAAGTTGAGCCAGTGCGAACTCTGTTTATAAGTTCTACGCATCCAATCTCAACTATTCTATCGCCGCTTTTTGCGTATAGGCCTGTGGTCTCTGTGTCTAATACTATCTCTCTGATTGCTTTCATCTTTAACTATAACCCTTATTTGTCTTAGCGTGTCTTCCTTACTTCTTCCCGTCTTGATAACAAAGTGTGCGCCCTTTAGGCGTATTTTATCAGAAACTTGTTGCCCTATTATCGCATCAAATTTCTCCTCCGTCATGTTTTTTCTTTGAAGTACTCGCTCTTTTTGAACGGATCTGGGTGCAGTGGTTAATATAATAAAGTCATAATTGCCTTCACGCTTGTTCTCAAACAGTAATGGGACTTCAAATATTACAGAGTTGCCATGCTTCTTTTTGACTTCCACCACCAAGTCAACTTGAGCCTGTCTAAGCTTTGGATGAAGTATCGCCTCTAATTTCTTAAGCTTGTCAATATTGCTAAATACTATGTCGCTCATGATTTTGCGATCTATGCCATCTGGAGTCACTGCTTCGGGAAATAATTCTGCAACTTCCGCATAGGCTGCTCCTCCTATCTTCAACATCTCATGGATAGCTCGGTCAGCATTGAATACAATAAATCCTAACTTAGCAAAGCCTTCTAAAACGAAGGTTTTGCCCGTCCCAATACCCCCGGTGATTGCAATTAACTTACCAGCTTTGGGATCAAGAAGTGGCCCTTTATATGCGGGAGTAGGGCGTCTATCATGCGGTTTCTTAGGAGGATGCTTCTTCTTAGGGCTACTTTCTGATTTTTTTGTTTTCCTTTTCAATGCCATAGGTTTCATCCACAATATAGATTGGTCGATTTTTAACTTCCTTGAAAATTCTGGCTACATACTCGCCAATCACGCCCAGACTAACTAGCTGTATGCCTCCCATAAACAAGACTGCCACCATTATAGATGTGTAACCTGGTAGGTCAACTCCGTACATCAATGTTCGCCCTATAAGAAAGCACGCATATATAAATGAAATAAATGACAGCATAAGCCCCATATAAAGCCACACTTTAAGCGGTTTGCTACTAAATGAAAAAATAGCGTCGCAGCCAAGTTTGAAAAGCTTAAGAAAGCTTAACTTAGTTTCCCCAACTTTGCGTCCGGGTCTTGCATATTTTATCTGTGTGCGTTTGAACCCTACCCATGGCACAACACCTTTAACATAACGCGTTTTTTCGCTCATGGATTTTATTGCTTCCAAGGCCTTTCTATCTATGAGCCTAAAATCACCGACATGTGCAGGGATTTTGCCATTGGTAAGAAAGTGGATGAACGAGTGAAAAATTGATGCTGTTACTTTTTTAAATAGGGAATCTGCACGGGTTTGACGCACAGCATCGACCACTAAATAGCCTTCTTGCCATTTCTTCACAAGCTTCTCAATAAGCTCAGGTGGATCCTGCAAATCTGCGTCAATTGGTATAACTGCATCGCCAAGTGCATGGTCAAAGCCAGCGGTGAGGGCGGCTTCTTTGCCAAAGTTGCGTGAAAAAGTTATGAGTTTAATTCGTGAATTTTGTTTAGTATAGGCCACCAATTGCTTTCCAGTATCATCAGAACTTCCATCATCAACGCAAATAATTTCCCAATTTTTAGTCGTTTTTTCCAAGGCTGGAATCAACTTTTGGAAGTAAATATCTATCACCTCCGATTCATTGAGAAACGGGGTAATAATTGAAATGGCAAATTGAGTTTTACTTTTATTCATTTTCGAATTATTTTCCTGGCAAGTTTACACGTCAAATCTTGCATAAATTCTATGAATAAGCAAAAGATAAACGAAATATTTAGTCGGTTTAATGAAAATAAGCCGCAACCTAAGATTGAGCTGCACTATCAAAACCCATATGAGTTATTGATTGCAGTGGTATTGTCAGCACAGTCTACTGATAAGGGTGTCAACAGAGTAACTCCATCTCTTTTCGAGGTAGCGCCTACTCCAAGTGCGATGTTGCTTTTAGGCGAGGAAGCTCTAAAGAGTTACATTAAAACTATTGGGCTATATAACAACAAAGCGAAAAACATCATAGCGCTTAGCAAGATGCTTGTTGAACAGTTTGATAGTGAGATGCCGGATGATTTTGAATCTTTGCGCAAGCTGCCGGGAGTCGGCAGGAAATCAGCTAATGTAATGCTCAACTCGCTTTGGGGACATAAGGTGATCGCGGTAGATACCCATGTGTTCAGAGTCAGCAATAGGATAGGGCTTTGCAAAACCACTACTCCAGAAAAAACTGAACATGCACTCACGAAGATTATACCAGATCAATGGAAAACCTATGCGCACCATTGGCTAGTGCTTCATGGCCGTTATGTTTGCAAAGCTAGAAAGCCTGAATGCGGTAGATGTATCATCAATGATTTGTGCGAATACAAGCACAAGAATCTCTAAACGCCTTTATAACCGAAGTGAATAGCAACCACGCCAAAAGTAAGTTTCATGTAGTTAACGTTTTGAAAGCCGGCACGCTCAATCAGTTTTGCAAATCTAGGAGCTGGCTCGAAATTTTTTATACTCTCTACCAAATAGCGGTATGCATCCTCATCGCCTGCTATTACTTTTCCAATTTTTGGAATAACGTTGAATGAGTACGTATCATAAATTTTCGATAAAACAGGTGTATTAACCTGGGAGAACTCCAAGCATAAAAATTTGCCCATTGGTTTCAGCACGCGAAAGGCTTCGGAGAGTGCCTTATCTATGTTAGTCACATTTCTAATGCCAAAGGAGATTGTGTAATAATCAAAGCTTTCATCCTCAAACGGCAATTGTTCTGCATTAGTATGCACCCAGGAAAGTCTGGAATCAGAAAGTTTAGCTTTTCCTGCTGCAAGCATCTCTTTATTAAGATCAGCTACAACTGCAGATCCTCCCCCGGCTTGCAAAAATCTATGTGCTACATCACCTGTGCCACCAGCAACGTCAAGCAATATATCCTCCCTACAAGGCGATATCTCGTTGATAAGAGTGCGCTTCCAAGCTTTATGCAGCCCAAAGCTCATAAGGTCATTCATGAGATCATACTTAGATGCAACGGATGAAAAAACTCCTTGAACCAATGGCTCTTTCTGAGCTGCATCTACATCTTTGAATCCGAACTTTGCCTTTTTAGAGATCATAATTGCCCTTTTAGGTGGATTCTCACAGATAACCCGCATTTTTGCAAGTAAATTATGAAAGTTAATTGGAGACTTTGAAAGCGTTTTATAGTATAGAGTTAACCATATATTAACCATTTTTGTGTTAGTTTTAAATATGAGTCTGATTAATAGGCTATCATGGGTGTAGGTGCGGCTTTATCAACAATTGCAGGTGGAGTGTATATGGGTATGTGCACTCCTGTTGGCCTGTTTGCATCTTCTGCTGCCATTGGTATTAGCGGTCCTTACCTCTACTTCAAGCATTTTAGACCTGGTGGTGCATATAGAGAGGCAATGAAAGGCTGGACTATGAGCTCAATTGCTCCAGAAGCTCTCCTCGGTGCATCGCTATATGCAAGTTTCACCCTCTATCCTCCATTACCAAAGTTTTTGGGTTTTGTTTCATATAGTATCATAAGCTCACCTTTTGGTAGAGGTGCTACGGCTTTGTTATCGGCACTTGGTACCGCACACTTATACTATAGCCATAGACAAACTAATAAATTATCGGATAAATGGGCTGATTTATCATGGAGTAAGCTGCTACCAGAAGGAATGGCGATAACCGCTTTTATTGCTAGCATTAGCATATTTAAGCCTGGGTTTTTATTCACTCAGCTAACAGGCATTGATGCGACGTTTGCAGGGTTGCCATATAAGCTAATCTCTCTTGTTAGTTCTGGGATAAGTTCAGCAGGGAGCTTTGTTTTAACTCAAATCTTAGATACAAAAGCAACTTATCTGGCTAATCCACTTAAGATCGTGGATTGGATAGTTTACAAGGGGGCAGAAAATCTTGTGCACTGGACCAAAACTTACATAACAGAATTGCAACGTCAAAAAGATCTTTATGGGTATGGAGGTGAAGAGAGAGAGAAGAACCTATCTGGAATAGAGTTATACAATATCGATTTGCAATCCTTAAAGTTATTAGGTTTCTCTCTGCCCATTAATGCTGGTTTTATTCGAAGTATGGTATGGGTTTTTGGCTACTTAAATACTCCAGTAGCATACTTAAATAGTGGGATTAAAATGGTTGGTCTCACACCAGTTTCAAACGTAATTGATGTCATGGCATCAACAGCTTTTTCCACAACTGGGCTAACTGCGGGTTCAATATTAATAAATACCGCCTCAATAGGTATATCTATCGTAACGCAGTGGAGGCTGGCTGATGGCTGGTTTTCTACGTATAATGCAAATTATCAAAAAGCTATTGACGAGCAGAAGAAAGCAGCGCAAGAGCTTGAAGAGAAATTTGCAAAAATTGGAAGCATGATACGTAAAAAAGAGGATTTGCTCACTGATAAAGATAAGCAAAATAATATGCTGTTAAGTGCTTTATATCAGAGCTTTACAAGTAATCCTGAGATAAAGCATATTATGCTCATTTTTTCAAAATTCAAAGATAAAAGTAAAAGCGATTATATCTATGCCTTTGCCATTAAACTGCTTGAAAATGGCCGTGCAATAACTCCGGAGCAATTTAAGTTACTTATGATGTCAGTAATAATGAGTAAGACTAATTTTAATAACTACATGGCTCATCTTATTGATCCCGAGAAGACCCCTATAGCTACTAAAATACCAGAGAATGGTGGAAATGATAAAACTAAGGATGAGTATAAAGCAGCTTTCACTCAGCATGCCATAACTATGGATAATTACCTTACCGATGCCCTGAATAATCTAAGTATAAAAACTAAGCGTGCAGGTATTGTTACAGCAGAAATGCCTATGGATAATCCTGTCGGCATATTCGTAACTAAGAGGGAAGATTTAAGGGATGAACGCGAAGCGGTTCCAGCTGGGGAAGAAGCTCCAGAGACGCCAAAAGGTATTAGTGAGCTTGGAGAGGCGTTCCTGAAAAAGTTAGATAACGCAGCAGGCGTAGGAAAGGGGCAGGCAGCAGCAGTTCAAGTGCTCCTGCAAAAAGTGAATGCCATAGAAAAAGAAGCCCCTGATATGATGGAGAGCATTATAAACATTATAAAGGATCCTATAAGCTTCTTTACGGGTAGAGGATAACTGTAAAAACAATTGCCTGTAGCCGTTAAAAAATATTTTTGCTAGGGACTTCCATAGGGCTTGTTTTGCAAGCTATACTGGTAAAGATAAGATAAAAGAAGTATGGATAATCCCCCAGCAAACTTCAGTTCGGGATTAAAAAGTAATTTTATTTCCAGTTCGCCCTGAAGAGAGCGCACTCCCCGTTCGTCCTGAGGAGTTGCGAAGCAACGTCTCGAAGGGCTTTTGAAGGGGTATATGCGGAGTGAACAAGCAATCCTAACCAACCCTTCAAGACGTTGCTTCGCAACTCCTCAGGGCAAACGAGAAATAAAGGTGGCCCCGTTATCTGAATATGGTTTTAGTTACAAGTCTAATCCCGAAATCAGGTCCAAGACCAGGTAATCTCCTGCTTTCACCTGTTATTTAAAGATAAATCCCAGGAAATATGCGGCCTCTACCTGATAAAACAGGTGAAAAATATTTATGTCTTGTAGTTCAAGTATTTTTTATAATACTTGCTTGTAATCTGTAGTAATTTGCGGTAATATATGCGCATGAATTAAATGATATTGAAAGGTTTAATATGTTAGATAGGTCAAGTACAGGAGTGCTACCAAACAGTGACGAGGCTACTACGCCAGAAGGTGCGCCATCTGGCGTAGTTGTGTCAGAAAATCAGGTAGATCCCTTAAGTACAGCTGGTGCAGGGGGAGGCGATGCTGCTCAACCTACAGTAGTTGCACATGATGCAAGTAAGGTAGTAGAAGAGAAAGTAGAAGAGAAAGTAGAAGAGAAAGTAGAAGAGAACCCTAACGTGCAATCAACTTCTTCAATAGGTGAGGCGATAGTTAAAGCTGATGCTGAAGAAAAGAAAGCTGTTGAGGAAAGGCAGCAAGAAGAGCTTGGAGTAAAAGGGCCTAAAAATGCAACAGCCACAACCCCAAAGGTAAAGAGGAAAAGAAAGGAAGTAGTAATAGCTGCGGAAGCAGGGGATGTTGCTCCTGTTTCTACACTTGGTCTTGATAATGATCTTAACAAACCTCCAGTAGAGGAAGGAAGAATAGAACTTACCTTTGAAGATATTCAAAGGAAGAATCAAGAATATCTTGATGGTGATAATGGACGTGTTAAAAAATTACGTAAATATGAAACTACAAATAACCTTGCTATTAAGGATGATGGCACAGTCAATGACCACATTGTAAGCGAAGGTCGTGTGCTTGCTCAATTCAAATCTACAAGTGTAGTTGTTAGCGAATCAGCTGCAAATATGATGCAGGAATATCTGAATATGAACAAGAGCAATCCTTTGTATACAGATATGGACTTGGCTGGGTTTATTAAGCGGTTACGTACTAACGAAGCATTGGAGAGGGGCGATGGGAAGACATTGCTTACCCCAGATGAACGGTTGTTTTTACGCTTCCTTACAGTGAGTAGCGCTAGTACTTTTATTAATGATGGAAGGGAGCAAAATAAAGGCGATTGGGGAAAAAGAGGCGAGTATGCTGAAGAAGGGGTTGTTTCGGCATTAATTGGTCCCAGACTTGAAAAGATGAGTGCGCTTGAATATCCATTGCTAGTTACTTATGAAAAGAGTGAATTGCCGGATGAAAATAGTGCTCTAGGAATAATAGCTAAGCACATTGGGCTTAATAATATACCTTATGATAGAACAACACAGTCGTATTACAAAGCTGTAGGAGCAGATGCAGAAAGGAATCCTGGAAAATATCTTAAAATTATTAAGATGAGAAGGGTTACAGATCCAAAAAATGCAGAAGATAATACGGTATATGCTGCACCTGGTAGCCTAAATCTTTATGGAACAGGTAATCCTACATCTTACTTAAACTTAGATGCGTTTAAAAGGTTAATCGAAGTTGTTATAGAAGGTGAGTTGATATCTAAAAGTGTTATAGGATCAAATCATAAAAAGAACTATTTAAGAGTAGTTGGCCAGGAATTAGAAGCGTGGGGTTTATGTCGTGAAGCTCTACCTTATCAAGCTAAAGCTTTGGTAGAGGCTTATCGAGAAGTATTAAGCCAGATCTCATGTGAAGGCATTTCGCACATTGAGTTTTGTTATTTTCCTGCTACAGCATCAGTTTCCAATAAATCTTTTGAAACTAAAGGTAATAGTGTTTCAATAGGCTTTTCAAAAACTCACGCTTCAGCTCTACTACCGAGCGGACATGAAGACAAACTATTATGTGTACAATCATTGTGTCTAGGCGCATCAAGTAATATTGATATGGCTTGTAATACCACCATACCACAAGTGCAAAACCCATTGGTAAATGAGCTTGCCGCTGAGCAGATCTATATAGCAGATCCACAACGAGGAATGATCCCATTAAACAATCTTTATCCTTTTGAGGAAGTCATAGCTAATATTAGGAGTGATGAAGAACTAGCGGAAGCCACTAGAGAAGCTAGGGGTGCAGCAGATAAGAGAAGAGTTGAAGCCGAAGCAGAATATAAGAAAAAAGCAACAGAGTTAGCTAGGCTGCAAATCAAGGAAAAGGCTAGGGAACAAGCTAAGAAAGAGGCTAGGGAAAAGGCTAAAAAGGAAGAGAAACAGCTAGTTTGTAGAGTAGGTGAAGAGGATAGAATAAATATTGATATTAGCACGATTCATCAGAGTAACGTGAACTACTTGAGTGCTGATAATGTAGAAGAGGGTAAGAGAGAGTATGCTAAGCAGCTGCGGGCGTATAAAACCAAAGCTAACCTTTCTGTTAAAGATAGTGGCGAAGTTGGTGATCATATTAAGTCTGAAGAGCGAGTAGTTCATCAATTTAACTCAGCAAGTGTAGTTGTTAATCAATCGACAGCTGCTGAGATGTTGCAATATCTGTACGAGCACAAAGACAATGCTTTATACAAAGACATGGTCACAGATGAAGGCATATACTTGGCTAAATACATAGAGCGGTTGATTGCCAATCGCCCAATAGTAAACTATCAGGGAGGGGACCGTAAGATAACATGCATTTTACAAGATGGCACAGTAATCTGCAAAAGATCTTCGGCAGCAGTTGATGCTAAGTTGCAGAAGAAAGATCCTAATAATACTATGTGGTTAACGCCAACTGAAAGATTGCACGCTCGCATGCTTACAGTACATAATGCTACTACCTTCATTAACCAGGGTGATAAAAACAATGACGGAATTCCAGGAGTAGAAGGGAAGTACGCTAAGGAAGGCATGGTTTCAGCAGTGATAGGGCCTAGGCTTGAAGAAAGAGGAGCGGCTGAATACCCATTAGTGGTTGCTATTAAAGGCGACGCACACTATGAAGCTGTGCAAGAAGATGCAAAAGCTCATCCTGATAAATACCTTAAAGTTATTCATGAGGGAAATAAGAAAGCAAGGGAAGAGAAAAATGCTGATCCTAGTAAAGATCCTAAGACTGTATATTCTGACAAGCATACCCTTCTGGAACAAGGTAGGCCTATAGCGACAAAAGATAGCCCTGCTTACTTTAATCTAGAAGCGTTTAAAAAAGCAGTGCGGCCTTCTATTGAAGCTGCTTTAATTGCTAACAGTGAAACCGCAAAAGGTCTTGCTAACAAAGCTTATGTAAGAGCAGTTGGTGCAGGTCTTGGAGCATGGTCTTTATGTCCGGAAGTTGTGCCTTTGCAGGCAGAGGCTCTTATAAGTGTTTATGAAGACCTTGTGAAGGAAAATAATTTTGAGATTTCACACATAGAATTCTGTTGGCTTTCTTTGGGCGCTACGCAAGTATTTGGTAAATACCAGAATAATGCTCCAGAAGATCCAAAGCCGGTTTTTGAAACTGCAGACGGAAGAAAGATCACAGTAGGTTTTTCAAAAACTGATCCAGCAGAACTGTTGCCGGAAGAGCATAAAGATGATCTGCTATGCACACAATATCCGTGGGATACACATGCATTTCCTGGCAATGAGTACTTCTATGTCAGGGCGGGTGGTGCTGACTGGCTAATACATGCAACTATGGATCCTGCTATGGCATGTAATAGCAACATAGCGCAAGCGCAAAACGCACAGGTAAATCCGTTACTTGTAAAAAACGTCTTTATAGCCGACCCAGAAAAAGGAATGATTCCGTTGAATAAATTTTATACCTTCAAAGAAGTCATAGAGAGTGTTAAAGCCGAAAGGGAATTAGCTGCGAAAGCAAAGGCAGAACTAGCTGCGAAGAAAGCCGAAGATGAGGCTGAAGCAGCCAGGGTAAAGCAAGAAAAGATTGATGCTGTTAAACAGGAACAGGAAAGAAAGAAGACAGATAATCGTATGCCTGCCCCTATCTCTAGAGAAGGCGGTAGAGGTGGTAGAAGTCGTGTAAAAACTTCAGGGACTACCTATCCTGCTACACTACCTGCTAATACCACAGCGGGTACTCCAGTGCCAAGTGGCACTGCTGTTGCAGCTACCACTACTCCTAATATTACAGTAACTCCTAGTATGCCTAAAAAAGATAATATTGCGACAACGACAATTAACTCAAACGCTAAGGCTACAGGCGCAAGCTCTCCTTCTCCTAGCAAGGTTATTTCGTCGACTACAACAACTATTGATACTACAAAGAAGGCAGCTACTGTTGCTACCACAACTCCTGCTGCTTCTAATAGTAAGAGTGCTACAACGACAACCACCACCACTACTAGTACAACTACACCTACCACTACCACCACTACGCCTAGCACAACTAAGGCATCTACCACTACACCCGAATCTTCGCCTAAAGAGGATAAAGCTTCTATTGCGGCGCAGAGACGAGGGATAGGGGTATTTAGTACTCTTTGCTTCTTGGCTGGGTTTGGTATTACTGCAGCACCAAAGCCTGGTGTTTATCGCTATTTAGGTGTTGCTGCTCCGTTAGCTGCTTTGATTGGCACACCTAATAGTACAGGTTCTCAATTGTTGAGGTCCAAGATAGCTAATACACTCTTGGTTGCTGCTGCTTGCTATGCTACAGAGTTGTCTGCTCCTAAACTGGCAGAACGCACAAAACTTCCGGAGCTAGCGCTTAAGGTAGTTAGTACAGCAATTATTATGAGTTTAAGCTATGCTTATGCATATAGTAATGTTCCCAAGTCTGAAGATAAAGGTATATAGTCTAACGGCGACCAAGTAGTCGATTTCTAAACGCTTCAAACTTTGTGAAGTTATGTTTAAAGTTGACTACTGCGGTCCCTGCAAGTTTATCGTGCAGGCCTTGTTTGGTTTCGCTGAATGCTATCATCACAAAGCCTAGTCCTATTGGGATCGCGGATATACCATAGCCAAACAAACGCGCGATTGCTTGTTTATAGCTCAGCTTCTCCAAAGTTTTAGCATCCACAATCCTGCAGCCAGTTGCCCACTTACCCGGAGTTGTTCCATATCTAATCCAAAATCCTAAGGTATAGGCGCACATTATACTCAAGGTTATAAGCTGAACGATAAAATATTTACGGAAAAACCCTTCCTGACTAAATTTATTATATACCATCTCACCAGTTACAATGGTATCCCCACCTGCTTCTATTGAAAGCTCGTTAAGCAGAACGTCAGCCCCGCGCCCGTCAAATATATAATTAGAGAGTGGGTTCATAATTGGAGCTAGTATTAGCATCAATATGAAGATATCAATAGCAGCGGCAATTACTCGCTTATTTAGAGTTGAGTATTTGACTACTTGGTCATTTTCTTGCATAAAACCTATCCTATTTTAGTTATTCCACCCATATATTCTACTAACACTTCTGGAATCGTAATGCTACCATCTTTGTTCTGATAATTCTCGATGATTGCAACTATTGTTCTACCAATTGGTAGTCCAGAACCATTAAGCGTGTGCACTAGGAAATTCTTGTTGCCATGTAACTCTTTGTAGCGAGCTTTAAGCCTGCGTGCTTGGAAATCACCACAGTTGGAGCAACTTGAGATTTCACGATATCTATTTTGCCCAGGTAACCAAGCCTCAATATCATAGGTGCGTAGTGAAGAAAAACTAGTATCTCCAGAGCAGAGTTGCATGACTCTATAAGGTAGATTTAAGCGCTGGAGTACAGTTTCAGCAGCTCCTACCATGCGTTCATGCTCTGCTTTAGAATTTTCAGCGCGTGTGATACTAACCAACTCTACTTTAGAGAATTGATGCAAGCGTATCATACCTCTAGTATCTCTCCCTGCGCTGCCTGCCTCCGACCTATAACATGGAGTATATGCGGTGAACCGGAGCGGTAGCTCTTCCTCAGCTATAATCTTATCAAGGACAAGGTTAGTAAGTGAAACCTCAGACGTTGAAATCAGATAGTGATCACTAGTGGTTTTGAACACATCTTCTTCAAACTTTGGTAGTTGACCAACTCCAAATAAGGCTTCTGCTCTCACTATGTGCGGAGGGACAACTTCTGTATATCCGAATTCACTAGTATGGATATCAAGCATAAAACTAGCTAAAGCGCGCTCTAGGTGAGCTAGTGCGCCTTTTAAATATACAAAGCGAGAACCAGAAACCTTGGCTGCTTGCTCAAAATCAATAAGCCCAAGCTTTTCTCCAATGTCAAAGTGCTCTAATGGAGTAAAGTCAAATTGTCGTATATCTCCCCACTTCCTGATTTCCTGATTATCCTCCTCATCCTTACCTATAGGCACTTCATCTGCCAGGATGTTTGGAGTGCTGATAAGAATATCATAGAGCTGCTCTTTAAGCTCATCTATCTCGGCTTCGAGTTGCGGGATATTAGCTTTAAGATTTTCAGCTTCTTTGAACAGAGAATCTACGCTTTTTCCTTCTTTCTTATAAGCTGGGATCTCACGAGCAATCTCATTGCGTCTACTTTGCAGAGACTGCACATTTGTGAGTTTTGCGCGCACTTTTTCATCAATACTTAAAATCTCCGCGGATCTAATAGGAAGCCCTCGCTTTTCCATACCCTTATCAAAAACTTCAGGGGTTTCCCTGATTAACTTAATATCGTGCATATATACTCCATAAACTTGAAAAATTGGCTTCACAAATTATATCATGCTAGGCATGAGACTTTTTATCTCGTAACCTCTCAAGAAGATCCATAGCTATTTAAGGACAGTAACTAGGTTGCTTTTTAAGCCTTTTGCATATTAGAATAGATATTTCATAAAGCAAGACTAAAGGAAGTGCTAGCGCAACTTGACTTAGTACATCAGGCGGCGTAATTATTGCCGCGAGAAGGAAGATGAGAACTATTGCATATCGGCGAAATGCAATTAATCTCTCAACCTCAATCAACCCTACTTGTACCAGAAGGATTAGAACAAGAGGTAATTGGAATGCCACTCCAAATGCGATTATCATGGTGATAACAATCGAAATATATTCACTTATCCTAGCTTCAAACACTAGCGGTAAAGAGGTAGAAAGCTCAGACTCAAAGCTCAAGAAGAACGACCAGGCCAGGGGCATTATATAAGCATATACTAAAAATGCGCCGGCAAAGAATAGCAGCGGCGAAAATATTAGATATGGTATAAATGCTCGCCTTTCTCGCCTAAATAATCCTGGAGCCAGAAAACGGTAAAGCTGCCAGGCTATAATTGGAAACGTAAGCAATATACCAGTAAAAATTGCCAGCTTCACTTTGGTAAGAAAGGCTTCGGCAAGACCTGTATATATCAATTTTCTCGATATACCTTCATACTTTAATGCATCTGATAGTGGTTCTACTAAAAGACCGAAAACCACATCCGCATATAAATAGCTCACAACAATAGCGGCAAGCATAATTACAAGCGATATAGAAAGCCTTATTTTCAGCTCGTGTAAATGCTCATGCAGGGTCATTTCTTTCTTCTTCTTTAAGATATGGTCTAATTTTTTCAAGGTCATAAACTTTTTGTGGATGACCTTCATCATCCATGATTATTTTTACGTAATCATCGTCTATCTCAAGTTCTTTAGTTAAGTAATTTGTGAATTCCTCATAGTAGCTCCGTAAGATTGCAATAGCTTTGCGCCCTGACCTTATTGCTGAAAGCATCTCTTTAGGACCAAGCACTAAAAGACCAACTATCCCAACTAGAATTAATTCAGAGATGGCTATATCAAGCATATATACTCCGCAAACTTAGAAAATTAGCGCTGCTGTCTTTCCTCGCTCTGCCATGTATAATAGCTGTTTGTAGCATCTTCTTATTCTTTATGAGATTCCAGACCAAGTCTGGAATGACTTTATTTGTCAGGAGATCTAACATATCTTTAAAAACCAGAAGCTTCATCCACTGGTTCAGGTGCAGCAATATTTGCGACATCGTCAGCTAATTTATCTGCAATCGAACTATTATCCCGTATGCGCTTCTCAATCGCTGAAGCCATTTCAGGGTTCTCTTTCAGATATTGCTTAACGTTCTCACGTCCTTGACCTATACGCTCACCGGCATATGAGAACCAAGAGCCTGATTTCTCAATTATTTCAGCTTTTACACCAAGATCAATGATCTCTCCAAGTTTGGAGATGCCTTCACCATATAGGATGTCCACGTCCACAACTTTGAATGGTGGTGCAACTTTATTCTTTACAACCTTAATACGGGTTTGGTTGCCGATTACATCTTCTTTATCCTTAATAGATCCGACTCTTCTTATATCCAAACGTACAGATGAATAGAACTTGAGAGCATTACCCCCGGTTGTAGTCTCAGGGTTACCGAACATAACTCCAATCTTCATGCGAATTTGATTGATAAAGATGATTGTAGTGAGAGATTTTGAAATCGATGCGGTTAGTTTTCTGAGGGCTTGACTCATGAGCCTTGCCTGTAGACCTACATGACTATCACCCATTTCACCTTCAATCTCAGCTCTTGGAACAAGAGCTGCCACACTATCTACCACAATCAAATCAAATGCGCCTGATCTTATTAGGGTATCTGCAATCTCTAAAGCTTGTTCGCCAGTATCAGGTTGAGATACAATTAGTTCGTCAAGGTTAACCCCAAGTTTGCGTGCATATATCGGGTCAAGCGCATGCTCTGCATCAATGAAGGCACAGATGCCCCCAGCTTTTTGAGCTTCTGCTATAGCATGTAATGTTAGTGTAGTTTTGCCGGAGCTTTCTGGGCCGTATATCTCAATAACTCTACCTCTAGGATATCCACCAACTCCAAGAGCTATATCAAGACTAATAGAGCCTGTAGAGATGACAGCAATATCAACCCTATCCCTATCTCCTAGTTTCATGATAGAGCCCTTGCCATGGGCTTTTTCGATTTGTGCTAGTGCAATTTTTAATGCTTCTGGTTTACTCATATATTACCTAAAATTTACAATTTTAATTCCGCTGTAGTCTGGATCACACAACCTTAATTTGCAATAGTTTTTTTAAGATAACTTGCTTACCAAACATGCTTTTCCTATCTTATATTTATCAGTATACCTGAGCGTTTTTGGGTATGGAAGTCCCCAGACAAAATATTTTTTGCATTAGTTAGGTGAGAGCATAATTGCATATTTATTGACATTTTTGCAAATTACAAGTACAATTCCCAAATAAATTAATTAATTGAGTAAAACTATGTTGAAATTTGGCAAAGTTCTATTAGCGCTAGCGATTTCTATTAGCTTCCTTCCCTCATTGGTTGCTGCACGAACAGTATATGACCCTGCAACTGGCCATTATTATAAGGTCAACAGGATTGTAGATACAAATGATTTCTATGGTTTTCATAGTCCTGTAAGGAGTGTTTATACCACAACGCAGACTTATCATTTAAATCGTCATGTTAGCTTGAGTACACAAACTACTCATATAGACAATTTTAGACCTGTTAATAGATTTTATACTCCAAGACATAACTATAATACGTTAACTGTAGCTTATGTGCATGGTAAGAAAAAGCACTGCAGAAAGTGCCATCACTAAAAGATTCTTTTAGTGCATTTAGTTTTACGGTTATTTCTTTTGTGTATAGCTAAAGCAGTATAAAAGGAGCATAAAAAAGATAAATGCAATATTTGTCATGCCGCACTTGATACGGCATCCATATTTCAACAAAAAATACTTTTACCTTTTCTCTTTGTGGGTCTTGGTATTACACACTATTCCGCATTTTTACATACTCTTTTTATACTGACTTAGCTATATTATATCGTCTTAGCTATATCAAGGTAGGTAGATTTGGATTCTAGTGCTGCTAATGGTTCTTTTACTTGCTTTGTAGAAGATTCAACAAGATTAATAATAGAAATCGGGGGGGATATTGTTATCGGCAAGCTACTAGAGGCAAGGTTGGCAAACGTATCGGATGGACTATTTTGTTGTTTTTCTTCAGAAGTTCTGCTTAGTGATTTACTTAGATCTTTGTAGCCAACATCTTGAGTAGATTCGCTGGATGTTGCAACCTCTGATTCTGATGTAGTAGAGTTTGTGGTGCTCTTGGAATTAGCGAGAATAGTGCTTTCATAAGAGGATGTTCTTTTCCTCAAAGTTCTTTTTTCATATATGGGAGAATGTACTTTCTCTTTATAGCTAATTTCAGGCAATGATGTGCTAAGATGCAGTACTCTAGCCCTATCTGCAGTAGATGTAGCACTTTTGTGTTTTGTCGTAACTCGGCTCCTATGAGTTGGGATAGTTTTTGGTTTAGATAACGGATGTATACTGGGTCCTGTAGTGGCATTGGCTTCTCTTTTCGGTATGGAGCTTATAGCTTCGTCATCTAATATAGAAGAAGGAATTGCGAGTATTATATTGGTTCTAGGTTCAACTGAAGTGCTAGCATTTGATACATGATCACTACCTATTTTAGAGCGTGGGCTTCTTCTTAATCTCTCAATAGATGCAGTGGATAAAGAAGTATTGCTCACATCTACCCATTTCTCTTCAACAGTTCTATGGTGCGATCTAATGCTTTCCCTGTTAGATTGAGTAGATCTTGGAGTGGTATTATTAATCGCGGTAAAAGAGTGTAGAGCGATATTAGGAGCTCTAGAATAGTTAAGATCTAAAGAGAGACTATTTTTTCTTATACGTCTCTTCTGATTGGCATCAGTGTTACAAAGATGTATGGGATTAGGGTTCAAGACACCCAAATCTATATTAGTACAAGTGGTGGTAGTAGTTTGTAATATTCTTGCCTTATCTGCATCACCTAGTTTGCGCGGAGATTTCCTATTAAGGGATATTTCAGGAGCTTGTTCTGGTGGAGTTTTGCTAAGCAAATCTGTGCGCAATTTGGTTAGTATTATATCTAATAAATCCTCCATCTCTATATCCAAGGTGCTATTACTTATTCCAGTCATTGCAAACTTTACAAGCCCAAGTTCCATCCTGGCTAAATATTTTTTTATTACAGCAATTTCGATTTTAGTAAATGGTTCGCTCAAGCTCTCAATAGCTTTCTCTATAACGTCTTTCTCACAAGTCTTATCAAGATCTTGCAACGATATGGTTAATGATTGTACAACTTCAGTAAATGTGCCACTTTCTAAGTATTCGCTACAAAATAAGTATTTGTGTTTTGCAAATAATTTATAAGTCAAAAATTTAATGCCTTTTTCAGATAATTGAGAGGTTGTGCCTATCATATCTGTGAGCATTTCATGAGTGGCTCTTTTAAAATCTTGGTTGCTCATACCGCTTCTAAAGTCTTTGCAACTAAGTATTATGCTTAGGTTTAATATAGATGTGGATGGGCTTAAGATGCACTCGCAAATGTAACCAAGCATTACTTTAAATTCTGCAGATTTGAAAAGATGGTTAGTGATAAAAGTATGGATACACGATGGATCTTTGCTTTTATGTCGAGTATTATAAGCTATAATATAGGTAGGTAAGTCACCTGCAATTGACCAGGAGAGATTTCCTGATATAACTTGCTGTAATAGTGGCCGCTTATCTGTCCTAAATAAATTGCATACTTCTTCTTTAAGAGTTCCATTAGCTGTATAAAGGGATAAGTTTGCATCTATCGCCTCAAGGATTTGTAAAATATCTTCCTCACAAAAGACAAAGTGGTTAGTAACAGTTGTTTTTATGGACTTTGAGCATTTATCCACTGAGATGTATTTACATAAAATTGCTTCAAGTGACTTCTCTATAGACTTTAATACAATGCTTAAGAAATTGATGTCTTTTATATCTGGCCCGATGTTTTGTATTACTTGGTATATAAACTCCTTGCTGCTAATTTGTGGAGTGGGACTTGAAATTTGCGGAGAATTTTTCTCTCTCTTATGCTCTGTGTGCTTCATTTAAAGCTCCTAATACCATAATACTATACTAGATTAATAAGTTATTTATTGATAGTATAGTAAATTAATAGGTTAAGTGGGATGCCTTAACAATCAGTGAGATTATGGCTGAATATTGCAATCTGAGTATCAAGCGGGGTGAAACCAGATCTTGAAGTTTCAAAGGCTAGGTTTAATAAGTCTTGGTTTGTATCTATATCAAACACTCTGAATTGAGGTAGGCCGCTTTGCTTTGTTCCTACAATATCACCCGCCCCACGAAGCTTTAGATCTTCCTCAGCTATGAAGAAGCCATCTACCGAATCACGCATAATACTGAGCCTTTTTTGACCTATAGGACCAAAGTTTTTCCCATAAACCAGTATGCAGTAAGATTGAATATCGCCTCTTCCAACCCGCCCTCTTAGCTGGTGTAATTGTGAAAGTCCGAAACGCTCAGCATTTTCTATTATCATCACAGTCGCATCTTTAACATCAACGCCAACTTCGATGACTGTTGTTGCAACTATTATCTTATATTCGCCACTAATAAATTTTTGCATAACGGATTCACGCTCGTTTTGTTTCATCTTGCCATGCACCATCCCAACCATGCCCTGGAACTTAGCATTCAAAGACTCAAACCTACCTTCAGCTTGAGCAAGATCCAGTTTCTCCGTCTCTTTAATAAGTGGGCATACCCAGTAAATTTTTTCCCCAGATAAAATGCGGGAGTCGAGTGATGCTTCAAGTTCTTCCAACTTTTTATGCGACATAATCTTTGTTATGATTGCTTTGCGATTAGCAGGCTTTTGTTTGATCACTGAAATATCCATGTCACCGAAGCTTGCCATTTCTAAAGTTCTAGGAATTGGAGTTGCTGTCATCATTATAAAATCTGCATGTATGCCTTTGCACAGTAGTCGCTTGCGCTGTTCTACGCCGAATCTATGTTGTTCATCTATAATAACTAGACGTAAGCTATGGTAGATAGCTTTCTCTTGAAACAGTGCGTGGGTTCCTACAATAATTTTGGCTCTTCCAGATTCTATGGCGTTGTAGGCCTCACGCTTCTGAGATGCTGTCATATTTCCAGTAAGCAGTTGGCATTCTACTCCAAGCCTTTCAGTCATCTCAGTTATGGTTTTAACATGCTGTAACGCTAGGATCTCTGTTGGCACCATTATAGCCGCCTGGAATCCAGCTTCCACACAGTTTAACATGAGAGATAGTGCAACAAGAGTTTTGCCAGAGCCAACATCACCTTGGATTAAGCGTGATATCCTTAGGTCTTTGCGAAATTCTTCTTCTATTTCGCTTATCACTCGTTCTTGAGATTCAGTGAGTGAGAAAGGAAGGCGAGATAGCATCTCATCCTTTAATGTTCTAGTAAAACTAATAGGGGGACGTGTTATGGATTTTACCATGACTTTCATAGCGTGAAGTTGTAACTGATGTGCAAAAATCTCATCAAAAGCAATCCGTTGTTTGGCAAGCGCCATAAGTTCTATATCCTTTAGTGTTTTGGGATTGTGGATGATTTCGAGAGCTTGTCTCAAATGGGGCCATTTATGCTTAGCTAGTAGATCATTTGGCAACCATTCAGCAATTTGCGGTAGCTTGCTTAAAGTACGTTTTATGGTAATGCCAATGAACCTAGAGTTTAAGCCACGGGTAGCTGGATATACAGGTTCGTACTCTGCAATTTTATAGCTTTCGCTTGCAGCAACTACTTGTTCTGGATGCACAATAGTCAAGCATCCATAGCTAAGTACAGCCTCCCCACTTACTATCAGCTCGCGTCCTTCGCTATATTGTTCTGTTAGGCGTTTTGCAGGTATATTGAAATATACCAACTCTACTTCTTCGCCATTTGATTCACATACTACTTTGCTAGGCCTTCTTCTGCCAGCTGCGTGGGGTAGGTGGATGCTTTGTACTTTCACCGCTTTGGAGATCTGATCTCCATTTTTTATTTCAGAAAGTCTTGGATTAATTTTGCGTGTAATAACTCTATTTGGCATTAAAAGCAATAAATCCCTAACGGATGAGATCCCGAGATTTTTATAAAGCTGTGATCGTTTCTCTCCAACCCCATCAACTTGGCTTATTGGGGAAAACAATAACGAGCTTAAAATTAGATCTTGTGCAGTATTCATCAGTTGAAGTCTATCTTTGCTGGCTCGATTTCAGAGTATTTGCCGGCATTAATTTCAAACACTGAAAGTTGCCTTTGATTGCTGCCATCAGGCATAAAGCGAAATGCGCCGGTAATGCCGTAGAAACCCGCAGGATTCATCAAGGAATCATGCTTGAACCCTCCATTTGCTGACGAAATAACAGCATAGCTAAAGGCTATAGCATCGTATGCGAGTGATGAAATCTTAAGTGGTATGGTATCAAAGTTTGCGGTGAATTTTTTCTCAAAACGTTCACGATACTTGCGTGGTGCTGAAGCAAACCAGCTGCCCTGTAGCTCAGGAGCCTTAAGCAATTTTTCATCCTCAAACTGGCTACTCCCAAGAACTTTGATTTTGCTTCCGCTCAAGTGTGGTATAACTTGTGGCATTATAGCGTTTTCCGGTATCAGAAGAGCTTTATTAGACGTATGTTCTGAACTATTTAGCCTAGCAAATAAATTTGCAATATTGGGGTCTGTCTTGCTGCTATCTTTATAAAATAAGATCTCCCCTAAGTCGATTTGCTTATGATTACTCATAATAAGTAATCTCCTTGCAAGAATAAGTCCATACTTGTTATCAGGAAGCAAAGCGTTGATCTGATAGTTTTTATGTGCTGCGAATCCAACTACCTTGCTGATTGACTCTTCCGGCATAAATCCAAGCAGTACAAGGCATGCGGGGCTGCTTAGATCGCGATCATTAGAAAAGCTGATAACGCAGGTGTCACCAGATGTAAGTATTGGCATAATCTTGCGTGCGTCTTTAGCAAACACCGGCCCGATAATAGCGTTTAGTTTACTCTCTGTTAGCTGTAACCGCAGTTTGCTTTCTTCTAACTCTGAATCAATTGGCACAATATCAAAGTCATTGGTCTTAAGATCAAGTAGGGCAAGTTTCATAGCGCCTAGCATATTCTTACCCATAGAAGCATGTTCGCCTGAGAGAGGGACTATAGCTGCGATCTTGTATTTCTTATCGCCTGTAAGCTTGACTTGTTCTTGTGCTTGTGCGAATACACCAATTAGTATAAGAGTAAGCCAGAGGAAGTATTTAAAAATGGATGCTTTCATAAAATTTATTCATGTTTCTTTGTGATAAGTAAACCAGATAAACTTATTCAAAACAACTCCCAAAATAGAAATGTTGGGGAGCTCTTTGTTGTAGCCACTCCTATAGGGAATCTTAAAGATATTACCTATAGGGCGGTGGAAGTTTTATCCAAAGTTGATCTTATTCTATGCGAAAACACAAAGAATTCACACAAACTTTTATCATACTACGGGATAAACACCAAGGTATGGGCTTATAATGATCACTCAGATGAGCGTGATAGAGCGAAGATCCTAAATCTGTTCGCGTTAGGTAAAAGCATAGCGCTCATTTCTGATGCTGGCACTCCACTTATTTCCGATCCAGGTTTCAAGCTAGTGAGAGATGCACGCATGCATGGTATTCGTGTTACACCCATTCCAGGGGCAGCAGCGGTTACTGCAGCCTTATGTGCCGCGGGAATGCCTACGGATCGCTTTTTATTTTGTGGATTTCTGCAGCCAACAGCTCTCAAGCTTGAGGCCCAGCTAAGTGAGCTTAGAGATTATCAATTCACGCTTATTTTTTATGAGAGCCCAAAGCGCATCAAAGCCACGATTTCAGCAATTTACCAAGTTATGGGTGATCGTGAGATTGTGGTTGCAAGAGAGCTCACAAAAATGCATGAGGAGTTTATCTCATGTACTTGTAGTCAGTTTTTAGCAGAGCACACAGCGCGTGAATTTAAAGGTGAAATAGTATTAATAGTTGCAGGTCTGAATCCAGAGGATGTAAGTGATATCGACTTAGACTCTGTGCTTACTAAGTTATTAAAAGATCACTCGCTAAAGGATACAGTAGAAATTGCCTCCAAAATGAGTAAACTTACCAAGAAGGAAGTTTATGCTAGGGCACTTCTATTGAAGGTGCATTAAGCATTTATACCAATTCCGGTAAATAACTGTACAGATGCGGGATAAATTTTGATTTTTTGGGAAGTCGCTGAAAGCCCATAATATTCTACATATTTTGGGTTTTTAGCAGCGACTAAAAAAATAAAAAGATGAAGCGCATCCGTGCAGTTATTTACCGGAATTGGTATTATGCATTCCATATTGACATGCGTTGGGTGACTTACTATACTCCCACTTATGTAAGTACATGTGCCCTTAGCTCAGCTGGATAGAGCAACAGCCTTCTAAGCTGTGGGTCAAAGGTTCGACTCCTTTAGGGCACGCCACTTCTTTCTATTGCTATAGCTAAAGCAGTATAAAAGGCGCATGAAAAAGATAAGCGCATATTTGTCATACCGTACTTGATACGGCATCTATGTTTCAACAAAAAATACTTTTATCCTTTCTCTCTCTGTAGCTCCAAAACTCTATTTTATACTGCCTTAGCCATACCAATTTAGCACATGAAGGCCACTAAACAGCATCATCCAAATCTTTAGGAAGGACTGGCAGGATATTATCATTTAAAGATATATCATCCTGATCGATTTCAATGTTTTTCAGGCGCCTTTGAATGGTTCTAGTCTTGGTTTCTGCCTCTCCAATTACTCTACTTGCTTGGTCCAGCTTTGTTTTAGTTTTGCCCAAGAGATCGGCAAATTTTATAAACTCTTTTCTAACAACAGCAAGCAAGCTCCAAACTTCGCTGGAGCGTTTTTGAATAGCGATGGTACGATAGCCCATTTGCAAGCTTGATAGAATGGCAGATAGGGTAGTGGGGCCGGTTATCACTATCCTGTAATTTTGCTGTACGAATTCGCTAAGTCCTGGAATCCTTAAAACTTCTGCATACAACCCCTCAACCGGTAAAAACATAATTGCAAATTCGGTGGTTATGGGGGTGTTGATGTATTTATCACAAATCATCTTAGCTTGTTTTTTAATTGCCTGCTCAAGCTCTTTTGAATATAGTTCTATCATCTGAACATCCACAGTATCTTGTGCGGCAATAAGCTTTTGATAGATATCAAGTGGGAACTTGGCATCAATTGGTAATAAGATGCTCCCTTCTTCTTCTTTTGATGGAAGTTTTACAGCGAATTCAACTTTCTCAAGAGAATTTTCTCGCACACTTATATTTTTCTCATATTGATGCGCAGACATCATCTGTTCCAAAATCGCCTCAAGCTGCACTTCACCCCATACACCACGAGTTTTTACATTTGATAAGATTCTCTTTAAATCGCCCACGCCAGTTGCAAGATTTTGCATCTCTCCAATACCACGGTGTACTTGCTCCAAGCGCTCAGAAACAATCTTAAAGGTTTCACCAAGTCGTGTCTCTAGGGTTTCATGTAGTTTTTCATCAACGGTTTTGCGTATCAGTTCTAGCTTATCAGAGTTGTCTGTTTGCATCCTGAACATGCGGTCTTCCAGGGTAACACTCCAGTGATTAAGTTTAGTTTCAATAAGTTGGCTTAAGCCATGAAGGCTCGCAGCAACTGATTCAATTTGAGTTTTGAGCTGGAGGAGCTGAGAGTCATTTTGGCTTTTTTCAAGTTGTTTAGTGAGTGCTGTGATCTTTGTGCCTAAAAATGTGGCTACCATTCCTATTGCAAAAAGCGCAATTGCTAAAACCAATAGCGCTTCTAGGTTTAGCATCATCTGTGGTTTCTCTCATCATTGAAAATGTTTTGGACTTCGTTTAATACTGTGAATATTGGCTTTCCAGCAATCATCACATCCTCACCTTTGCGATGTATTACTGGAATATTAAGGGTGTCATGCATTGCACCCATAGTCTTGAAAAGTTCTAAAAGCTTATCATAGCGTAGAGGTGTAATTTTTTTAGCTGGGAAGTGTGGCTGCTCAAGTAATATTCTATCCAAAGTAGCATTATATAAATCAGTAAAATGACGAGTGAAGTTTTTATAGTTATCAATCCTCAAGTTCATATCTATTATGGGAAGAAACATATCTGGTTGTCTATCAAAATCTCCAGTTATATTTAGTGTATACACATCAGTGACCTGACGCAATGCCTTTAGTTCTAACTGATATGAATCAAATATTTTTTTATAATTTTTCTTATTTTCCTTATTCTTATTTATAAGTTCAAGTAGCATCCTGCTAGGGGATTGTATGTAGTCAAATTGAAGATCAAGCGAAGTATTGCCAAGTTGTAAAGCTATATCATAGAGATTTTTCTCACTTGGTGGTATGGTATAATCCTTATTAAACACCAAGTCTTTAAGACTAAAGGCAAACACAAATCGCATTTCATTGCTAGTCGTGGACGAACTCATCTTCAGGCTAGATGGGCCTACTTCAAAATTTAGTTCGTTATTTTTTAAATCGTAAAACTTGAAGCCTCCATCAGAATATGTTAGAGCGTCTATAAGGTGTAGCTTTGGCTCTTCAGGATCTTTAAGTGTTTCAATCAAGTTTTTAAGGGAAGTCTCCAAGTTAAGAGTCATCTTAGGATATTGATCACCGCGTAAGACCACATCGTAGCTTTTTGTTCCGTTATTTAAATTTATCTTACCATCGGCTAGCAATGTTATCTTATTATCAAAAGGTAGGCTTTGGAATTTTAGGTTTTCAAAACTAATATAGTATGACTGCCCCGTGCCATAGTGTAGTGACACTTTTTTAATATCGCCATCTACACGCCAGGATTTGAAGTTAGTGAATTTAATATCATCATAACTTAGAATAATATTATTGTGCGAAAGCTCTCGCTTAAGTTGCGCTAAAGCCTGATGTACAGAACGGGTATGCAGAAACCACAAAGAAAAATTCCCAATGAATACTAGTGCGACCAGTGATAGTAATATTAAAATCTTCCGCATATTAATTAACTATACCTGTACTATCTCCTAGGTTAACTTATGTGGCGCGCTCGGAAGGACTCGAACCCTCAACCTTATGATCCGTAGTCATATGCTCTATCCAGTTGAACTACGAGCGCTATTCATAAACAGACGCGAGTAGTTGCTACTTGTACCCACTCGCAAGCTATTTGTCAACCAAATATCTTGTACAGCAGAGGTTTTATTGTTATAATGCCGTTTAAGTTAAGTTATTGGTTTATTTTATGAAAAGTTCGAAAATAGCAGAAATGCTTTTAGCATATAACTTTAGTGAAGATCAGCTTGGGGTTTTTAGAGAGCCTATGTTTAGGGTAGTATTGGGAACGTATAAAGAGCTCAGCAGACGAGGTGAGTGCACTAATAAAGCTACGTATATCACGCATACTAAATTCCACATGAAAGAGGGGCTTAAAAACTTTAGAGTTGTTGAGGATATTGGAATAAAAGAAGGCCGAGATGACTTTGTGGATTTTATGAATGCATTAGCTACTAACTCTATAATGCACGAAGGTCTATTTAGATCGGATGAACAAAGTCAAAATACCAAGTTTTGTGGGCATGTTGGAGATTTAGGTAAGATTTCAAATAACAATGTAGTATCTGAGTCGATAGTTTCATTTATCGATAGAAATTTAGAGATAGCGATTGGGCTTTTAAGGCAAAGTTTCAGTCAGGATCAGCTTAAAATTTTTGAAGAGCCTATATTTCAATTTATATTGGAGTTATCAGACAGTAAAAGTGACTTTGATGCTATGGTGGAAACCTTGGCTAAATATCCATTAGATGATAAACAGCTAGCAGTTCTTGATTCGTTTACAGCCCATAAACTCATTGCAGAAGAGAAAAGTGATTTTGAATCTGTAGTAAAGAGTATTTCAAGTTATCAATTAAATGAGAATCAGGTTGAAATTTTCAATCATTTCATAGCTCGTTATGCGGTAATAGAAGGGAAGAGTGATCTAGGCGATGTACTGAAGGCTATTTCTGAACACCAACTTGATGACAATCAGCTTAAGGTTTTAGACTCATATTTAGTCCTCAAGTTAATTAAAGATGACCTAATGAAATTTGAAGCTGTCGTGGAGAATATTTCTCAGCATCATTTTAATGCGCAGCAAGCCGAAGTCTTTCAAGAAAATATCAGTTATTATTTCAAATTATTTATTACAGATAAGTATACGTTTGAGGAAATTCTGACAAACTTAGAAAACCATGATTCTGCCACCAAACTCTTGGCGAAGTCAGATGCTATAGATGAAGTTAAAGTGGTTGAAACTAGAATAACTGATGATACTATACCAGAGGTCAATGACGAGTTAGTACAACCTCTGGAAAGCCAAGGATAAAGATATGGAAGAAGAAATGCAACAAAAGCTTCAAGCAAGGCTTGATGTTATAAGAAGTGAGCTTATAGAAAAAGGCTTGCAGCCTGGACACATAAAAGTGCTTGAAAATGATCTTATGCCAGCGATTGAAAGGCAAGCTTCTCTTGAGTTTATAACAGATTTAATAATAGATAAAAACATAACAGTAGAAGAGTTAGAAGCTTTTGATGCTTGTAGAGGCAAATTCTTCATGAACTCAAAGAATATACCCGATTATATAGATATAATCAGAAAGTATAAGATCACTATTGATAAAGTAGAGCTGATTGGTAAAATTGGAATTTCGCTTGTTGCTGTAGTAAAGACCATATCTGACTTTGAGTTGGTTATGGAAACCATCTCAAAAAATCCAATAACTGAAGCTCAATGCGCTTTGCTCAAAGAGATGCACTCAATTAAAACGCTAGAAGATTTCAAAGCTGTTGTAGAAATTATGTCACAGCACCCATTGGGGGAAGCTCAATGCAAGCTATTTAAGCATTTTATATATCATGGAAAAGAAGGCTTTAAGGCTTTTGCTGATGTTGTTTCAAAACATAACTTAAATAAAGATCAACTGGATAAGGTTGAAAAAGCTGTTTTTGGATACCTACCTCTCATAATTGATATGGAGACACTAGATAAAGTTATGTCTAACATAGAAAAATACGATCAACCCACCCAACCTTGGAAGCCATGGTTTTGGGAAAAGCTAGGGTATGTGGATGAAGTTAAGGTAGTTCATAATGCAATACTGGAACCTAGTGGTGAGCTAGTAAATCATCTAGAAGGCCTAGGGGATTCATAATAAGTAATGCAAAAATATTTTCATCTGGGACTTCCATTGATTATTAGAAGTCAAGTATACTGATAAATATAAGATCAGAGAAGTGTATATAGTAATCCTGAACTTGTTTTTAGGATCTTCTTAAGGACTTATAAATGAAGCATAAAAGCTCCTGTTTCCACCTGTTAAAACGGGTAAAAAATAATTGAGAAATATTTGTGTGAGAAAGTATGCATTTTATAGCATATTTGCGCATCTATATGTAAAATTTGAAATGTAAATTAAGAAAAGTGCTTGAAATTTAACAAATTCATGTTAATCTTGATGTAGGTTAGATAACGGTTTTATATAAATAATCTGAAGACCGAGGAAGGAGTGAATATGTATGCACATGTACGCCAAGAATTGGAAAGAAAAATTGAGGCTTTAAATATAAAGCAACAAAAGTTTGATGATGGCATAGAAACTTTGAATGTCTTACTACAGAGATTTGAAAATGCGTATGCAGCTTTGGGTATCTTGCAACAAAAAGTTGAGAGTAATCTTGCGGTTCTAAATGTACAACTTGAACCTCAAGGCAAAATTGAAACTCTAAATGTACAACCTGAACTTCATGCTAAATCGGATACTTTAAGGAGTGATCTTATTAAAAAAGGTTTGGATGCAGGTCATGTAGAGCTTCTTACAGGTGAGGTTATGCAGCATATAATTGCGAGATATATAGCTCTCGAGCTTATATCTGCTGTAATAATAGATGGGACCTTAACAGTGAAAGAGTTCGAAGTTCTCAACATTTGTACAAAGCAGTTTTCTATTAATATTAATAATATTCCTGATTACCTGGCGGTAATAAGAAAGTATGAAGTGACTGGCGATAAAATAGATCTGCTTGGAAAGACAGGGTTTTCTTTTTCTGATCAGGTAAAAACCGTGGCTGACTTTGAGTATGTTATGGACATTATTTCCAAGCATTCCATAACTGAAGAGCAGTGTAAGTTTCTTAAAGCATTTTTCCCTAAATTCAGTGATGTGAATGACTTTAAAGAGGCGCTAGAGGTTTTTTCAAAGCATCCTTTGAATCAAGATCAGATATCTGCTCTTGGTACTGATATTATAGAATCTGGAACGATTGTTAAAGATGCAAAGCACTTAGATATGTTGATATCAAACTTAGAAAAATACGGCTCTATAACCAAGTCTTTTAGCGCTTCATTTTGGGAAAAACTGGGTTATACCTATGAAGTTAAAGTAGCTGATACTAAAGCTATTGATAATTTGCCTGAAAGTAACGAAGTTCTAGTGCAGCCCGTACATACGGATGTTGTTGAGGAGGTTTAGAACTCATATTCATCTTGATTCAGCCACTCGTTTGGGTTACTTGCCCTTTGGTCTTCTCGTATTATGCCGCGCAATATAAGTTTTTGAATGTAGGCGTTCATCTGTACTAGACCGTTTATGGCATTGCTATCTATTAGCTCTTGTATCTGCCTAACCCTATTGTTGCGAATTATATCTCTGATTGTGGAATTTATAGGCATTATCTCGTATGCTGCAATTCTTCCAGCTACGCCTGCCTTTGGTATTAATCGTTGATATGATATTCCAGCTAACGAATTTGCAAGCATAGTGCATATGGTTATTTTATCATCCCCTGGAAATGCATCGATAAGGCTTTGGATAGCCTGGATGCTTGAGTTAGCATTTGTAGTTGTAAGTACCAAACAGCCTGCTTCTGCTGCTAAGGCCGCAAGCCTTATGGATTCATAGTCACGTAATTCATCAACTATTATAATATCAGGATCTTCATGTATTGAGCTTTGCAAAGCAGCAGCATATGAAGCGGTGCTTGCCCCAATTTCGCGTTGACTAATCAAGCTTTTATCGGATTTATGCTTGAACTCAATTGGATCCTCAATGGTTATTATATGTTTATTAGAGTATCCATTAATATGCGCAATCATTGCAGCTAGTGTTGTAGTTTTGCCACTGCCTGCAAGTCCTGAAATCAAAACTAAACCATTTTCCAATTCACTAAGTGATCCTAGGACATGAGGAGCTTCCAATTCTTCCAAAGTTACGATCTTGTTTGGTATTATCCTTAAACTAGCAGAGGGGCCAAGGGTGGTGGTAAATGCGTTGACCCTATATCTTGTCAGATTTGGAGTTTCATATGCAAATTTTACCTCAAAGGTAGTTTTAAATAACTCAAGTTGTGCTTGAGTCATAATGCTATAGATTATATTGGCTACGTCTTCAGCGGTTTGTGTGGAAACGCGCATCTCTCTAATTAGCCCGTCAACTCGCAGTACTGGCGGCATATTAGGTGATATATGTATATCTGATGCTCCTATTGCAATTGCATGTTCGACTATCTGTGCGAATGTGAGCTGCATGATTCAGGCCTAATCATCAATTATGTTCTAATTAAAGCACAAAAAAAATGAGCTCTCAATTTTATTCGAGAGCTCACCCTTAGAAAAATAATATTTACCCAGCAGCAGCAGCATTACAAGCGGTACCGCCAGCTAGCAGGTTTACTACATCTTTGGCTCCAAATAGAATGCCCATACCAACGGCAACTGCAATAGCCATACCCCAACTTACTTTCCCAAGGAATAGAGAGATAGCAAGTGAGATGATGATAAGGATAGCAATAGATCTACCAATTGTGCCAGTAAGCTGATTTACAGCGCCACATATGATGTTGGAGATCTGAGTTGGTTGGTTCGACTTATCGTCTGCGCTGGCTGTGAAAACCGGAGCTGAAAGTGTTAGCATGATGGTGAAGAAAGCAATGATGCAAGCTTTCCAAGCCGATTTGATTTGATCTGCGATATTCATAAGTAGCCTCGTTATCTGTTAAATAGTTTATAAGAGCCATAAGCTCGAATATTTAATCTCGACCCTAGCATAGTTCAGTAAGATCGCAAAACATTTTTTAAATGTTAGGATTAAATAGACTGCGCAAGCCTATAAATATCATACCACATTAACTTTTTCTTATACGGCTGTCTTAGTAAATATGATGGATGGAAGATGACAGCAGTTTTTATGGAATGCTTTAAATACTGATTGGTATAGTCATAAAAGCCATGCCTCAACTCGTGCATGCTTATCTGGCTTGCAAGTAGTGATTCAACTGCAGTACTGCCAACTAACACTATGAGTTTAGGCTTGGCCAGCTCTATATGCTTTTCAACAAATGGACGGCATATCTTTATTTCATCGGGGGTAGGGCGGCGATTCGCCGGTGGGCGCCAGAACACTGTATTAGTTATATACACATCCTTGCGCGCAAGGCCAATCGATCTAATGATATTATCTAGTAGCTTACCGCTTTGCCCGCAAAATGGGATGCCTTGCTCATCTTCATTAGCGCCAGGGGCTTCCCCGACAAACATTATTTTTGCACCTTGCACCCCATCGGCAAATACAGTGTTTTTAGCAGTCTTCTTAAGATCGCATCCCGCAAATGAACGCACAGCTTGCTCTAGTTCGCTCAGAGTTTTAACTGAGTCTACAAGCTCACGCGCGCTTTTAGATGTATTATCATTTTGTGGTATGGGGCGTATAGCCTCTGCAGCTTTGGATTGCAATGGTGGCGGAGGTGTTTTGCTGGGATCGTTCTCAAAAAAGCTATCCACGCCAGCTTCAACAAAGTACTTGATATAGTCAGTAAAGTTTTGCATAAGGCAACTAAATATTTTGGCTTTATAAGTGTTTGACAATATAACTTAAAAAATGTATAAAGACATTTCTTTTTAAATAGTGACGGATTTTTTATGGCAACTAAAAGAACTTATCAACCAAGTAGATTAGTCAGAAAACGTAGGCACGGCTTTCGTTCTCGTATGGAAACTGCAGCGGGCAGAAAAATTTTGTCCAATAGAAGAGCTAAAGGTAGAAAAATTCTTACCGTTTCATGCGAATAACGATCGTTAAGTCTGGCATCCAAATAGACAAAATTCTTAAGAAAGGCGCAAAGGTACACTCAAATACCTTTGTGCTTTTTTACATTATGGGATCAGAATCCGGTGGAGTCGAGTTTGCAGCAATTGCCGGCAAAAAGGTTTTTAAGCACGCGGTAGACCGCAATTTTGCCCGCCGCCGTATTCGCGAATTGATTCGCGCTACCTGCAAAGATAGCGCTTCCCCTATACAGATAGCGCTCATGGCCAAAAAGCCCATTACTACAGCAAAGTACGCAGATCTTCTGACTGAACTTGAGGAGATGTTCTCCAGGGTTTAAGTCGGCGTTTACAGCGACTATTATCTCACTTCTTAAATTTCTAGATCCTCACGTCGCTTTGCTCCTCAGGATTGTAAAAGTTCGTAAAGTCGGTTCCAGATTATCAACAAAGGTTTACAGGGAAT
>CAYWJW010000003.1:0-56147 GCA_964458795.1 uncultured Candidatus Jidaibacter sp. | reverse complement strand
ACGCTATTTTAGCACAGTTATCGCTTATATATAAGATTTTATTATTTGCGAGCAGATCTTCTCTTGCAGTGAGTTCTGTTTAAGACGACTGTGAAGATGGTTGAAGTCAACTTGATCTAGTAGTTGGTCTTGATTAGAACAACTATATACATAAGATTCTGTTCCACTTATAGGGTCAACATGACGCTGTATGCATTGACCGCATATCTCTTTCATCATGCACTGCATGGGTGAGTTTATGGAGCCTATGGCAACGTGGCCATCTTTAAATAAATGCTTAAGGTCGTTATGTCGCGCATAGGCAACTGCCTTCATCATTTGATCGGAGCCAATTGCGATTATTCTATCTATTTCGCAAAGCTTAATCTGAGATTGGTTAGATTCGGCATATTGTTTAATGCACTCTATGATATTGCCATGATAAGTTAGATCATGTGGTCTGTTTTTGGTGAGTTGAATTTCATCGCAACACCAGACGACTTGACTCGCAGAATTTTCAATGTCTTGCTCTTTAAAGCGATCGTCTGCTTTTTTATATCCAGCGAAATATAGGACATTGCAATTGTTTTCTTTAAGTCTATGGCCTATGGAGAATAGTACCGCATTTCCTAGTCCTCCACCAATAAGCATTATATTCTCATTGCGGGCAATATGTGTAGGGGTGCCGGTCGGGCCCATTAAAACTACTGGTTCGCCTTTTTTAAGGGTTCTACAGAAATTTGAGGAGCCACCCATTTCTAGAACTATAAGACCTATTGTGCCTTTATCTCTATCTACCCAGGCGCCGGTAAGGGCAATGCCTTCCATGGTCATTTTAAATTCGCTGATTGTTTGAGCAAATGCATCATAGTTTTGAAATCTATAGAATTGGCCTGGTAGAAACTTTTTAGCAGCTAGTGGTGCATGTACTATGATTTCCTGGATAGTTGGAGTTAAAGTAACTAAATCAACTACGGTGGCAATAAGCAGATTGTCAAGTTTTGTAAAAAACTCTCTGTGGTCTATCGCATTAGCAGGTAGCTTTAGCTTTATCACATTGTCAATTATGGGGTACCCTTGTTTTGCACTTGCCATAGCTTTCACAACATTGCCAGAAAATGAAGGATGCAAGTCTCCGAGGAAGCTAATCGATGGGCCATGTTCACCATTGTTTATGATTATATCTACGCTTTTAGGTTTGGATATACGTTCAGGCTCTATTGCTTCACCATTCGTATTTATAGCTTGGAAATGCTTTCCATTTAGGTGGAAATGAACTTCATCTTCAGCATTCAAAATGGTATTGGGTTGTGTGCCTGTAGCAATCAGAAGTGTCCGTGCTGGTATTTCACCATTCACGTGTCTTAAAGCATATATAGCGCCATACTCATCTAGCAAAACTTCAGAAGGGGTGATGTGTTCTACGAATTCAATGCCCTCTGCAAGTGCCAGCTCTAATTCCTCATGATTTAGGCGGTAAGCAGGGGATTCTTGCAAAGTTCTTCTGTAAACAACTTTAGCTCCTCCCCAAAGTTTTAAGAGCTTCAACTTTTCTGCAGGGTTTGTACGTAATTTGCGTGCATGATCAATGAACTCGTATGCGATCTCCAGTTCTTCGGTTGTAAGATTTGCAAGTATCTCGTCACCAAAGAGTTCATATTTACGTAAAAATTTCTCTACCTGTACTGGGTAATAAGCTAGGCTTTCAGTTGCGGTATCAATAGCAGTTAATCCTCCTCCGATTACCGCAATTGGTAGACGTACTTGTAGATTTGCAAGGGATGATTCTTGCGCTGCACCACTTAACTGTAAAGACATCAAAAAATCAGATGCCATTCTGCAACCACGCGCAAGAATATTTGGGATATCCAGCAAATTTGGCTTACCAGCCCCTAAGGCTAAGACTACATGGTCAAACCCTAAGGCTTTAGCTTCCATATAATCAATCGTGCCTCCGAATCTCACACCGCCGTACATACGGAAATTTATGCGTCTTTCAAGTAATATGCGTATTATATTTAGATAATTTTTATCCCAGCGAACAGTAATACCATACTCAGCAACGCCTCCAAACCCTTGTGGGACGCGGTCATTAAGATCTGTAAACAGCTCATCTTTCACAAACTTTATAGGTTTGAAAGCAACCCTTGTGCCGTATACATCAATTCCTGATATATCTGCAGCTTGAGGTTCTATCTTAAGGCCATCAATCCCAACTACAGTATATCCTTCATTTAACAAGTGATGGCAAGCGGTAAAGCCTGCAGGGCCCAGACCTGCAACAAGGATCTTATAATTGTTATTAGGGCGGGGTAGGGGGCGTGTAAAATTAATAGGATTCCAGCGAGTTAGTAAACTATAGATTTCAAATCCCCATGGTAATGACAACACATCATCCAGAATCTTAGTTTCTATAATAGGGATATTCACTGGTTCCTGCTTTTGATAGATACATGATTTCATGCAGTCATTACAAATACGATGACCAGTGGCAGCAAGCATAGGGTTATCAATTATAGCAGTTGCAAACGCACCAATCACTGATCCTTGGCTTTTAAGCAAATTCATTTCAGAAATCTTCTCTTCCAGTGGGCAGCCCGCTAAGTTTACCTTAAGGTCATTAATTTTATACGTATTATCTGGATTTTTTATCCCATGTGAACATGAGTCTTTAAGTTGGTTATGGCAGTGAATGCAGTAGTTGGCCTGATCAAATGCCGCAAGCTGGGTTATTCCCTTATCCGTTAGTGAAAAACCATTTCTATCATGACAGTCATGTGAGGTCCAAGAGCCATTCATACGCCCCGCATGTGAAATCAGGTTGTTGAAATCAAGCTTCTTAGGCACCTTAAACAGTATGCCATTTCTGTGTAACTTTTGGCCTTCTGATGTCAGGCATGCCCAGCCCGCGTAGATTCTTGCTAGTTCTAGTTTTTGAGGATCAGCGGTTTCCACAAAATTCGCGAAAGCGAGTTCAGACATAACATCTACGCCCAAGGCTTCAAGTTCTAAACGAACTGTATCGATCTTATTTGCATCTTCTAGGGAGAAATTCCGTGCTGCATTGCGTTGTATGAATAAACGCTTACATTTGTATATTGGAGCAAATTCTTGGTAGATATTGGCAATTGCCTTAACTTCCTTTTCTATTCCAAAAAGCTTGGTAATAAAATCTTCCGCATGTGGCGCTAGCATGATGATTAGATCTGATTCTGTCTTTGCATCAAGAGGTGAGGAGCGTGCAATATTGAGGTTTTGATATAGATCGGATGATATGGATTCAATGTGATTAAGCCATAAGCCATCAATCTTCTCAAGGCCCTCGTTTGAGTATAGGTCAGTAAAGTTAAGGTTGAAATTTAGCATAGTGGTAATTGCACCCCAAGCTTGGTCATATCAATACCTCTGGCAAGCAATATCTTGTTCTTTGAAGTATAGCCGGATTTTAGCGTAATTTCACTTTTTGGTATGTCAAAATAATCTGCAAGTATCTGTATGACCTCATCATTAGCCTTTCCATTTTCTGGCGAGGCGCGAACTTTCATACGTAGGGAAATCTTCCCTTGCAGCACCTCTAAAATCTCAATTAGAGTTGTTTTGCTCTTTGGAGTTACTTTTGCTGAAATACTTATAGTTTCCATGTTAAAATAAATGTTTTTGGTATTATATACCCAGTTTATTTAACGGGGAACTATTTTCTGTGGGCTTGTTTTATAATGGAGGGCAAAGGAATTCTATAAGTTATTGTAATTATAGAGATTTCCTGCTACAATCCTAGATGAATAATTGAGTTACGGCAATTAAATTGAGCTTTGAAAAGCAAACTTTTAATAACGAATATCCACGTGTAGATGAAAAAGAATATGTGGAATACGTGAAGTCTGTGGATAAATCCAATGTTCAACATTCTAAGCGATTTGTAGAAGAGCTTTTGAGCAATGAGGATATATCAGGAATTGTAAAGGATATGAACCTTAAGCCTGATAAACCAGAATCAAAGGAATGTCTTGGGTTGCAATTATACACTGCTAAGTATGCATTTTTGGATGTTGTAATGGATAAGATGGCTAGTAAATTCTTCATGGTAAAAGCAGATTCAGATGGTCAATTAGGCAAGTATCTTAGGGAAGCATTCGATGGAATATTTCAAGTGCAATCGATAGATGGCAATCCTAATGAGGTATGTCTGCATATAGAATTTGAAAGTAGACAGCAAAAGGTTGGGATTTCAGAGGTCGAGGCTTTTAGGCCATTCGTCATAAAAAAGGAATTAGTTCCTATCAGTTTTGAGTACAAGTCAACAGTAGTTCAAGAGCCACATCCTTTGAGTTTTGAGGATGCATTAGTAGAGCAATCTTTTGCAGACTACTATTCTACTTAGTTCCAAAGAGTCTATCACCTGCATCTCCCAGGCCTGGAACTATGTACGAGTGGTTATCAAGCTTTTGATCAAGTGAAGCTGCATAAACTGGAATAGTAGGATGATCTTTTTGGAAAACTCTCATTCCTTCTGGTGCAGCAACCAGCGCCATAAATATTATACGATCTGCCGGCACTCCAGATTTAATAAGACGAGTCACCGCATAGGAGGATGTGTTGCCAGTTGCGAGCATCGGATCTACGACTATGTAAACCTGATTAGAGTTTTGTGGAACTTTAAAGTAGTACTCAATAGGTTGCTTTGTTTTAGGGTCACGGTAAATACCAATGTGCCCTTGGCGGGCTGCTGGAATAAGCTGGTGAAGGCCTTTTGCCATTCCTAGTCCTGCGCGTAAAATGGAGATTATTACGATCTTATCCTCATCAATGCTCTTGCCGATGGTCGCCGCCACAGGAGTTTTTATTGAAATATCTTTGGTTTCTAAGTGCCGAGTTACTTCATATCCCATGAGCATTGCGATTTCGCTTAGTAGTTGACCAAAACGATATGTGTCGGTTTCCTTTTTGCGGATAAGAGTAAGCTTATGCTGAACCAGAGGATGATCGATTACCGTAAGGTTTGGAAACTCCTCAAATTTTTGAAGAGCGCTGGAACTCGCGGGTGAACTTAATAACATAACAATTAAACCTATTAATAGTGTTTTGTAATTGCGCATAACTTCTCCAGGATAAATTTTATTGGGAGTAATAACAAACATTTTCTGGGTTAGTTTGCAAGCAGAAAATTAAATTTTTCCTTAAGTTTTTGTGGAGCTATGCTATAAATTGTCTCAAGAAATGAAGTGTTATAGGGATATTATGAAGCAAAAGTGGGAAGAGCTTGCTGCGGAAGAGAAGCAGTTAAAAGAAAAAGAGGACTTTCTGAAGAAAAGTGATGAAGAGAACGCTCTATCCATGGAAGCTGGGCAAAAAAAGGTGATAGAATTAAATCCTGAAGGGATGAAGAAGTTTCAAGAACTGCAAGCAGAAAAAACTATGCTTTTGCAACAAAAGTTGAGTGGACAAGATACACAGTTAGTACAGAAACAACAAGAGCTAGCTGCAAAAGAGAAGCAGCTGTTGGAAGAGGACAAAGAGTTTTTAAATAGGAATCCTGATCTATTAACCCTGATAATGGGGTTGAATGAACAAAGAGAGAAGATTGTGAGCTATGCTATAAATTTACAAGCACAAAGGAATGACTTCATGCGAAAAAAGATAGGCTGTATGGAAGAGCAGTCTAGAGTGGATAAAGATGAATTTGAAAAACAGAAGCAAGTGTTAGCAAAAGAATTGCAGCGGCAACAAGAGATTGATACGAGATTACTATTATTGGGTGTTTTTGCCGTATTAGCTGAAATTCTTGATCGAGTTGTTGAATATAAGTTTAACTATAAATTACGCAGTACAACAGTTATTAACTTAAGTTCAGCAATTATAGTGATTGGGGCACTAGCGCTTCAGCTATCCAATGGTTTCTCAAGTTCTAAGAATGAAGAAATGGTACAAGAGCGGGGGTGTGCATAACATAAGTGCAACTTCTTTAGGATCTATCTAATGCTTGCATATGCGTAAAATTCTAAAAAATTAAACTTTAAAAATGAGCAATTATGGGTTAGAGTTTTAATAAAATTTAGAGTGTAATACTTATGCCAGTTACAGCTGCACAGAAGCAAGAAATTGAAGATTTAAGCGAAATTACTTATCAAACTAAACGGGCTACTGTTCCAGCTTTGGAAGCTATTTTGTATGAACCTATAAAGCTGCTCGATCATGGATTCATCCGTGTGGTAGATTATATGGGGGATGACCATGCCATAACTCAGGCTGCGCGTGTATCATATGGGCGTGGTACTAAACAAATAAGCCAAGATCGTGGATTAATACGCTATCTTATGCGCCACTGGCACACAACGCCTTTTGAGATGTGCGAGATTAAGCTGCATGTGAAGCTTCCAATTTTTGTAGCCCGGCAGTGGATACGCCATAGAACAGCTAATGTTAATGAATACTCTGCGCGTTATTCTATTCTTGATCGTGAGTTTTATCTGCCGGAGCCAGCTAACCTCGCGGCGCAATCTCAGTCTAACCGTCAGGGTAGGGGGGATGTGCTTACAGGTGCGGAGGCTGCTAGAGTTATGGAGCTTCTAAAAAATGATTCTGAAACTTGCTATGCACATTATATGGAGATGATGAACCTCGATGAGGAGAGTGATCAGCCTTTGGATGAGAGTAAGTTGGGCTTAACGCGCGAACTTGCCCGCATGAACATTACAGTTAATTATTATACGCAATGGTACTGGAAGATCGACCTGCATAACCTTATGCATTTTGTGATGCTAAGAGCTGACCCACATGCTCAGTATGAGATTAGAGTATATGCTGATGCAATCCTAAAGATTATGGAACAATGGGTTCCGCATAGTTATGAATCTTTTATGGATTATCGGATGAATTCAGTGAGTCTATCAGCTCAGATGAAAGATGTGATTTCGCGTATGATAGCTGGCGAAAAAGTTACACAAGAAACCAGCAAGCTTACCCAAAGAGAATGGGATGAACTGATTGCTAAAATGAATTTGAAGCAGTAGCAAAAATATTTTGCACAGGGACTTCCACAGGACTTTCTTGTAGGGTATACTCATAAATATAAGATAAGAGAAGTGCACTTAAAACTTAAAGTTATGGCAGTCTATAATAATTATTAGCTTTGTTATAAATTTGGCGATTGAATCAGAAACAAATTAATACTACACTTGCAAAAAGTATATTAATTACGGCAAATTTATGTTCGACTTAATAAATACTGCATATGCTGCAGTAAGATCCGCTCCAGCCGAGGCAATCGGCGGTATATCACTTGATGGCAGTGTAGTTATGACAGATCTTTCCTTTTGGGGTTTGTTCTTGCAGGCTGGTATTGTTGTGAAGTTTGTAATGATAATGTTGATAATTTCATCAATTTGGAGCTGGGCTATTATTTTTGATAAGTGGGTTGCAATCAAAGCTGTGGCTGCAAAGACTAAAGGGTTTGAGAAAGCCTTTTGGTCAGGACAGTCGCTAGAGGCACTTTATGAGCGTGTAAAAGGGAGAGATAATCACCCTATAGCGCTTGTGTTTTCAGCTGCCATGCATGAGTGGCAAAACCGCAATATACGAGATTTACAAACTAACTCAGATCTAAGAGCTGGAACTAAAGAGCGTATTTACCAAGCCATGCAGGTTTCCATTAATAAGTCACTTGATAGTCTGGATAGAAACTTAAACTTTCTCGCGACCGTTGGGTCGAGTGCTCCATTTGTGGGGCTGTTTGGCACGGTTTGGGGTATCATGGTGAGCTTTCAGTCGATTGCAGTATCTAAAAATACTACGCTTGCTGTAGTTGCTCCGGGTATTGCTGAAGCGCTGCTTGCCACAGCATTTGGACTGGCTGCTGCGATTCCAGCGGTGATTTTTTATAATAAATTTGCTGGTGAAGTCAATAGGATTTCAAGCAGCTTGGAGGATTTTAGCTCCGAACTTGGTTCTATAATGACTCGCGAACTTGATAACATAAAGTAGTGGATATGGCGTTTAAACTTGCAAATTCAAGTGGTAGGAAGAAAAAAAGGCACCTTAGCGCTGAGATAAACGTCACTCCTTTAGTGGATGTGATGCTCGTGCTTTTGGTAATCTTTATGATCACTTCTCCTATGCTTGTTGTTGGAGTGCAGGTGGATCTTCCCAAGACTAAAGCTTCTGCACTTTCCGGGCAGGATGAACCTATAGCAGTTTCAATTGATAAATTTGGAAATATATATATTCATGAGACCAAAATAAAACTAGATGAGCTATCCAAAAAACTAGCTGCTGTATCCAAAGAGAAAAAAGATATACGGATCTTTGTGCGAGGTGATAAAGGGATAGACTATGGGCGAGTTATGCAGGTTTTTGGATCTATCAAGGCTGCTGGATATAAGAACATTGCACTTGTATCTGAAACCTTAAACGAGTAGCTGATTCTATGAGAATAGGCCTATATTGTTCCATAGTACTACACTTGTGCGTGATGCTTTTATTGTTTGTCGGCGTGCCTATGATTTCACGTGATGTTAATACCGATTACGCAATAGTTGCTGAAGTTGTGCCAATTAGCGAGCTTACAAACATAAAGGTTAAAAGCTCGGAGAAAATTGCTGAAGAGCAAAAGGAATCGAACAAAGCCTCTAAAGCAGTTGAAGAGAATAAGCCAGTTGAGACAAAACCAGAGCCTAAGGTCAGTGAGGCTGAAAAAGTCCCAGATAAAAGCATAAAAGATAAAAAAGACATAAAGCCAGAACCAAAACAAGAAGAGAAAAAAAAGGACGATAAGAAAAAGAAAAAAGACGATGACTTTGCCAAAAATATACTAAAAAGCTTGGATCAAGAAGCAAAGAAAAAAGATAATAAAAAGCTAGATAAGGACACTAAAGATACAGAAAAAGCTGTGAAAGGTGATACTAATAAAGAATATAATGCAAATTTGCCGATGAGTATCAGCGAGATTGATGGCATCAAATCACAAATAACCAGCAAGTGGAATACGGCAGCTTTTAGTGGTTCTACCGAAAAGGCTATGCAAGTTGTAGTTAAAATAGAACTTGATATGGATGGTAACGTTATGAGTGCAAAACCAGTTCTAGAGAATAACGCATCTCCGTATTATCGCATATTCGTAGAAAGTGCAGTACGTGCCGTTAAATTGGCTTCACCGATTAAGAACCTTAGCAAAGATAAATATCATATATGGAAAGAAATAGAGTTTAGGTTTGATTCCAGTGGGATGATTTACTAGATTATTAATGGGCTTCTGCCCAGGAGTTTCCGGCGCTTACCTCAACTGTAAGTGGAATACTTAGGGTGATTACGGCTTCCATGGTTTGCTTAATTATTTTTGAGATGTGCTCTACCTCAGCTTCTGGGACATCGAACAATAGCTCATCGTGGATTTGTAGAATCATATACTTCTGCGCTGCAAATGGTAGGGTGGCCATTGCTTTTTTGATTATGTCTGCTGCACTGCTTTGGAGTGGAGCATTGATGGCGGCGCGTTCGGCAAAGGCACGTAAGTTGAAGTTGCGGTCGTTTATTCCATTTATTATACATTTGCGACCGAATACGCTTAGCACATATCCATGTCTGCGTGCAAATTCTATGGTATTATCCATATATGCTTTTATGCCAGGATACTGCTTAAAATATTGATCTATATACATTTTTGCGCGTTCTCTTGATATATCTAAGCGAGTCGAAAGACCAAAAGCACTGATGCCATATATAATGCCGAAGTTTATGGTCTTAGCTTGGCGTCGCATAGCAAGGTCAACCTTATCTACAGGCACTCCAAACATCTGGCTTGCTGTGATAGCATGGATATCCTGGCTTAACTTAAAGGCATCCTTAAGTGGTTTTATATCTGCATAGTGGGCGAGTAACCTTAGCTCAATTTGAGAATAGTCGGCAGATATAATTTTATTTCCATTTGAAGCTATAAAGGCACTACGAATCTTTTGCCCTTCTTCTGTGCGGATTGGAATGTTTTGCAAGTTTGGTTCTGTAGATGAAAAGCGACCCGTTGCAGTTGCAGTAATCAAGAAGTTAGAATGTACCCGCTTTGTATCTGGGTTGACGGACTTCGGCAAAGCATCCGTATAAGTGGAAATGAGTTTGGCATATCCTCGCCATTCCAAGATTAATCTAGCTATGTCATAACCGCTATCACTTAAGGTTTCGAGAACGCTTGCAGAAGTGGCATAGGCACCAGTTTTTGATTTCTTGCCATCAGGTAGGTTAAGCTTATCAAACAGTACTTCACCCATTTGTTTAGGAGAAGCTATATTAAACTCCATACCGGCAAGCGCAAAAATCTTAGCTTCCAGATTCTTAAGCTTTGTGCCAAACTCACTGGATAGTGAAGATAGATAATTGGTATCCAGTCTAACTCCACGCTCTTCCATTTGTGCCACTATTTTTGGCATTACTCTGTCTATGCGCTCATAAACGGACACGAGTTTCTCACCAACTAATTTAGAACGAAGTTTTTGGTGAATTATCATGACAGCGTGTGAGTCATGTGCCTTATATTCCCCTCCGAATTCTGCAATTAGAGCAGCTAGTGTTGTATTGCCACGCCCTGTTTCAGCCGCATAAGCAATAATGGCTATATCGTCTAGGTTGGTAAAGTTTGGATTGATCTTATAAAGCCATTTTGAATTGATGGTAATTTTTAATACGGAGTCACTATGCATCACGGATTCTAAGGCTTTTAAAATTTGTATAACACCAGATTCCTTCTCGGTATCTGCAAATAAGGAAGCTTGTGCGTTAGAGTTTTCCGAGAGTTTTATAACAAAATTTTTGCTACCAAAGCTTAAGAAGAATTCATGTTCAGAGATCAAAAATGCTAAAGTGCCTGATCTATATATCTCATCAATATACTTTAATAACTCATCTGCAGTACTTAGTTTTTTGAAAGCTAAAGTATCTACAGGGCTATATTTAGCTTGTAACTTTGCAGCCAGTGATTTAAAGCCTTGTGCTTGCGCAAACTCTGCCAGCCTCTCCAAATCGAGATGATCAAACTTGAGTTCATCTAATGTAAAGTCCAGTGGTGCATCGAAGCGGAGGCCAACTAGTTCATAGGACAGCTCTGCTTTTGACTTGTCTTCTATTAGCATTTGTCGGCGCTTTTCCTGCTTAATCTCATTAACATGTTCGTAGACTCCCTTTAGTGAACCATATGAGTTCACAAGTTCTGCAGCTGTTTTCGGCCCGATACCGCGTACACCGGGAATGTTATCAGAGCTATCGCCGATTAGTGCTAGCACTTCGCGTATCTTATCTGGTGTTACCCCAAATTTTTCAAACACTACCTCTGCTGTTATCATCTTATCCTTCATAGCATCATACATTAATATGCCTTCAGCCAGCAGCTGCATAAGGTCTTTATCGGAGGAAACAATAGTAACCTCATAGCCTTCGTCTTTGGCATATTTTGCGTATGATGCAAGCAAATCATCAGCTTCAAATCCCTCCTTCTCAATTGCTTTGAGTGCAAAAGCATCGATAACCTCACGAATAATTGGGAATTGTGAAATCAATTCTTGTGGTGGCTCCGGCCGGTTAGCTTTATAATTTGGGTCCAATTCATGTCGGAAATTTTTAGTTCCGCTATCCAAGACCACCGCAATGTGCGAAGACTTATTATCATTCAGCAACTTGATGAGCATATTAGTAAATCCATATACTGCACCAATCGGCATGCGATCAGATGGTCTAGTTAGAGGCGGTAATGAGTGAAATGCGCGGAAAACAAACCCATATCCATCAATCAAAATTAGCTTCTTCATCTTATTCTCGATTCTCCAGTCATATCATAGGGCTTAGGGAGACCCATAAGTTCAAGTATTGTTGGTGCCACATCTGCAAGTTCTCCATCCGTTAACGTTAGTTTGCGAGATCCCACATAAATAAACGGCACGGGATTAGTAGTATGTGCAGTCAGCGGTTGATCCAATATCTCATCATACATACATTCTGCATTGCCGTGGTCTGCAGTTATAATAAGCTCATAGTTGCCATGTTTACAGGCTTTTATTAAACCTTGTAAACACAAGTCAATTGCTTCAACTGATTTTATAGTTGCATTCATGTTTCCCGTGTGTCCTACCATATCAGCATTTGCATAATTTACACAAATCATATCATAACTACCAGACTCAATAGCATCTACAAGTTGGTGTGTTATATTATAAGAAGACATTTCAGGTGTTTTCTCATAAGTCTCAACTTTTGGTGAAGGAATCATAATTCGATCTTCAGCAATATTTGGCACCTCGTTTCCACCGTTTAGGAAATAGGTTACATGTGCATATTTTTCTGTCTCAGCTATCCTTAATTGAGTAAGCCCAGCATTGGCAATTACCTCGCCTAGAGTATTTTTTATTTTCTCATATGGGATAACAACACTACACACGTTGGAGAGTTCACTTGAGTAGGGGCGCATGATAATTTTATATTCTAAATCAGGCAAGGTGCGATCAAATAGCTTAAAGGTTTCCAAGAATATTGCATTAGATATTTGGCGCATCCTATCTGCTCGATAATTTGTAAAAAATACCGCATCACCAGGCTCAAAGCCAATATAATCTTCTGCGCTTGCTGGCACTATGAATTCATCAGTAATATTATCGCCATAGCTACTTTCAACATATTCTTTAACATTTCTAAATTTAGCGCCTATGCCGCAAGTAATGGTTTGAAATGCAGCTTGTGTTCGCTCGGCTCTATTATCCCTATCCATGGTGTAAAATCTGCCAGATATAGAGGTTATTGTTAGTCCGCTAGCTTCAATCTCGTCTATAAACTGTAAGGCAGATTTGGGAGCTACATCACGTCCATCTGTTATTGCATGTATTACTACCTGCACATTTTTAGACTGCAAGAACTTAGCAATTGCTATTAGATGCCTAACATGACCATGTACTCCACCATTTGAAATAATTCCAATGAGATGGCATTTTTTATGAGAGCCAGCAAATGACAACAATTTTTGTATTGCAGAATGTCTAAATAGCTCTCCGTTATTTATTTCTCGATCAATTCTTGGTAAGTCTTGAAAAACTCTGCGGCCTGCGCCAATAGTTAAATGCCCGACTTCCGAATTACCAATTTGCCCAGAAGGCAATCCAACACATTCACCAGCGGCTTGCAACAGCGAATGTGGATATTGCTTTAGAAGCGAGTGATATGTAGGAGTGTTAGCAGCTTCTATAGCATTGTGTGCAACTTGTTCAGTATGACCCCAACCATCTAAGATACACAAAACTAATCTTCTCATTTTTATACTCCGATAATTATCTCTATTTTTATTTTTTTACCTGTTTTAACAGGTGGAAGTCGCATTTTTCCGAAGTTTTATTTTTAAATAACAGGTGGAAACATGGGATTGCCTGGGTTTTGCGACTTGTCATGCTGAACCTGTTTCAGCATTTTTCAACCTCCTGATGAGATCCTCACGTCACTTCGTTCCTCAGGATGACGGAAAATATTAGAGCCGTCATCCTGAGGAGCCGTAGGCGATATGAGGATCTCATCAGGGAAGAGTATAAGGTTTTCGAGGGCTTAAACACACTTTCCTGATTTTATATTTATCAGTATAGTTGACTATTCTTGCCAATGGAAGTCCCTGACAAAAATATTTTTTACTCTCTATAAGTCCCATATAATCTGGAGATAATTCGTTTTGTAGTGAGAAGGCTTAAATTTCTATATTGTTTTAAAATTTGTTATATTGCACAGTATGTATAATACCAAGACTCACAAATAATTAAGTGAATGCGCTTCATCTTTTGATTTTTTTAGTCGTCGCGGAACACCTAAAATATGTACAATATTATAGGTGTTCCGCGACTTCCCAAAAAACCAAAATCTATCGCGCATTCCCTTAATTATTTATGGGTCTTGGTATAAAAAATACAAAAAGGTGCTGGATCCTATGAAACAACTAACAGAATTATGGAATACATATAAGCAAAAAGCCGGCGAAGATTGGGCTAAGATACCATGTATTGCCTTACTTAGCGTAGGCACACTTGGCGTGCTATACATGTTAAGTAGGACCTCTATGTCCACAAATATGCAGGCCGCTGCTCCTATAATTGAATTACCTCAAGGAATTATTGCAGCTTTTCCAACACGTAGTGGCCCTAGTCTATCTATATAGGTGCGAAGCAACAACATATTTGTATGATGTATTATAGCTTAAGTAGGCTCTTTTGTAAATTTACTAGAGTTTTGATGCCATTGGTTGCAAGTCTGTATAATTCTTCATACTCAGCTTTGGTAAAAGGGCGCTTTTCACCAGTTATTTGTACTTCTATTAAATCTCCATTTGAAGACATAACAAAGTTGGCATCGACTTCGGCATCATTGTCCTCCACATATTCCAGATCAAGCATTGGTTTGCTATCTACAACGCCGCACGAAATGGCTGCCACTTGTGATTTAATAGGAAATTTTTTGATTATTTTTTTGTCAAATAATCCTTGAAGAGCCATATGCAAGGCGATATAGCCGCCGGTAATTGAGGCTGTCCTAGTGCCGCCATCAGCTCTTATTACATCACAGTCTACAATAATTTGACGCTCTCCTAATTTATCAAGCTCAACTACCGACCTAAGAGATCTGCCTATCAATCGCTGAATTTCATGAGTGCGACCCTCAACTTTGCCTTTGCTAGATTCTCGTTGGATTCTGGTGTTGGTGGAACGGGGTAGCATTGAGTATTCTGCAGTTATCCAGCCTCGCCCAGTATTGCGCAAGAATGGTGGTACATAATTTTCCACGCTGGCAGTACATAAAACGTGAGTGTTGCCGAATTTGATAAAGCACGAACCTTCCGCATGTGGAAGGTAATTAAGTTCGCATTCGATGTTTCTTAGTTCATCTAGTTTTCTTAGGCTTCTTCTAATATTTAATTCCATAAATTATACCTCGCTTGTTTGAAAAATTAGTGTCACTTACTTTGTTATGTTGAATGGTTGGTTGAGCATCTCATAAGTGCTTTAGGAAGATCCTGAAACAAGTTCAGGATGAGACTATAGCAGCCAGTTTCTAGACGTCTATAACCATTGCTACTTAAGGGGTTTACAAAAGGTATCAAAAAGTTCAATCTCACCAAACGAGTTTCCGAGATTTTCAGCCAGCATCGCCTTGCATAAGTGTTCAGAGATGCGTTTGATATATACCAATTTGCCATTAATTTTTAGCTGACTTACCAGCGTATTCGGCGCATTATTTAGACATCCTGCAATCAAAATTGCATCATAAGGTGCCTCTTTGAGATAGCCATCCATTAGCTTTCCTTGCTTAAGTTCTGCATTGGTGATGCCAAGCTTCATTAGATTTGCTTTGGCTTTTTTATGCAGATCTGCATCCATCTCAAGCGCAAGCACATGTTTGCAGAGCTTTGCAAGGATAGCGGAAGTGTAACCAGTGCTGCAGGCGACATCAAGCACTACATGCTTTTTAGTGAGCATTAGGGCGTTTATCATTCTTGCTAGAACATCTGGTGCGAGTATCTCTCTATTTTCATTTACTGGAAGCCTCGCATCGCTATATGCCATGCTCTGCCAGTTGCCTTCTACAAATTCATGACGTGGTACATGTGTAAATGCTGTAAGTATAGCCTCGCCACTTACATGGTTAGGCATGATTTGGTTCTTGACCATGTTTATTCTAGCTGTTTCAAAGTTATCCATAAGGCTCACGCGGGAATTATTCAAGTAGTAAAATATGATAATATGCTCTTAAGTACAAGTAGTTTGATTTGGGCATCGGGTAGAGGGATGCTTAAACAAGTTCAGCGTGAGTGGTTTTAGCTTCACTTCTTCTATCTTATATTTATTAGTATACTTGATGGTTTTAACTCATGGAAGTCCTTGTGCAAAATATTTTTGTAAAATTTGGAGTACTTTAAAACAGATATAGCTGTAACCCTGAACTTGTTTCAGGGTCTCAAAAATAAGGAAGATGCTGAATAAATTCAGCATGACAAGATGAGTTGGAGGAAGCTTCAGATGCTGCAAATGACTAGTGGAGAAAGAGCATAAAAAAACCCCTGGAGGATTTCTCGCTCAAGGGGTTTTTGGTAGGGAGTAGGTAATTATTTGCTAATAATAGTTACTTCGTTTTAGCTACCTTGACCTCGTTTTTATCAAAGTTATATGCGGCGGTATAACCGAGATTATTACATACCTTATTTGCATCTGCTATAACACCATCAGGATCATTAATAGCAGCTTTAATATCGTCTGTAGGTGACTTTGCTGTCTCCATCGCCGTTCTTTTTGCGGTTACCATAGCAGTTACAGCATGCTCAAGTGCCCCAACTAGGTTGCTAGCGTTGCTTCCCCCAATCCTTGCTTTAAGCTTTGCACCAAACTCAGCTACAAGATCTTCGCCCATTGGTAGGACATCATTATCGCCTAGTTCCAAAAAGCCTCTTATCAAATCTTCTAGCGCACCATTTACATTATGTTGGTTTACAAGCTGCACAAGTCGGGTTGCAGTTACTTTTGATCTAACTTCAGGACTAGGATCAAATGCAATTGCATCAAACAGCGCATTCAACTTAAGTTCTGCATCTGTTATAGGAGCTGCAGCTTTAGGAGTTCTAAGCCAGTCGTAGCCAGATTTAATTTTGCATGCAAAAACGCTAACTGCAAGAGCAGCGAGTGCAAGAGTTTTATATCCTTCAGACACATTAGTGAATTGAGTAGCTGCAACACCAATGAAAGAAAGACCAACAGCAAAGCCACTTAATAGCGGGAGATTGTCCATACTAAAATTACCGCGACCGTTTGTCCAAACAGTACTAAGTGCAGAGCCAACTTCTGGTTTTTTGAAACCGAAATTAGTCCAAGAGCGCCATAAATTTCTAGCTGAATCTGCATACGCATTTCCACCAGTTGCTTTATATACAACACCAGGTTGAGGATCCGATACAGGATCTGCAAGAGGGTTCCAAATGTTTCCTCCGGAAGCGCCAGCGCCAAGGCCTTGTTTTACTGTATGGCCTAAAGCTACGGTTGCAACGAGCATATTGAAGAATCTAGAGAAGTTAGAAGCTTGAACAACTTTATTAACACTCCATGCACCAGCATTCCATACTGAGTTTCCAGCTCCACCAAGAGAGTGAGGTTGAACAAATGCCCAGTTAGCAACGGGAGCCACTAAATCGTTATAAATAGATACTTCAGAAGAAGTTATAGTGCTTGCAACTTCAGTCACGCTCTTACGTGCATAAGAGAAGTTTTCTTGAATAGTTTTCATAATTTCAATCCGATATTAAGTTTCTGTAACAGGAATATTATACAGCAAAAAAAAATACTAGCTAGAGAAAAAGAGTAAATTATTCAACTTTTTTTTAGATATTGAGCTATTCAGTCGGGGCTGACCTATTGAAATATATGGTAAAACTGGGCTGGGGGCTATGAAGGATCGGTTTTTCATTTATTGTATTCTAATTTATTTAATGATCTGATAATTATAATAAATATCTGCAATGTGAATAAGAGAATATATAGCATGAGATTATTTTTTAAACTTATAATAGTCTTATTATACGGTGTGGTAACGCCATCGTTGCTATTTCTAACATGGGAGCATTATGATAATTTACAAGTTAGAACTACTGAGGCAGCCTTTTCAAGAATATATCAAAAAAACCTTTGGGGGTATGGATCAGGGCCTGGGTCCGACCCTATTAATGCAGAACCTTATATAAGCATTGTGCGTAACTATGCCCTGCGCCAGGATATAAATTCTATTTTTGACTTGGGTTGTGGGGATTTCCGGGTAATGGAGAAAATAGAGATTCCAGAAACCAAAGTGTACTATGGTTTTGACGTAGTTAAACCAGTGATTGATGAGAATGTTAAAAAATATCAAAAACCGAATGTTTTCTTTTATCATATTAGCAGTCTTGAAGATTTTAAAAACCAAAGGGGTGATTTGCTTTTGGTTAAAGATGTCCTTCACCATCTTAGTAATAGAGATATTCAGTATTTTATAGCCAATATATTGCCAAACTTCAGGTACACTTTAATCACAAATAATTTTGGTCCAGAGAATCTTAATGAGGAAATAAGGACTGGAGACTTTAGAAACCTTGATCTGGAAGTAGAGCCATTTAACATCAAGCGCAATATTACTCCCATTTTAGACTATGACGCTCATGAAATTACAAAAAGGATTTATCTTTATGAACGCCGTACATAAATCATTGCAAAATATTTGGCATTGTAAATATATTAAAGATAAGTATTTGTAATCTATATATAATTTGGAGAATAATAAATGATACAGGCAGTTGAATGGATGATGATCGTAAGCTTTTATTTATGGGGAGTTTCATTATTTTTTAGGGCTCGGGATTGGAATATGTGGATTGAGCACATAGGAAATGCTGGCATCTTGACTTTAGGCATTACTTTAGTTTTCCTTGGTAGCTTCATTATATTTTTTCATCCAGTATGGCATGGTGCATTAGCCATTTTAACCATTCTTGGATTGTTAACCTTATTCAAAGGTGCTGTTTATATTTTATTTCCTAACTTAATACTCAAGATGGTAAGACGTATGCCTTCCTACAGAATAACACTTATCCGCCTAGGCGGTTTTATATTGATGGCTGTTTCATTGTTTTTAGCTTGTGTAATTTACCGAATTATAGATTAATGCCTCATAGGTGTCTCATGAGTTATTTGGATGTAGCATTAATTTCTTCTTGGAGAACTTCGCTTATATCAATCATTCCATGTTCTTTGGGATTGAAGCCGGGTGGGAACTTGGTTTCTTTTACATCTATATTTGTAAGTGATATAATATTACTCATCGACATATCTACGCATCTATCAATATTGGGCTTATTATTAGGCTTATCTTTATAATTCCATTTGCATGCTGCTAATGTATTATTATAGGAATGAGCAAGAAGTGGATGTGGCTTGATAGGAAGGGAATTGTATTTTGCTCCTTCTAAATTAGAACTGTTTAGCCCCCTAGAGCCCTCAAGATTTGCTCCTATTAATAGAGCGTATCTTAAATCTGAACTATATAGGTTAGCCCTTTGTAAATTGGCTCCAATTAGTATAGAATTATAAAGAACTGCCCTCTCTAAGTTAGCATTAGTTAAATCTATAAATACTAAATTAGATTTTGTAAAATCGCATTCAGACATAGTTGTGTAGCTAAAATTTGAATAAGCAAAGTTTGCGTAAATTGCTTTACTACCTACAAGAGAAGATTCTGAAAAATTTGATTTGGAAAAGTTTAAACTCTCATTTTGATAAAACCTTATACTGCCAATCCCGTATTTATTTTCATCATAATCAAGATCGCTTAAATTCACCTTATCAAGATTGATTTGTGACAGAGATTTCTTTTTCTTCAGTAGAATTAGTTGTATGTCTTTAATAGTCTTAATATCTTGCTTTCTATAGCTATCTGATGATGATTTAAAAATAGATATAGGATCCTCAATTAGGGGTTTATAGGGTATAGTAGTTTGTTGAGCGGCAATTAAATCTGGTATGTTTTCTTTCCATAGGTAATTATTAAATTTTTCTTTTAACTCTTTCACCCTATCTTCCTGCCTAAACACACTTGAATCAAAAGAATTTTTTGCATAATAAAAAATATTAATGTACCCACAAACTAATAATGACAAAGGCGTAAAGACAACAATAACCGCGCGCATTGTTTTTTTTAATGCAACTTTTTCTATTATGAGCGTTTTAAAAATATAAGTAATTGGTTGAAAGGCCTTAGAAAGTGGTCGTAAGATTCTAAAAATCAATCTATAAAATGAACGGAAGATATCAAATAACCCGATTATAGTTAAGATTACAACTATGATCAAAATGATTATGCCAGTGATGTTATGCATGAAACAATATTAAATTTTATAAATTTCGAATCGGAATTTAGACAGAGGTAATTGATTTGTCTAGCTTTTTTAAACTAAGATGAATGTAAATATTATTCTATATCCAGCATCGGAATTGTGTTTAAATTTAAGGTGCAATCTATTGATTTATATGGAATTTAATAAACATGGATTTGCTATATAGCATTCTCTTAGTTATAGAGTATTAACCACTAGATTTTCCTTACTATGAAATTAAGCAACTTATTATCTGGAGAAGGAGATAGTTTGCTTCTCATATCTTGTTCCGTCCATATATTAATAACATCAAAAAGCCCTCCAAAGTATGGCAATACTTTAGATTCATCCATATTCCAAAAATCGCGTTCTGTAGTAGACATATGAGTATTCCCATATTTATAGGATGCGCAAAAGATTCCACTTGGTTTTAGTGCACGATGAATATTCTGATATACCTCTCTCGTCTCAGTATAAGGAATATGTATAAGCGATAATTGGGCCCACACTCCATCAAATTCTTGATCAAAGTGTATATCTTGAAAAGTGTGTTGCAATACCTTCAGTCCAGTTTCTTCTGAAGCAATTCTTACCATCTCTTTAGATGCATCAAAAGCAGTTACCATATAGCTGACACTTAAAAAGTACTTTGAATCTCTCCCCACTCCACAGCCAGCGTCAAGAATATGAGCTTCTTTTGGCAAATGTTTTAAGAATGCTGAATAGCTCTGCGAAACATCTGCACTAATAGTTCTATCATAAAAGGCTTGTGCATTGGTGTCATAGTAATCAATTGTTTTTGTCATGATGCCTAATGCTAGTATTTTTATCGACTATAACCAGAAGTTTAAATTGAGCAAATATTTATGAGCGTATAGTATGGGCCAGACAATAATAAGATAAACAAATGCCCTTTTCAACTACTAGGATAAAAACCTATTGCCATGTCTCCACGGAGCTAGCCGCTCTGAGTGACTCAAAGCTTGTTGAGCTTTTAACCAAGGCAAAGCCTATGCATGTAGGGATTGGTGGTAGATCAGCTTTGCTAGGGATAGACGGCACTAATGTATTTGTTAAGAAGATCTGCCTGAGTGACCTTGAAAGGCAGCCAGAAAATGTCATGTCAACTGCCAACCTATTCGACCTCCCGCTTTTTTATCAGTATGGGATTGGCTCAGCTGGATTTGGTGCATGGCGTGAGTTGCTTGCGCACATCATGACAACCAACTGGGTGATCTCGGGAGAGTGTCCTAATTTTCCTATAATGTATCACTGGCGTATACTACCGAACGATCCTACGGACCTACATGTTGGCCACTGGGGAGACCTGGATAGCTATGCAAAATACTGGGAGGATTCTCCTGCCATACGCAGGCGTGCTGAGGCCATCCATAATGCTTCAGCTCATATTGTATTGTTTCTTGAGTACATCCCACAGAACTTGCATCAATGGCTTGGGGAGCAATTGTCGGAAGGAGGTAAGAAAGCTGAGTGGGCAGTTGATTTTGCTCTTGAGAATCTGAAGCTCACTAATGACTTTATCAATGCGCATGGTCTTTTGCATTTTGATGCGCATTTTGCGAATATACTGACAGATGGCAAGCGCCTCTATTTTAGCGATTTCGGCTTGGCCTTATCCTCGAAGTTTGAATTAACAAAGCTTGAGAGTGATTTCTTAAAGATGCATAAAAATTATGACCATTGCAGCACGGCCGTAAACTTACTTCATTGCATAATTACCAGTCTATTCGGGGAAGAGCAATGGGTGTTGCGGCTTAGGGAATACCTCAATGGTGAGTTAGGAGAATTGCCGCCTTCTATTGCATCTATAATCAAGCAATATGCATCTATCGCATTTGCTATGGATGTTTTCTATAGCAAGCTTCAGAAAGAAGATAAGTCGACTCCATATCCTGTAGATGAACTTGAGAGGTTTACAGTGCAATGAACCACAGTTGATTTTTGGTGGGACCGAGACGATTCGAACGTCCGACCTAGTGATTAGGAATCACTTGCTCTATCCAGCTGAGCTACGGCCCCATATAGCAGCCTATTTATAAATTATTTCACAAAAGAAGCAACTTAGAATTAGCTATAGTTATTCACTACTTGCATATGCTTGGTGTAGTTCTGGGATGCTCTCGCTTACAGAGGCTCGGACAAAGGTGTTGAAATTATTCTCTATAAGAGAATCATCAAGATTTTTGGCTTCGTCAGTAAACTTTTTTATCAGGGTATTGGCTTGAAAAATAGAAGTCGTATGATCATTAGATGCAATTGATAGCTTAACTAGTGACTTGGAAGTGCCTGTTATTTTAAGCTTTGATTCGTAAGCATTCACCATAATGTTGCCATATTCATTGCTTAAGGCGGTAGTAATGTATTTAAACGTTGTTGGCTCAATCCCGCATACCTTAGTAATACATGCGTTGAGAACACTTTCGGCACTCTTATGTTCTAAGGATTGATGGTGTATATTAGTTGCAAATTTTATCCAATCTATTGGTTGTACACAATTAGAAAATATGCCTTTGATATCGCCATTTTTGAGCAAATGTACGACTCTAATTAGAGACTTCATCTGAGACTCAAAAGTATTATACTGCTCAGACGTAAATTCTTTGGCGAATTTTTCAGCATCCCTAATGGCTGAATCTTTGGCTTTAAAACCTTGCTTTTCATGTAAGCGCCCCATTTTATAAGCGCCGAAAGTAGTGAAGGTCAGGGCACCTAACAACAATTCTTTTGCGTATTTCATAAGTTATATCCTAAAAGTAACCAAGTGTGATCGTAGCAAATGCATGTGTGCATGTAAATCTATATTTAACAAAGTGATGGGTATATATTTAGCGGTGTGATAACATAGCGTGATTATTTTTCTTGCCAAGTGCGAGCGATGCAGTTATTTTAGGAGCCCGATTTGATTATACGGCGGGCATAGCTCAGTTGGTTAGAGCGCAAGTTTGTGGTATTTGAGGTCGCGGGTTCGATCCCCGTTGCTCGCCCCATTAATTATCATCGAAGGATCCTTATTTAATTAATACCAAATCTCAAAAGCAAAATTTAACCCGTACCTGTACAGTTGTTTTCGGGATCTAATGTGATACCAAAACCCATAAATAACTTGGCTAATTGGCTTTTTTCCGGCATAATATATATTTGAACTATGGGTTTCACATAATGGGCGTACATCTTAAAGCTATTTTAGAGTTTTTGCCACTAGTAGTTTTTTTAGCTACGTATAAGATATATGCCATGAATATCGCAGTGCCAGCATTACTTATGGCTAGCGTTGTTAGTCTTCTGATTATGAAGTACAAAGGAATAAAGATACCAAAACTTACTCTTTTAGGTTATGGAGTACTTATGGTTTTTGGTGGTCTTACAGTATATACTGATGATACTTTCTTCATAAAAATTAAACCCACGATTATAAATTTAATATTCGCGACCATACTTTTGATAGATAGATTCAGGAGCCCTAATAACAAACTAGTCTGTAGGGCTATCCCACAGCTTAAAGTAGTTCCTAGTACTAAGCTTAACAAATTGATTATCTTCTGGTCCATATATTTTGTTTTTTGTGCTATACTAAATGAACTAGTTTGGCGCAATTTTGATGAAGAAACATGGGTATACTTTAAGGTTTTTGGATTAATGGGAATTAACCTGATTTTCTTTGTAATAAATTTTATTTTGCTTCGCGGCAGTTTGGAGGGGAAATTAGATGGAAGCAGTTCTAAAGCTAGAGAATAGAGCAGTCATATCACTCCAGGGAGAAGATGCACTGAAATTTCTCCAAGGTCTAATTACCAATGATACAGCCAAGATCTCAGATTCTGCATATACCTATGCATTTATGCTAAGCCCACAGGGTAGATTTTTGTATGACTTTTTTATAGTAAAAAAGGGTGATGTTATTCTACTCGATTCTCAGAGATCAAAGCTTTCAGATATTCTAAGGAAATTAAAGTTATATAAACTTAAGTCAAAAGTTGAGATCTATGATAAATCAGAGAATTTTAAAGTGTATTATTCAGAAGCTCCAATAAGCTCTGCAAGCTTTATAGATCCGCGAGATAGGGCAATGGGATATCGTAGCATCACAGCAGAGGACTTTAAAATTACTGGAGAAACCTTAAGCTACGATTTGATGAGGGTTAAAGCTCGCATACCTGATGCAGATACAGACTTCATATTTGAGCGCTCTTTACCACTAGAATTTGATGGAATGCGACTTAACGCTGTGGATTTTAATAAAGGTTGCTATGTTGGCCAAGAAGTTACATCTCGGATGAACTACAGAGCGAATATAAGAAAGAAGATTTATTTGATGGAATTTACTGGACTTACGCCAATCAAAGAAGAAGAGTTAATTGTTAGTGATAAAAAAATTGGGATTTTTCTTGGGTCTGTGGCCAATTTAAGTTTAGGGCTTCTAAATATAGAAGAAGTTGAAAAAATACCGAGCAACGAATTTCAAGCCAACGATAGAATCATAAAAATAATTGGGTAACCATATGCCTATTTTAGAAGAAGAATATTTTTCAAACCATAGTGTTGAACAGTTATATAACCTTGTTATTGATATTGAGAGATATCCAGAATTTTTACCATGGTGCAGCTCAGCAGAAATAATAGAAGAAAGTAGCTCTGAACTCATTGCGGATCTCATTATAAATTTTAAAGCTTTTACTGAGCATTACAGATCTCGTGTAAGTCTAACTCCTCCGAAAAATGGAAAAGCTAAAGTAGATGTTGACCTAATATCTGGTCCATTTAAAAACTTGGAAAATTATTGGAGTTTTGAAGCTAGAGGCGATCAAACTAAAATTAGCTTCTACATAAACTTTGAATTTAAATCTCAGCTGTTTGAAAAGCTAATAGGTATGGTGTTTTCAATAGCTTGTCAAAAAATGGTGCAAGCATTTGAAGCTAGAGCTAAAGAATTATATGACTGATTGCCTATGAATAATGAAGTATTAGAGCAAATAGGTATGGAACTAAGAGCTGCAAGACTTGCAGCTGGCATATCTATGGATATCGTATCTAGGAAATTAAAGATTAGAAAAGTGTATATAAAGGCTATAGAAAGCGGTAATACAGACCTATTAAAGTTTGATGCATACACAGTTGGGTATATAAAGCATTATGCAGAGTTTTTGAAGATAGATCCTACTACTTATTTGGATCTGATAAAAAATGGGCAGATTTCTTCGTTACCACCGGTATCAAGTGATAATTTAATAACTTATAAAGAATTTCTCCCATCTAGAACTACGTTAGTAATATGTTCTATTTTGTTAATATTAATTTATATTTTTGTTGAATTTGCGATCTAGCTACATTACTACGATTATCAAGTATAACTCATAAAATTATATAATGATTAAGTTCGCACTAAATGGCTTTGGCCGCATCGGAAAAGCAACGCTGAGAGCATTAATAGAGCGGGATGATAAGGATCTTGAATGTGTAGCAATAAATTATGCTCATGGAGACTTAGCCGCAAATCTGCACTTACTTAAGCATGATTCCACTCATGGCTTTTTAAGCGGAGTAGAGCAAATTGATGATTCAACTTTCAGTGTGCATGGTAGGAAGATTTATGCAACTTCTGAGGTAGATCCAAGTAAATTGAATTGGAGACAATTCGGTGTAGATGTAGTATTTGAATGCACTGGCCATTTCACCAAGCGTGAGAAGGCAATATTGCATATAGAAGCAGGAGCTAAAAAGGTTATCATTTCTGCTCCAGCAGATGGTGCCGATGCTACAATTGTGCATAAAGTTAATGATTCGGTACTTAAGTCTTCGGATCAAATAATCTCAATTGGATCTTGTACTACTAATTGTTTAGCCCCAGTTGCCAAGGTGTTGAATGATAATTTAGGAATTAACTCAGGCTTTATGACTACAATACACGCATATACTAATGACCAGTCACTGCTCGATTCCGTACACAGCGATCCGCGTAGAGCTCGTAGTGCTGCAGTTTCTATGATTCCAACTTCAACAGGGGCTGCTAAGGCTATAGGGCTTGTAATACCAGAGCTTGCCGGAAAGCTTGATGGAGCAGCTATTCGTGTACCTGTCGCCAATGTATCGATGCTTGACCTCACATTTAATTCGAACAAAGTTACCACTGTTAAAGAAATAAATACTTTGCTAAAGGACGCAAGTCAGGGGTATATGAAGGGTGTTTTAGGGTATACTGAGGAGAAGCTAGTATCAGTTGACTTCAACCATAATCCGCATAGCTCTATAGTGGATGCAGCCCAAACTAAGGTAATAGGGGGTACACTCTGCAAAGTAAGTGCTTGGTATGATAATGAATGGGGATTCTCTAATCGGATGCTTGATGTTGCAAAGATTATTTTTTAATACTAATGGTTGCACATATTATTAATATGCTGTTGATTATATAATACTAATTTGATTAAGAGTGTGTATTGTGTCCAGGTTTCAATTTGCAGCAGTCTGCTTAATTACATGTCTTGCCTCGGGCGCTTCAGCCAATCAAAAGCCACCTGTAATTACTCTAGGAGGTAGCTTAGATACACAGTTTGGGTATGTATCTCAAAAGTATCCTTTTAACTCAATTAACATAAATAGTTCAGATCCATTGCTTCCTGAAGTCTTTGAAAAGATTGATAAGTATGGGATTGTGAATGATACGAAAATTGATATTGATATTTATGGGCATACCAACTGCTTTAAATATGGTGGCTTTATCAGATTGAACGCTGATACATCAACAAGTAAAGAAGGTGAGAACTCGGTTGCTCACCAAACCATGATGTATGTTGAGTCCAACTTGGGTAGGCTAGAAGCTGGTAGTTATACTGGTAGCTATGATGCAATGAAAGTGAATGGTGCTTCTCTTGCTCGCGCAACTGGCGGTATTGACGGTGATTGGAGGTATTGGGCGAACACTGCTGTTGACGGTCCTTTAAACATCGCAACTGGTCACGGTATTAACTTGCTAATATTCTCACCATCTCTTCCAACTGCTTTTGATAAATCCTACGAAGCTAATGCCTCTAAAATTAGCTACTACACTCCGATTTTTAACGGTTTTGAGGCTGGTATTACTTATATACCAGATACAGAGCAACATGGTACAGTAACTAACTTAAGGCCTTTGCTTTCTTCAGCTACTACAAATCTTGCATTATATAATCAAACCCGAAGTTTTCGCAATGTGTTCCAAGGCGGCTTCTCTTATCAAGGTAAGTTTGACAAAGTTTGTTTCAAGCTCTCTGCTCTCGGTGAAGTTGGAGATGCTAAGCGTTTGCTATCTCCTGGTGGTGCTGTTATCAGACATGATTTACAAGCATATGAAATTGGTGCAAAAGCATCTTACATGGGCTTTGGCCTCGCCGGGTCCTATGGTGATTGGGGTAAGAGTGGTATTCCTAAAACTCTTATGATAGTAGCTCCAACTACTTTTGTTCCATTCCCTGGAGCTAAATCTGGTAGTTATTGGACTGCTGGCGTTAACTATGTGCATCACTGTTATGGCTTAAGTTTTGGCTACTTGGGCTCTGAAAATGGAGGTTTTATTGATAGTACTGTGGGTATAGGTGGTCCAAAACTTTCGCCTGTTAAAGGTAAGACCAGACTTTACTCTTTTGGCTTTGATTATAAAGTTGCACCAGGCTTTATGCCATATGCTGAAATCACCTGGTTTGACTTAAAAAACGGAGCTATTTTTGATACAGGATCACTTGGCCCAAAAAACAAAGGCACTGTATTCCTAGCAGGTTCTAAGCTAGAATTTTAAATGATAATTTAATATATATATTAAATGTTTAAGTTTATAGTTGGAGTGACCGGTCTTATAGCAAGCTTTGCATGGGGTGCTTCGGCCAATCAAGAGTCACCTGTAATTACTCTAGGTGGAAGTTTGGATACACAGTTTGGTTACGTAACCCAGAAGTACCCTTTTAATTCGATTAACATCAATAGCTCAGATCCATTGTTGCCAGAAGTCTTTGAAAAGACTGATAAGTATGGAATTGTGAACGATACAAAAATCGATTTAAAAATTGATGGACGGGCACATTGCTTTAAGTATGGTGGTTTGATCAGATTGAACACTGATACCTCAACAAGTAAAGAGGATGAAAACTCAGTTGCATATCAAACTATGGTGTATATAGAATCAAACCTGGGTAGGCTAGAAGCTGGTAGTTACCTTGGAAGCTATGATATAATGAAAGTTAATGGTGCCTATATTTCCCGTGCAACTGGCGGTATTGACGGAGATTGGAGCTATTGGGCGAATACTGATGTTGATGGTCCATTAAATTTTTTTAGTGGTGCTGGCATCAACACGCTTATAATAGCACCAAGATTACCAACGGCATTTGATGCATCTTATGAGGCCAATGCTTCAAAAATTACTTACTATACCCCACTCTTTGCTGGCTTTAAGATTGGCATAACCTATATACCGGATACAGATCAACATGGTACGGTAAGCAATTTAAAGGGTTTGCCAGCATCGTATATTATTAATCCCTCATCATATAACCAAACTCTTGCTTTCCGCAATGTATTTCAAGGTGGCATATCATATGAAGGCAAGTTTGATAAGGTTGACTTCAAATTCTCTGCTCTTGGTGAGATTGGGAGTGCTAAGACAATCGCTCTTCCCGCGATTCCTGCTTTAGTTGCTAGGCATGATTTGCGCGCCTATGAGGTTGGTGCTTGCGTATCTTATGCAGATTTTAGTCTTGCTGGTTCTTATGGTAGCTGGGGTAAAACCGGTCTTATTAAAGTCGTTACAGTCCCGTCGACTATTACCCCAGTACAAGGTGCTAGATCTAGTGAATATTGGACTGTTGGTATAAGCTATGCCAGGGACTCTTATGGCTTAAGTTTTGGCTATATGAAAGCAGCAAATGGTGGTTTTATTGGCCAAAGCGCAGGTGATCCAGTTATATCGACGCTCAAAGGCAAAGCTAGTCTCTTCTCGTTTGGAGTTGATTATAAAATAGCACCTGGTTTTATGCCATATGCAGAGATTACAAAATTCATGTTACAAGATAGGTCAACGCCAGGTGATAAAAATAGTGGTACAGTATTCCTAGCGGGTTCTAAGCTTGAGTTTTAAGTTTATTAAACAAAAGTATATTAAACGACTTGATAATTGAAGTCGCTAGTTTTACAATCCGGCTTGTAAATCTTTATTAGGTTAAAAAATATGTCTACTTTCCAAAAATTAGTATCTGAGCAAGCAGTGCTTCTTAATCTTTTTGCAGATGGTAAAAAAATCTTCGAAAAACAAAAAACTGTTCTTGATTCTTTGACATCCGGAAATACTGATTCTGCAGTACGAGCGGTTTATACCAAGGATGTTTTGCAATCCTTTGTGAATTCCACAAGCCTTACACAAGTTTCTTCAAAAACTGAGCTTGAGAGTGCAGTAAAAATTGCTGCTCAAAGCTTTGTGCAGGACTTTGCTTCTAAGCTTGACAATATGGATCAGCACGTTGCTGCGCTCAAAGATGCCAAGGTTAAGGAGTATTTGGGCAACGACTATTCGATTGTTAATGGAAAAATACAAGCGCCCAAAGCAGAACTTTCAGTCAAAGGTCTTTTTCAAACCTTTTTTGATGGCAATAGATCTGATATTGAAGCTAGAGAAATATTTTCAAAAACACTTGCTCCTACTGTTGCAAATCACGCTGAAGCAATTGAAAACTGGTTTGCCGACCATGTGCTTATAGAAGAGCTAGACGGCAGTGCAACTGCTTCTTTAAATTTCTAATCCACCACCCAAGCCTCGCCGACCTTCATCATCTTGAAGGTCTCGGGGCTTATGGCATGATCCTCTAGGGCCTTGTCAAAATCAGTTTTTTGCTGTTCGTAACTTTCATCGCTCAGCTGAAAGACGCCGTGGTGTATAGCTATAGCATATTTGCTGTTGAGCTTACGGAAGGCTATCATCGCATCATCTGGGTTGTTATGTACCGGCTTCATAAACCAGCGGGGTTCATATGATCCTGTTGCAATGAGGGAAAGCTTTATATCTCCAAACTTCTCTCGTACTAAATCATAAACTTTGCCAGACTCAAGACCGCTATCGCCGGAAAAATATATATTGCCGGCACTAGTCTCTATAACAAAACCAGCCCATAAAGCCTTATTTCTATCGACCATCACTCTTGATGACCAATGTAGAACAGGTACTATATTTATTTGTAGTGACTCATATTCTATAGATTCAAACCAATCAAGCGCCACTACATTTATACCACTTGCGAAAGACTTTAATATCTTATCATTCCCAAGCGGTACAATAAACTTTGGATTATCGCGTTTAACTAAGGTTCTAATTGTTCGTCTGTCCATATGATCATAGTGATTATGGCTTATTAGCACTAGGTCAATTTTAGGTAAATTTTCAAATTTGATTCCAGGGTCTATTATACGCTTAGGCCCAAACCACCAAAGTGCACTAGCACGCTTAGACCAAATAGGATCGGTGAGTATATTTATTCCATTCACTTGCAATAGCACAGTAGCATGCCCAACATATGAAGCCCTAATCCCCTCATCAAATGAAGGAGGTGGCATATCATATTGTTCTACTTCTAAAGATTCGGGCCATTTAGCTGGCTTGCGATCCAATTGCCATTTTATAAATTGAGAGAATGGTTTCTTAACGGAATCATACGGATTAAAAAATACCTTGCCATTAAAATGATCACTCTTTGGCCCCTTATAGTAAGTGAGCGAGCTGAAATACCAATAACCGCTGGTTAATGCAATAGTGAAAAACAGCAATATAATGGTTATGAATTTAAGCATTACTCACCTTGAGCTAAGGTAAATCCTATTTGTCCATCGTATGTATATAAACTATGCATTGCTGCTATATCAAACTTGGCTCTTGCAACATTACTAAATAGATCTGCCACCATTTCGGCGCTTACCCCAGTATCTGCAAAACCGATAAACCGACATCTAATTGTTTCTAGCGGTGCTTTTTTAGCCATGGATTCTGGCCAAACCTTAAGCCCTCTTTGTGAAATTAAATGTAGTTTGAAGTCCTTATGTATTTCTTTCAAAACAGCTGCAATAGCTTCAAGTTCGTGACCAGTTGCATCAAGTAGTAGATCCGCCCCGATTAATTGCTTAACACTTTCATCTGCTTTAAGAGTGTGTTTTGGCCCAGTGTCTTTAGCACCCTTATAATCATACTTCTTAAGCACTACAGGTTCTTTGCCTAAATTTCCTATAACAGCATTTGCGAATTCTTTGGTGTTAACCTTTTTTTTGCTTACACCTTCTCTGTAAATATCGCCTGTGTGAATGCCATCTTCAATGGTTTTGAGCCATGCGTTTTTAACTTTTGCGGCAATATCATACTGCTCAATATATTCAAGCATTAAAATTGCCCCATTTAAGAGGCCAGAAGGGTTTGCAACCCCTTTGCCTGCAATATGAGGAGCAGAGCCGTGTACTGCTTCAAACATCCCAAAGTCATCACCTATATTCGAGCTTCCTGCAAGCCCAATTGAGCCAGATATTTCCGCAGCGATATCTGATATTATATCACCATATAGATTAAGGGTTACTATCACATCAAAGTCTGATGGGCGAGAGGCAATTCGTGCAGAACCTATATCTACGATGATGGATGCGTTCTCTATATCCGGATATTCACTGGCTACTGCGTTAAACACATCGTGGAACATCCCATCTGAAATTTTCATGATATTGTCTTTAACCATGCACGTAACTTTTTTACGACCATTATTGCGGGCGTATTCAAAAGCGTAGCGGATTATCTTTTCCGAACCTCCTCTAGTTATCATCTTATGTGAGATAGCCGTGTTGCGGGCAGGCCTATATTCAATGCCTGCATATAGATCTTCCTCATTTTCCCGGCAAACTACTAAATCCATTTTGCTATCTGGGCTATCTACAAATGGGAAAAAAGACGTGCATGGACGCACGTTAGCATAAAGTCCAAGGCTCTTGCGGAATGTAACATTTAAGCTCTTATAGCCCTTTCCTTGCGGAGTTGTAATTGGAGCCTTTAGCAACACTTTATGCTTAAGTACTTTATCCCAAGCATCAGGTGAAATGCCTGACGATATCCCTCTAGAAAACACCTTCTCGCCAATTTCGATAGTTTCTATATTAATGCGCGCACCTGCTTCTCGTAGAATAGCAAGTGTAGCATCCATTATTTCTGGTCCTATGCCATCTCCATAGGCAACAACTACATTTCTAAAATCTTTCATAAAAAACCATAAATTTATATAACTAGAGTATTGCGGAATATTAGCCTGAAATCAATAAATATTGATCCAGTATAGCTAAGACAGTATAAAATTAGCATGGAAACTCTGCGCCTTTTTAATAAATTTTCACTCATTTTGCTCTTGAAATATATGTATATTCCGCGTGCAAAATGAGTAAAAATTTCTTTAAAAATGCTTGGTTTCCATGCTAATTTTATACTGACTTAGCTATAAAAAAGCCACCATGCATCATCTGCAGGTGGCTTTTTTCTAGCGTACAGATTTAGAAATCCATTCCGCCGCCGTGCATATGTGGAGCACCGCCACCCGCATTGCTGCCACTATTTTCTTCCGGAGCATCGGTTATTGCTGCTTCGGTGGTAACAAGTAGAGCTGCTACAGAGCAGGCACTTTGGATTGCAGTACGTACGATCTTAGTAGGATCTATAATTCCAGCCTTGAATGCATCAACATATTCACCATGCTGTGCATCAAAGATCATATTTTCCTTACCAGCTTCAAGCAATTTAGCTACAACTAAAGATGCATCACCTCCAGCATTCTCAACGATTTTGCGTACTGGTGAAGCAAGTGCTTTACGCACTATGTTGATCCCGGCTTGCTCGTCATCATTAACACCTTTTAGCTTATCAAGAGCTTTGGCTGCATAAAGGAGTGCACATCCACCACCTATCACAATACCTTCAGCAATTGCTGCTTTGGTTGCATGATAAGCGTCTTCAACGCGGTCCTTCTTTTCTTTAGCTTCAACTTCAGTGAAGCCGCCAACTTTTAGAATGGCAACGCCACCAGCCAGTTTAGCTAAACGTTCTTGAAGTTTTTCTTTATCATAATCAGAAGTTGATTCTTCAATTTCCGCTTTGAGTTGAGCAACGCGTGCTTTGATAGCTTTCTCTTCACCACTGCCACCAACGATTGTAGTATCGTCTTTGGAAATAATGACTTTGCGAGCTCGGCCTAAGCTTTCAATCTTAACATCTTCAAGTTTGTGTCCCAAATCTTCACTTATAACTTGGCCATTGGTAATAATTGCTACGTCTTCAAGCATTGATTTTCTTCTGTCGCCAAAGCCAGGAGCTTTAATAGCTACAACTTTCAAACCACCTCTAAGTTTATTCACGATTAGAGTTGCAAGTGCTTCACCTTCAACATCTTCTGCAATAATTACCAGTGGATTGCCTGACTGAACAACTGATTCAAGTACAGGTAAGATCTGTTGCAAGTTACTAATTTTCTTCTCAACCAATAGGATGTAAGGCTTTTCGTATTCTGCTAACATTTTCTCGGAGTTTGTTACGAAGTAAGGAGAAATCCAGCCGCGGTCGAAGTGCATGCCTTCTACGATTTCAGCTTCAAATACTTCGCTCTTATTAGCTTCTTCAACAGTAACAACGCCGTCTTTGCCAACACGTTCAAAAGCTTCAGCAAGTTTGCTACCAATCTCACTGTCGCCATTGGCCGATACAGTTGCAACCTGAGCGATCTCTGCTGAGGTTTTAACGGATTTAGATTTACTTTGAATCTCTGCTATGACAGTTTCACGAGCGCGCTCAATGCCACGACGTAGATCCATAGGGTTCATGCCAGCGGTTACAGCTTTAACACCGTCAATAGCCATTTGTTTTATTAGTACAGAAGTAGTTGTTGTTCCATCACCTGCATTATCATTAGCTTTGTTAGCTGCTTCTTTAAGTAGTTGTGCTCCAAGATTTTCATTCGGGTCTTTAAAGACAATTTCCTTAGCAACGGTAACACCATCTTTTGTTATTTTGGGTGCACCGAAAGATTTCGAGATAACAACGTTCCGTCCTTTAGGACCTAGTGTTGCTCCTACTGCATCAGCGGATTTAATAAGTCCACTAAGAATCATATTTCTTGCGTCACTACCACTTAGAATTTGTTTTGTATTAGCCATGTTATACCTCTTTTGACTCAATTTTTAATATATTTATGCTGCTTCGATGATAGCAAGGATATCTGATTCTTTCATTATCAGAAGCTCTTGCCCACCAAGTTTAACTTCAGTTCCGCCCCATTTAGCAAATAGGATGCGATCGCCTTTCTTTACTTCTAGCGGGTGAATTTTTCCACTTTCATCACGTGCCCCAGTGCCAACAGCAACTACTTCGCCTTCCATAGGCTTTTCCTGTGCTGTGCCGGGGATAATAATGCCGGATGAGGTTTTTTCTTCTTGCTCTGATCTCTTAACCAGAACCCTATCATGTAGTGGTCTAATTTTCATCTTTATTCTCCTTAAATATTTGATTCATGCACAGAGCTTATATAGGCATGCTTCTTGAGATAATCAAGAGCTATGAGGTAATATTTTTTGATTCTTTAAAAAATCAGTGGGTAAGTATGTGTCATGTAACATCAACTACTATAGCTAAGTCAGTATAAAATTATCATGTTAACTCTGCACCTTTTTAATAATCAATATCACGCTTAAATCATCGAGCCCAATTGTTTGTGCTAGGTATTTATTACTGGCGACTTTAAACTCATGGGTCTTACAAATTTTTGCTTCTAAGCATCCAATTAATAGCTCTCTAAGCGTAGCTATATCTTTTTCTTTTATTGTGAGAATAGACTCATTTATAAGTCCCGCAAAGCTACTCGGCACATCCGATTTCATTTCAGGTTTAAAAAATGTTTGGATGAACATATTATTAATAAAGTTTATCTGACCATTTTGTGAAACTATTACCATTGGAAATTCTATCATGCTGACTACAGAGTTAAACATTAGTTTAGTCTTAGTGAGCTCGCGTTCAACTTCCAAGTTTGGAGTAATGTTTTCATAGGTAAGTATAGTGTTGCCATCTTTACTTGGGATTATAGTTACCTTGATAGTTACACCATTAAGTATATGCAATAGGTCAGTCGAGCAGTCTTTAACTTCGCGAATATCTTGCAAGTGTTTTTCTTTAAAGCCTCGTAGTTCCGGGAACCTGTTATTATCCTTCAGGACATCAAGCACATAGCGATAATTAGGCCTTTTCACCAGAGTTGCGCTATCAAAGGAAAATATATTTATAAATGCTAAATTGAAGTTTATCACTTTAAGTTCTTGGTCGAGTATCAAGAACCCAACTGAAATATTTTCAATAAGCTTTTCCAAAATATTTTCCAACGTCCTGATTGAGCGATTGGTATTTTCTATTTCAGTTCTATCAATACATAGCCCCACAACGCCAGATTGGTCTGGTAGAGGTAGTTTATTAAAGGCAAAGGTTTCAACGCGATCTTTAGTAATGAATCGTTTTATATAATTTAACTGCCTGGAACTCCGCTCTGATGGCTTTAATTCTAAGTTATACTTCTTCTTTAATTCGTTAAATTTTGCATTATTAAATATTATTTTGCCTTCTGTATCTTGTCGCCAAATAGGGAAGGGGAGTACGTCTATTATTTGTCCTAGCTCAAAGCTTGCAATCCTATATTTTTTAACCAATTCAACCAACTCTATCTCATCTACCACAACATCCGTATAGTCAAACAGCCAAAAACACAAAGTTTTGCCACCGAATTTTCCAGTGATTAATTTTGCTATGTAGCGAAAGAAAGTCTCTTTCTGCTCTACTGGCTCTACTATCTTTATAATACCAGATTTGGCATAATCAGATGCATAGCTAGAAGCCTTGAGTATTGAGCCAATTTCAGTTTGATCTTCATTTGTAAGATGCGACAAGAAATCGTCAAAGCTTAGCTTTTCATTCTGCTTCCCTAAAGCCTGTTTCAAGGTTTTAGAAGTGCTAAAGGTTTTATCATCAAAGTCGTAAAGAGCGTATAAAGCAGGAGACTGGTTAATTATAAGTTTATTTCGTGCACCAAGCAGCTTCAAGATATTAATTCGCCCTACCATGGTGATTGCAATTGCCACTATAATTATAGCAATGAAGACTTGAGCAAGGTAAAGCAATTCTAGGTTATTATTCTTATCCTCAATTAGCAGCCCTACGAGTCCGAAATAAAGAACTATAAGCAACAAAGCTATGGGGAGGACACTGAGTGCAAATTCTTTTAATTTCATGGTACCAATACCACAGAGCTTAAGTTTTCCCTGCTTTCAATCAGTTTATGTGCTTGTCCTGCATCTGCTAGTTTAAACTCAATGGGAGCTGGAACTTTTAGATTGCCATCTTTTAGTTTCTCAAAAAGTGCATCAAACCCCCGCAATAATTCACTTCTGGTGGATTTGTAATGGAATACGGACGGCCGCGTGAAGAAGAGAGATTTGCGCGCAAGTTCGCTTGTATCAATCTTATCTACGCTACCCGAGGCAGCTCCGTAAAGAACCATCATTCCCATGTTCATTAGACAGTTGAGGGACTTAGAATAGGTGGCTTGCCCCACGCCGTCATAAACTACTGTAACACCAATGTTTCTGGTGATATCTTGTACCTTTGTTATCCAATCATCGGTATTATAGTTTATTGCTAAATGACAACCATGTGAAAGCGCGATTGCTCTTTTGGCTTCGCTGCCTACAGTTCCTATTACATAAGCACCTAAATCATTGCACCACTGGGAAAGCAAACGGCCTACGCCGCCACTAGCTGCGTGGATTAATACGGCAGTTGCAGGGCGCACTACATAAACCTGACATGCAAGAGTATGTGCTGTTAGGCCTTTAAGTAAACAGGATGCTAGTAGCCTGTCATCAAGTTCTTTTGGCAGAATAACTACAGCTTGGCTATCAATATTACGTGCTTCTGTATAGGCGCCTGCTTGAGAAGAAACATAAGCAACTCGGTCCCCAACTGAAAAGTCTTTGACTTCAGATCCCACCTTTACAATGTTGCCAACCGCACTAACACCTGGGATTTTAGGATTTGTACTTAACGGATATCTTCCCATGCGGTGGTAGATATCTATATAGTTTACTTCAATGGCAGTATGCTCAATTTGTACTTCATTGGCTTTAGGTTCTAGAAGTTCCGTGGGTGTTGGCTTCAAAACTTCCGGGCCACCTGAGCCTTCTATAATTACCGATTGCGTCATATTTTTTGCACACTTCTCTTATCCTGTATTTATTAGTATATATGACTTATTAGGGGTAATGGAAGTACATAGATGAAATTTTTTTGATGCATATCGATTCCAAACTTGTCATGCTGAATTTATTTCAGCATCTCCTTTTAATTTTTAGGAGACCCTGAAACAAGTTCAGGGTGACTTATTCTGGCGGATGTTCACATCTATTCTCGCCTTACACCCTGGCGAAACTTTTATTAGTGTCAGTCTCTCTCTGTTCTTGAGACTCTTTTTTATATTTCTCCTGTATTTCTTCAGGTAAGCTTTGTTCGAACTCTTGCAGTGCTTGGGTTAACATAGCAGCATTGCTTTTATAGAATTCTGAGAATTTACTCAATGGGTCGCGAGCCTTGGGTTTTAACCCATAGAAGCGAGAATGAGTCGCGACTCCCATGTTATAGGTGCCGGCTACGGCAGATATCATAAGTCCTGTAGCTATTACTGACATTGCGATAAGCTCAGGCGTGGGCATTTCGCCTCTACCACCAGGCCCTGGGCCATAAATATTAGTTTTGACAAATAATAAAACGACACCAGTCATAGCTGTAAGTAACCCAATGGTAAATGCTGAAAGTTGTTTGCTGAAAACTCCTTTGCCAGTATCTTCTATATGTTTTTCAAGGCTATCAAAGATTTTATCAATCTTGTTATCTAGTTTTTTAAAGCTTTGAGAGACTTTATTCAAGTTATCAAAGAACTGAACTAGGGCTTTACTTGCTTCCTCACCTACTTTTTCTTGGTCAGACTTAAATCCTGCTACAACTGCCTTACGGTCAAGTTCAGTACTCTCGAAGGCCTTTCGTGTTCCTAACCCTGAGTCATTTAAGAGATTATCAGTTATCTCATGGATCTCCTGTATTAAAGTGCCTTTAATACTTTGTCTTATTTTGAAACGATCTTCTCCTTTTTTGCATCTTAAAAGAGCTGTGTGACATTTGCTAACGGAATCCTTTACAGATCCAAAATAGACTTCAAGTTGTTCCTTTGATATATTTCTCATAATTACCTAGATTTTATAAATCAAGCGCAATTGTACACTTAATCTCGCATATTTGCAATAAAATGATGATAATGCGAGAATTATCTCGCCAAAAATTGCATATTTTGAGTGTTGTATGCTTAAAACTGGAGTGTCAAGGTAGCAAAATCACAGAGCTTAAATTTTTTCGGCTTTCGATAAGCCTATGTGCTTCTGCGCAATCGTCGAGTTTAAATTCAATGGGCACAGGGTTTTTAAAGCCGTCTTCGCTAAAGCGCTTGCATAATTCATTGAAGCCGAGCAACAGTTCCATGCGATTGGATTTGTAATGAGATAGTGCAGGTCTGGTAAAGAATAAGGATTTGGCAGCAAGCAGCTTGGAGTCCACTGAAGGCACAGTTCCAGATGCAAAGCCATAAAGAATCATGGTTCCCATGTTCATCAGGCACTCTAGGGATTTAAGAAAGGTATCTTTGCCCACAGAGTCATAAACGGCATTAACACCAACTCCGTTTGTTGCTTTTCGCGCCTTTGCTACCCAGTCTTCAGTATTATAATTGATGGCTAAATTGCATCCGTATTCTAGTGCAACTTCCTTTTTCGCATCACTGCCAACTGTGCCTATTACATAGGAGCCTGCAAGGCGGCACCATTGAGCAAGCAGCCTTCCAACGCCACCGCTTGCAGCATGAATTAACACAGAGGAATCAGGGCGTGCTACAAATGTGCGGCATGCAAGGGCATGAGCCATAAGTCCTTTAAGGAAAATTGATGCAACGGTCTTATCGGTAAGTTCTGGTGGAATAGCAACGACCAATTTGGTATTTACATTTCTAGCCTCACAATAAGTGCCGCCGCCTTGAAAGGTTATATAAGCGACCCGATCACCTACTGAAAAACCTTCAATATCATGACCTAACTTTACTATTTCTCCAACTGCACTAGCCCCAAGGATTTTAGGATTTGTATCCAAGGGGAAGTTGCCTTGGCGCTGCATAATATCAATATAATTAACTTCAATGGCGGTATTTCTAATCTGGACTTCATCAGGTTTTGGGTCAGAAAGTCTCATATCAATAATTTTCAGAACTGATGGGTCTCCAAAAGATTCAAATATAACTGCTTTCGTCATGGTTATACTCCACTAGGACAATATTTATCATCCTTATCTAGTTTCACAACAGCGCTACCTACTCTCACGTCATCCTCGCGAAAGCGGGGATCCATGGTCAGGCAAAAACTATCTTTACTACTAGGTATAAATGCATCAGCATTACCCCTACTTCTATAAGTCACTCTAGCCTTAGAATGGATCCCTGCATGCGCGAGGATGACGTGCGGATGCGGTGGGTTTCCATTGGCTAATAATGTTTTTATGCTCTTCATTAATTACTCAAACTTCAATTTAACATCTTCATATGCATAGAGTTTATCAAGCTTGCCAATTGTAGCAAGTGTTGGCTTATTGTTTGTATCAAAAAATTTGGTCATGACGTTCTTTAACTGGGCTTTATCGGCGTTATTGATCTTTTCCATAATCTCTTCAATATATATATAACGTCCGTAAGCTCCCAGATTGCCAGATAGCTTTTCCGCTCTTGAGATGGAGCTTTCTTGGCTCATCAGCAATCCTGCGCGCACTTGGGAGCGAGCTCGCTGAATTTCATCTTCGGTAATAGAATCCATAGCTTTACGCATCTCGGATGATATAACACTTATGCACTCATTTATCTTATCACTGCTGGTTGCTACATATACGTTGAAAGTACCACCTTCACTATAATTGTTGCAGAATGCAGAAATGCTATAGGCAAGACCACGCTTTTCTCTAATTTCTTGGAATAGCCTTGATGACATTCCGCCGCCTGCAATGAGTGCTAGCACTTGTGAGTCATAATAGGTCGGATCCGTATAGGGTACGCTATCAAAGCCAAGCACCATATGAATTTGTTCTAGGTCGCGTTCAACTCTTATATCCCCTCCCTTATAGCTGACATTTTCGATATGTTTTTTACCACTTGTTGCAAAGCTCGCAAATTTGTCTTCGGCAATCTTCAGGAAAGCTTCGTGCGTAATTTTCCCTGCTGCAGAAATTATTATGTTATCTGTGAAATAATTATTGCCTACATATTCCATTATTTGCGAGCGATTGATATTTTTTACAATTTCAGGTGTGCCCAGAATTGAGCGCCCAAAAGCTTGATCTGGGTATGCAGCTTCTTGGAACAAATCAAAAATCAAATCATCAGGAGTATCATTAGTTTGCGCAATTTCCTGGAGTATTACATCGCGTTCACGAGCGATTTCACTATCTTCAAAAAGTGAGTTCTGTAGGATATCAGCCAGAATATCTACTGCCACGCCCACATCGCTTTCTAGCACTTTTGCATAATACACAGTTTTTTCACGAGAGGTGTAAGCATTGAAGTAGCCACCGATTTGATCGAACTCTTCAGCAATTTTTAGCGCGCTTCTAGTTTTGGTTCCCTTAAAGGCCATGTGTTCCAAAAAGTGTGAAATACCTTGATTATGGGGCAGTTCATTGCAGCTGCCAGTTTTTACTTGAATAACCACTGAGACTGTTTCTATGTCTTTCATTTCATCAGTTGCAACTATAATGCCATTTGCAAGTTTTTGGTGAGATATTTTCATTGATGCGTTTTACCTTTATATTGTTAAGTTATACCAATTCCAGTAAATAACTGTATGGATGCGCTTCATCTTTTGATTTTTTTAGTCGCCACTGAAAACCCAAAATATGTAGAATATTATGGGCTTTCAGCGACTTCCCAAAAAATCAAAATTTATCACGCTTCTGTACAGTTATTTACTGGAATTGGTATGAGTATAATTGCTTTTGTGAATTTGGGGAAGGGTAGATTGACAATTTTATTTGCAGTGATTAGTATGAGCACTAACATTTCTTGGAGATTATTTATGAAATCAGCAATTGCCTTAGCGCTACTCGCAACTGTTTCTGTGCATAATATTTGTTTTGCCGCAGATCCCGCAAAAGCGTTTACGCCTGAAAGCGTGTTGCCTAAAGGTGTTGATGACACTATGAGCACTAACCCATATACCGGAGAGTCCGGGAAAGTGCGTAAGGGAACCATTGCTGCTACTCTTAATAATGTCGCGCTACTTAATAAGCTATTGATGGAAGAGCCAACGCTTGAAAATGAAGCTACTATACAAAATATAATCGACACTAATAATGCCTTAATTCCTTCTTTGAAGGCTGTTGGTATGTTTAATTTATTTTCGGTGAATGAATGGTTAGCCTCAAATGACCAGCTAGGTCGAGCTTTAACGGCTGTTCTGTATCTACAGAAGTACCCTAAAGAAGTTACCCCTGCAATTAAGAGCAGATTGGTACAAATTCTAAAAGATAATAAAAGCCAAGTACTTTCAAGCACGATTGCAAGTTTATTGACACGCTAAGCATTCTTCATAGTTCGAAGATGATTCATTCGCTGCTTCAGCAGTTGCGCCTCCTAGTTGCGGCATCAACTTCATCTCAAGCTGAATTGCGGATTTCTCGCTCTTTGTGGAAACTTTATCAGCGCGTTGAATAGATTTGGACCTACAGTAGTAAAGGCTCTTAACACCTTTTTTCCAAGCCATAAAGTGTAGCATATGCAGATCACGCTTGTGAATGTCAGCAGGGATGAATACGTTGAGTGATTGTGCCTGACACACAAATGGTGCGCGGTCTGCGGCTAAGTCTATCACCCAACGCTGATCAATCTCAAATGCGGTTTTGAAAACACTTTTCTCATCATCATCCAAGAAATCCAAATGTTGCACAGAACCTTCATGAGACATTATAGAAGACCATGTGTCATCTGTATCCTGGCTCTTCTCTTTTAGCAACTCGGTAAGATGTTTATTGCGTACATTAAATGAGCCGGTAAGAGTCTTTTGGGTAAAGGTGTTAGCGTTGTATGGCTCTATCCCTGGAGATGAATTGCCAGCAATAATAGATATGGAAGCAGTTGGTGCGATAGCAGTTTTATTGGCGAAGCGTTCCATGATTCCAGCATCAAGCGCATCAGGGCAGGGACCTTTTTCAAGTGCTAAGGTATGAGAAGCTTCAGCTGCTTTTTCTTGAATATGTTTGAATATCTTATTATTCCAAGCTTTGGCCATTGCGGACTCAAAAGGAATTTTTTTTGCTTGTAAAAATGAATGGAAGCCCATTACACCAAGCCCTATGCTGCGTTCGCGGTATGCCGCATATTTTGCTCTTTCCATGGAGTCTGGTGCTTTGTCGATAAAGTCATCTAGAACATTGTCTAAAAAGCGCATGGTGTCTTCAATGAACAATGGATTATCTTTCCACTCATCAAAAGTCTCTAAGTTAAGAGAGGATAAACAACACACGGCTGTACGCTCTTTATTCAGATGGTCATCTCCAGTTGCAAGTGTTATCTCAACGCACAGATTAGAGGTTTTTACATCTAAGTTGTGCGCTTTATAGGTTTCTGGTTTTAGTCTATTTACTGTGTCAATGAACAGCATGTAAGGTTCACCGGTTTCTACTCTAGCAAGCAGAATGCGGATCCAGATATCTCTAGCTTTAACAATAGAAACTGTGGCTTTATCATGCGGGCTTTTTAGCTCCCACGGTCCGTCGTTTTCTACTGCGCGCATGAAATCATCGGTAATCACCACACCATGGTGCAGATTCAAGGCCCTACGATTTGGATCGCCCCCAGTTGGGCGTCTGAGTTCAATAAATTCCTCAATTTCTGGATGCCAAACCGGTAGATAAACTGCCGAACTGCCACGACGCAAACTGCCTTGTGAGATAGCCAGTGTAAGGCGATCCTGCACCCCTATGAATGGGATGATCCCGGATGTTTTGCCATTACCCTTAACCTTTTCTCCAATTGAGCGAACATTTCCCCAATAAGTTCCAATACCGCCTCCGCGTGATGCAAGCCATACATTCTCATTCCAAACATCAACTATGCCTTCAAGGCTATCACTGGTTTCATTGAGAAAGCATGAGATAGGTAATCCGCGATCAGTTCCGCCATTGCTTAGAATAGGAGTGGCAGGCATGAACCACATTTTGCTAATGTATCCATATAGGCGCTGTGCATGCGCATCATTGTCTGAGTAATAATGCGCTACCCGCGCAAACAACTCCTGAAAGGTCTCGCCTTTATATAGATAGCGATCAGCCAGTACTGCTTTGCCGAAGTCTGACAATAAATTATCGGCCGAAGGATCTATCTTCACATTGTTTGGCCGGATCTTCATAGGGAATAACTCTATGTTGTTCTTAATCCCCTTTGTAGCACCCGACATATATGACCTCACATTTAATATATCCATACTATATATAGTGAGATACTTTGCAAAATGATTTATTTGCATACTACATGTAGTTTTTTAGTTGACATTGTGCCAGCAAGTGTAAGGCCAAAATTTCAGCGTGTTGAAAATCAGCAAGATAGCTAAATAGCTTACTTTTATACATGTATTTAATATGAGTGGAAAATTTTTTACTTGGGACTTCCATTCGCTATATCTGCGAGTTATACTATAAATATAAGATACGAGAAGTGCGCTTATTTAATGAAACTAACATAGGTGGTAGAATGGTAGAGTTTAGGCTTCCCAAGAATTCACGGGTCACGAAAGGCAGAGAGCGTAATAAACCCGTTGGTAAGAATTCCAAAAAATTTAATATTTACCGTTATGACCCCGAAGACCCAGTGAACCCCAGGATAGATATTTACCATCTTGATACTGAAGCATGTGGTCCTATGGTATTGGATGCGCTGATTAAGATCAAAGACGAAATTGATAGTACACTAACCTTTAGGAGATCCTGCCGTGAAGGCGTGTGCGGTAGTTGTGCTATGAATATAGATGGTACAAATACTTTGGCCTGTACAAAAGCTATAGAAGAGGTTAGAGGAGCTGTTAATATATATCCACTCCCTCATATGCCGGTGGTTAAGGATTTGGTTCCTGACCTTACACACTTTTATGCGCAGCTTCGTTCAATTAAGCCATGGATACAAGTAGAGACAAAGCCTGAAAGCGATAAGGAGCGTCTTCAATCCCCAGAGGATAGAGCAAAGCTGGATGGGCTATATGAATGTATTTTGTGTGCGTGCTGTTCAACCAGTTGTCCAAGTTATTGGTGGAATGGTGATCGTTACTTAGGCCCCGCAGTTTTGCTGCAGGCGTATAGGTGGATTATTGATAGTAGAGATGATAATCAAGGTGAGCGTTTAGACGATCTTGAAGATCCTTTTAGACTTTATCGTTGCCATACCATCATGAACTGTGCTAAAACATGCCCTAAAGGTTTGAACCCGGCACAAGCAATATCAGAAATAAAAGGTATGCTTGCTAGCCGGCAAGGTTGATAAAGGTATGTTTAAATATAAAATTACTATAGTGATGCTTGCTTTGGCACTGGCGAGCTGCAGTTCTGACAATAAAGAAGAACAACTAACAGATGCAAACGTGTTATATAAAGAAGCATCTGATGCTTTAAACAATGATGATTATGCCAAGGCTTCAGAAAAGTTTGAGCAACTAGAAAGAGAGCATCCAGCTTCACAACTAGCAGGCCAAGCTCAGGTTAATAGAGCGTATGCGTTGTATCTGGATGGGAAATATGATGATGCGGTGATGGTTATTGATGAATTTATCAAACAATATCCGGCGCATTCAGTTACGCCATATATGTATTATCTTAAAGGATTGTGTTATTATGACAGGATTCTAGATGTGGGGCGTGATCAAGAATTGTCTAACAAGGCTATTAGGACGTTTGGTGATCTAATAAATCGGTTCCCGCATTCTAAATATGCTAGAGATGCGCAGCTAAAAATAGACTATGCCTATAATATGTTAGCCGGCAAAGAGATGGAAATAGGTAGGTTTTATCTAAATAAAGGAGATCTGATTGCAGCACTGGGTAGATTTAAAGATGTTGTTGATAAATATCAAAGAACTATTTTTATAACCGAAGCTTTATATCGTATGACAGAAATTTACTATACTTTGGGTGATATAGAACAAGCTCGGACATATGCTTCAGTTCTTGGATACAACCATCCAGATAGTCCTTGGTATGATAGAGCATATGCAATATTTTCAGAAAATAGAGTTGATGAGCCTTGGTATAAAAAATTTACATTAAGCTTTTGGTGATAGAGCTTCTTGATATTTATGGAGTATATAAATGAACAATGCACTTAATTTAATTTTTCCAACTAACGTAGGTGTCATACACTTTGTTGGCATTGGTGGCATTGGTATGAGTGGTATAGCTGAGATCTTGCATTCTATGGGATATAGTGTTCAAGGTTCAGATATAAGTGAAAGCTATGTTACCGAAAGGCTAGAGAAACTTGGTATAAAAGTTAACTTTGAACAAGTTGCAAGCAATGTTGAGAATTGTTCTTTGATAGTAAAGTCGACAATAATTAAGGATGATAATCCAGAAATCATTCGTGCTCAAGAGCTTGACATTCCAATAATAAAACGAACTGAGATGTTGGCTGAGATTATGCGGTTTAAGCATTCCATATCTATTTCTGGTACGCATGGAAAAACTACCACAACATCTTTAGTTGCCTGTTTGTTAGAGGCTGCAGAATTAAACCCGACCGTTATAAATGGCGGTATAATAAATAGCAAAAAAACTAACGCGTATATAGGCAAAGGGGGCTACTTGGTCGCAGAGGCCGATGAATCGGATGGTACGTTTATCAAAGTACCAAGCTATGTTGGAGTGATAACTAACATAGATCCCGAGCATTTGGATTATTATAAGACTTTTGAAAACTCCATTGCTGCCTATAGAACCTTCATAACAAATCTACCGTTCTATGGGTTCGGAGTGCTTTGTTATGACCATCCAATAGTGCGCCAACTTGGTAACAGCATTAAAGGGAGGCGGATTATATCTTATGGGCTGGATACACCATCTGTCGATCTGCGCGCTGTGGATATAAAGACGGATATAGGAGGCTCAACCTTTGATGTTATACTATCGGAGGCTTATGTGCGCCATAAAAAACTTAAGTTCAACATGATTAGAGATGTTAAGTTACATATAAATGGGCGACATAATATCGCTAACTCACTATCTGCCATCGCGATAGGACTAGAGCTTGGCATTGAAAGCAGTGTAATCGCAAGAGCATTCTCTGAATTTGGTGGAGTTAAACGTAGATTTACCAAGACGGGAGAGGTGAATGGCATCACTATTATTGATGATTATGCGCACCACCCGGTTGAGATAAGGGCTACTTTAAGTACTGCGCGTGATATAGTGAATAGCTCAAGAGGTAAAGTTGTAGCTGTTGTGCAACCACATAAGTACACAAGGTTGAATGAGCTAATGGATGAATTCAGTGAAGCGTTTACAGATGCTGATGAATTAATAATTGCAGATGTTTATCCATCAGGAGAAAAGCCAATTCCAGGTGTAGATGCTGGAGAGTTGATTAGAAGAATAAAGCTAAATGCTAAAAAGGATGCAATTTATTTGAGTGATCCAGAAAAATTAGCAAAACTGATTAATAACCTTGCCAAAAGCCCCGATCTTGTTGTATTTTTAGGGGCAGGAAATATTACTAAATGGGCGTATGACTTACCTAAAGCTTTGGAGAAATTGTGTAAACATACTGCTTAAAGCAGTATTGCTTGCATATCCGTTGTCTGCGCTTGCCTTTACGCTTGAAGATGCGATGATTCTTGCGCATGAAAATAATAATAAAGTTTTATCAGAATTCCAAAATTACAATGCGACACGGATGCAAACGCCCAAAGCCTATGCAGGGTTGTTGCCGAGTATAAATGCAAATAATTCTAATAATCATGTTGAATTTAACTATCCTGCTATAAGAAAGTTTTATGGCAGTCCATATTATCGCCAATATGGCGTTAACATAAACCAGCCTTTATTTAATGGTGGTGGCACATATGCGGCAATAAAAATTGCTGACAATTCGGTGAAAGCTGGCTTATCTCAGTTTCATGATGTATCAAGCTCCATAACCGTGAATGCAGTTCAAGCATATGAGGGAGTTTTAAGAGCTCGTGAGGTTTATGCTATAAACGTTCAAAATGAAGAAATTTTTGAGAAGTATTTAGAATTCACAAAAATCAGATTTGAGGCTGGTGTAATAACGCGTACAGATGTTTTCCAAGCTGAATCCAGACTATCAGATGCTAAAGCTCAAAAAGAGATAGCATATGCTTTAATGTTAAATTTTGAAGCCAATTTTGAGCATGTAATTGGCATTCCACCGGCTAAAAGTCTGGATCCTATAGTTACAGACAATATCCCGCTTCCGGCAACTGTAGATGAACTTGTTGATATAGCAAAGCAAAACAACCCTACTTTAAAAACTGCCAAATATAATGCTGGTGCAGCTAAATACCAAATTAATGCTGCGGTAGCACAGGTTCTTCCTGTAGTAAGTGCTAATGCTAGTGTGACAAGAGTAACGGATCCATTGTTAAACGGAACATCTTCTAACAACACCTACACGCTCCAAGTTAATGTGCCTATCTTCCAAGGTGGTGGGGAATATGCCAATATTGTGGAGAAAAAATACACTTCCAAAAAGGCGGACTTTGATAGAAGAGAAACTGAAAGTCAGCTCATAGAGAATTCGATTACAGCTTGGAATAATAATAAAACTTCTAAAAGTGTGATAAAAGCGCGTTGGGACGCTATCGTTGCTGCAGAAGAAGCGTTAACTGGGGTAAAAGAGGAAGTGACGGTGGGTACTCGTACAACCATAGACCTGCTTAATGCTGAAAGTGAGCTATTTAATGCGAGAGTTGCGCACCGCAATGCTCAGACAGAATATGTTGTATCAATTTACCAAATGCTTCAACTGATGGGGCAAATTGATCCTATATCTCTGGATTGCAATGAAAAAGGGTTTTTTGGGTAATTTATATGAGCAAATTTAAAAAGATTGGTTGCGTTTGTGATTTTTCATCTAAGATTGCAACTGAAGCATATCATGAACTAAGTAAGCTCTATAACTTAATTGATGCCAATAGTTTGACTCACGATGGTTGTGACCTAATCATAGCACTTGGTGGAGATGGGCTTATGCTCAAGGTATTGCATAGATATATGGAAAGCAGTGTACCAATTTATGGGATGAATCGTGGCTCTTTTGGGTTCTTATTAAATGAATATAATCCTGGGAATTTACTTGAGCGCTTAGAAAAAGCTATAGAGTTTAGATTATATCCACTTGAGATGAAAGTAGAGGCGGTTGATGGAAAAATAAGCACAGAGCTTGCTTTTAATGAAGTATCTATGCTAAGGGAGACCAATCAATCGGCTAAAATAAAGATATCTATTGATGGAGAAGAACGCATTGCAGAACTTGTATGTGATGGAGTTCTAATTAGTACACCTGCGGGTAGTACAGCATACAACTTTGCTGCCAATGGACCTATCATTCCTCTTGGTTCTAATATCCTGGCAATGACTCCAATCAGCCCATTCAGACCGCGTCGTTGGCGTGGTGCGCTTTTATCGCATAAAAACAAGGTGCGTTTTGATATTATAGATCCACTAAAGCGACCGGTGAGTGCGGTTGCTGATTTTAATGAAGTTAGGGATGTTCTCTCGGTTGAGGTTTGTGAACGCAGGGATGTGGTCCTAAAGCTCCTATTTGACGAAGAAAGTAATATCCAAGAGCGGATAATTAAAGAACAATTTATGCCCTGAGGTGATGGTAAGCTATGTTTAAATTAGAAATACACCCCTTTAGAGTTTGGTTTAAGCTTGGTTGCGAGGCAAGTGAGAGGGCACAAGTGCAGCCGGTTGACGTATCCGTTGATGTTATATTTAAGGATGCCCCAAAGGGGTGTGTGAGCGATAAGTTAGCTGAAACAGTGGACTATACTAGCTTCATTATAACAGCGCGCGCGCTTGCTTCTTCCCGCGAATTCGAGCTTATAGAGCATCTGGCATATACTCTGCACACAGAATTTGCAAAGGTAGTAAACGGCCGTGCTAAGTTATCCGTAAAAGTCCATAAACTACATCCTCCCATGGATGGAATGGCAAATGGTGCTAGCTTTATTTATTCGAATCTATAAGTTTTTACTTCTCCACCCCATGGTACTTCAAGCTAAATACCTCAGAAATGATATTATCCAATGCTTTCCTGCTGAGACCGCTATCAAGCAAATTCACGCCAATTATGCCAACTGAATGGACAGCGGCACCCGCTAGTAATATGTATAGTCCGGCAATGTTCTTTGCATCTATCATAGAACCCAAGGCGACGAACATAGAAATATCTGTAGCAAGAGCAAGTGGTCTAACAGCTGTTGCACTATCCTTCATTATAACATCATCCGGAGAGTAATAAATATAAGCTCCCCCTAATGCTATACCTGAGACAACTAAACTGGCATAAATATTGAATTTATTGGTATGAAGAACATCAGCAACAGCCGCCATGCCTTCGCCTAAATAGTGGCTGAGCAACTTGTATTCAATAGCTAAGCCAATGCTAGTCACTGCCTTAGCGACTGTGAACACACGGCCTAATGCGACTTTATTGTTTTCTTCTTTAGCTTTATCAGCACCAGCACCAACGTCCTTTTTATTTGATGGTTTGTTAGGATACTGTGCTAAAAGTTCATCTAATTCTTTGATCACTTTAGATAGCTGTTCATCTTTATTTTTGACAGAGGAATCTTTCGAAGTTTGAAAAAGCAATTCCCCTATCATTCTGGCAAACTTTGGTATTACTATATTATCATAGACCTGTTTTATATCAGGATTTGAGAGTGCCATAGCAAACTTACTTAGGGCCTCCTTAAGTTGCCTATTATCCTCGTTATCTCCTAACTCATAATGTATATAACTGATAAGGTTCACTATATGATTCACATGATCAGGTAATATAGAGCATGTTTGGGCAGCTTGTAAATGAGGGGTTTTTAATGGAATCTTTGGTCTATTCTTATATAGATCAGTATATTTAAAACTCTCACTTTTATCAAGGTTGTTAGCGAAAGCAAGAAAGGCTTTGCAAATTTGGCTATATCCGATCTCTCCTTTGACTATTTTATACCTAAAATCTCTAGCTTTCTTTTGATAGGAGTTGATATCATCAGCCACCATAATCTCGGTGATTTGCATAGCAGACTCCTGTACGGGAGTAGGTGATTTAAGAGCAAAATTGTTATTTGTCCACATTGTGTATGCATTACTAATCTTACTGTAAAGATCCATCTCCGCTTCGGTTTGATTGGGATTTCTATCTGGATGTTTCTTTAAGGAAAACTGCCGCCATGCTTTAGTTAAAGCGCTTTGGTCTTCTGGATCTGTGTTCAATTCCACTTTTAAAAGATTCCGTACAGCTTCCATTTCTTCAGTGATACCTATCCGTCTTCGCGTAATAAGCTTCTCGTAATACATAAGATTTCCAGCTTTAAGGAAAACCGGTAGATCGTCATTGACAAAGTCATCAATGCTATTGTCTTTTAAAGCTTGTGAAAGTCCTCGAAATGCTTTCTTTAACTCATCATTTAGGGGTTTGTTATCAGGTTTTCTAGAGAAATGTTTATTGAATTCTTCATTATATTCTTCACCGAGATTAGCTATGATGCCCTGAATAAATTTCTCTAGCGCTGGCTTTTCTGCATCAGTTATATTAAATATAGGAAAATCATCTTCGCCGATTTCTGCAGCTAAATGGTGAAACTGTGGATATAAAGGCGTGCCTGGTTTTAAAATATCTGACTGCTGTGTGAATTTCAAAACAAAATCACTCCCCCCAAATTGCTTTTGTTGCGTTCCGTAGTGATCAAGAGAAAATTCTGTAGCAAACATCAACAAGTGCGCTTTAATCTCTTCTAATCCTAACTGTCTCATCTGCTTCCATTTTTATCTTTATCTGTCCATAATTATAGCAAATTATTGAGGTAATATCAAGTTAATGGAGAAAATAAAGGTTATATCTAAACAACATTAGATCTGTCATTATAAGTAACTTCTAGCGGTCTCTATCTGATGGTCTACTTCCTCAATAACTTTATCCACCAAGTCATGTGCAAACATAGTGGGCATTGTTATTTGATAGTAGCCTAGTATAAGATGATTAAGCATCTTATATAATTCTTTGCTATACTCTTCCGCCTTTGTGGTATCGGTATAAGCGCTACTTACAGATATATTAGTGATGTTGCTAAGAACAAATATGCAGAAATTATTTGCATGTGCCCGGACAAATTCTTCCACTACGTATAGTTCCATTTCTCCGCTGAATTCATATCCAACCAAATGCATTTCTAAGGCTTTGAATTTATTGTGTATCATTAAAGAAAGCCTATTTATTAAACTGTTACTTAATTGAATATTCCAGTTCTCTCTAGCCTCTATGGTGATAGTAGCATTATTGCCTAATGTAGGGATCAAGGAGCAATAGTGATTAAGTTGTTCCTTAGTTGCCGACTTAAAGATATCGCTAACTTTGTCATACTCTCTAGTTGCACATATATTGGAATGAATTATGTTAGCAGTACAAATACTTGCCGCATGTAGTTCAGCTTTGAGCCGCTTTATTTCTGACGGATCTTTGACTGAGCATAAGCTTATACTTACAGCTTTAAACGTATTTAAAAGTTGAATATTTTCAGAATCTGCAAGGATAAACTTCATATATTTATGCAAATCTGCCATCACAACATCTGATAACAATTCATTTGCTATTCTGTGGTTACTTGCGAGCAATTCACTTATGCGTCTAGGAAGGTAATTGTCTAACGCAGTCCCTTCGCGCAGCATCTCAGACAGTTCTAACGCTTCAATAGAGTGGAAGGAGATACTGCCAATTATTTGGTTAGCGATAAAGGCATCTATATAACAAAAACCGGTGCTATCTATGCCAAGTACATTGGTTGTGATAACGCTTATTGCGGTTTTAGTTGTGTAGCTGTTTGTTTTGTTGGCAAAGTCAAATAGCTTTTCAGTGCTCCCTGCTAGCTTAATGCATGCGTATGCGCATGTTGTGCCAAGGGATAGTGCTCCAACATATCCCCCCACTACAGAGCCGACCGCACTAAGCACCGGTGTTACCAGCGGTGGTATTGCATAAGACATTGCGACTGTAGTAGTAATCCCTACAGCAAGGCTTTTTATTGTTGAAACATCATTGTTTTGAGAGTTGGATAAGCTTTTTCCAGCTCGATAACCTGATATCAAAGCGATTGGAATGCTAACCACTGGCGTAGCTTGTTCAAAAACTACTTGGCCTATAGAACTTCCAATATAACTACCACCTATTTGCCCAGCTACCCAGCCAACTCCCTCTACAACATTTTCAATTACTGATTGAGTCATCCAAGAGCCTAATACTGATTTTGAAAAATTCTCTAAAGAACGCACATAAATAACTTATTTTGTTAATTATGCGCATTATACCTTATATTTAATGGAATATTGCGATTTTTATTGCTATATTTTTGTTAAGTTGCAATGGTTTATTGAAACTAATTCTTAACAATTAAATTAATACCAAGCTTCACACACCACTAAACTTAAGGGCTGTGCGCTCTTTATCGCTAGAAACTTTTATTGTAGCACCATCTTTTAGAGTGCCAGCAAGCATCATGTTTGCCAATACGTTCTGAATATCCTGCTGGATTACGCGCTTCAAAGGTCTAGCGCCATAGATTATGTCGTATCCCTTTTTCGCCAGATACTCTATAGCTTTGTCATCCAGCTCTAGATCTATATGACGGTCTGCAAGCAGGCTTTTAAGGCGCACTAACTGAATTTTAACAATGCCATACATGTCTTCAAGGCGAAGTTTATTGAAGATGATTATATCATCTAAACGGTTGAGAAACTCTGGCTTGAAAGCACGGCGTACTACGGTCATCACTTCGGAGCTTAGGTCTTCATCATTGGCAATTTGTTCGCCCATTTGCGCTATGAATTCAGAGCCTAAGTTTGAAGTCATGATGATTATCGTATTCTTAAAATCGACGGTGCGACCCTGGCCGTCTGTAAGCCTTCCTTCATCTAATACTTGCAATAGTACGTTAAACACATCAGGGTGAGCTTTTTCTATTTCATCAAAGAGAATAACTTGATAAGGTCTGCGGCGAACGCTTTCAGTTATGGTGCCACCTTCTTCATACCCAACATAGCCTGGAGGAGCACCAATGAGGCGGGCTACAGAATGCTTCTCCATATATTCCGACATATCGATACGAAGGATTGCTTTTGGATCGTCAAATAAGAACTTTGCCAGTGCTTTGGCAAGTTCGGTTTTCCCAACGCCGGTAGGTCCTAAGAACATAAATGAGCCAATTGGGCGATCTGGGTCAGAAAGCCCTGCGCGCGAACGTTTGATAGCATCAGAAACCACTTTGATAGCTTTCTCTTGAGCTATTACTGTTTCTCCCAGGTGTTGCTCAATTTTGAGGATTTTTTGTTGTTCGCTTTCAAGCATGCGAGAAACTGGGATGCCTGTCCATTTAGCTAGCACATAGGCTATGTCCTTCTCAGTTACTTCTTCTTGTAGCATTACAGAAGAGTTGACTGCTTCAGAATCCTTAAGTTTCTTTTCAAGATCAGGGATTAAGCCATAAATGATCTCACTGGCTTTTTCAAGGTTACCGCTTTTCTGAGCAAGCTCTAGATCCACACGAGCTGCATCCAGCTTTTCCTTAATTCCTTTGCTTTCCTGCAACTTTAGTTTTTGGGATTGCCATTTCCCCGTTAAATCTAGCGAGCGTGTTTCGAGTTCTGCAAGCTCAGTCTTGAGCTCCGCAAGTCGATTCTTGGAAACGTCATCCGTCTCTTTTGATAAAGCGAGTTCTTCCATCTTAAGTTGGATGACCCTGCGGTCAATCTCATCAATCGCTTCAGGTTTGCTATCAACCTGCATACGTAGGCGGCTACCCGCTTCATCTATAAGATCAATAGCTTTGTCGGGTAGGAAGCGGTCGGTTATATAACGATGAGAAAGCACCGCTGCTGCAACTAGTGCTTTATCGGTTATCCTTATTCCATGGTGCACTTCATATTTTTCCTTTAGTCCGCGAAGGATTGAGATGGTATCCTCAACTGTTGGCTCTCCAATATAAACGGTTTGGAAGCGACGGGCGAGGGCTGCATCTTTCTCAATATGTTTGCGATATTCATCAAGCGTAGTTGCGCCAATGCAATGTAGTTCTCCTCTTGCAAGAGCAGGTTTCAGCAAGTTGGAAGCGTCCATAGAGCCTTGTGCGGCGCCTGCGCCTACTATTGTATGCAGCTCATCGATGAATAAAACAACTTGGTTTTGAGCAGCTGCTATTTCATTGAGTACAGCTTTTAAGCGTTCTTCAAACTCACCTCTAAACTTTGCGCCGGCAATTAGTGCGCCAAGATCCAGTACTAACACTCTTTGAGATTTTAGGTTCTCTGGCGCATCTCCTGAGAAAATTCGTTGAGCCAAGCCTTCTACTATCGCTGTTTTTCCAACTCCCGGTTCACCTATCAATACCGGGTTGTTCTTAATACGGCGAGATAGAACTTGCATGGTTCGCCTTATCTCTTCATCACGGCCTATCACTGGGTCTAGTTTGCCTTGTGCGGCTAATTCTGTGAGGTCTTTAGTATACTTTTTTAATGCTTCGAACTTATCTTCAGCTTGTTCTGAATCGGCTACCCTTCCACCGCGGATTTGCTCAATTGCATCACTTAAGGCTTTTTCAGTTATTCCGAATTGGCTGAAGATTTTATAGCTCTCAGTTCCTTTTACAGAAGCTACAGCCTGTAGCATTCGTTCAACAGTTACATAAGTATCACCACTGCTTTTAGCGAGTTCCTCGGAACGTTTTAGTATCTTAGCAGTATCTGGATCCATCACAAGGCCTCCAGACCCACTGCCCGATACCTTTGGTTGTTTATCAAGAGCGGCTTGTACTGAGTTTTTTATCTCCCCTAAATTTCCGCCAATTGAAGTTATAAGGCGTTCTACAAGTCCGCTGTCCTCATTCAAAAGCGCTTGCGTTAAGTGTTCTGGCATGAACTTTTGGTGGTTGGCAGCAAGGGCATCCGACTGAGCTGTTTGCACAACATTTCTGGATTTTTCAGTGAATTTATTAAAGTCCATATATCCTGCTCCAATATCTTATATTTTAGTATATAGTAGTGAGTAGTATGCTTTCAAGTTTTCTACGATTTATTTTTACAATCCTGAATTTATTTAAGCCTTTTTACCTCTAAACCTGAGTTCGGGATTAAAAATTAAATTTTATTTCTCGTTCGCCCTGAGGAATCGCGAAAGCGATGTCTCGAAGGGTTAGTTATGGGGGTGCTTACTAGTCACCTTTTTGGTAGGAACTGCTTTTTTCACTCTTCACATGTCCTTCGAGACGTTGCTCTCGCAACTCCTCAGGACGAACGGAATATAAAACTGGCGCCTTTCTTTTTTCTAATAAGTTCAATATCTTACTTCCTTTCTAATCACGAGATCAGGATCTCGTCAGGGGAAAGTATAAGGTTTTTCAGGGCTTAACCACACTTCTTCTATCTTATATTTATTAATATATCACATTAAAAAAGGGGTATGGAAGTCCCTGATTAAAATATTTTTAGTGTTTTATGCATCTACCCAATTCTCTACTCTCAATCCATCTACCATTGTAAAGTGGCGTATATTATTGGTAACAACAATAGCTCCAATGCTAAGGGCATGTGATGCTATCATCAGATCCATGTTTCCAATATTCTTACCACTTTTTTCCATAGAAGCTCGCAAAATGGCATAATGCTCTGCGGCGGCACTATCCCAATCTAATATTACAAGTCGGCTCGTAAAGCTTTCAATAATCTCATGATTGATTTTCTGTGAACTAGAGCGCTCTACGCCATAAAGTAGTTCTGCTTGGGTAATGACAGAGATGCAAAGATCAGAAGCATTAAACTTTTTGAACTTCTCAAGTACGGATAAAGGGCGTA
>CAYWJW010000002.1:0-63745 GCA_964458795.1 uncultured Candidatus Jidaibacter sp. | reverse complement strand
TTATATTATCTTGGGTTAAGCTGTATTTATAATCACTTATCTGGTACAGCCCCAACATTTTTATACCATTTTCCCTGATAGGGACAGTGGCAGGCTACTTTGCACCCACTTTGAATGAAGATCAAGGCAAGGGAGCTACTAAATAATTTTAATACTAATGAGGCATTGCTGCAGGTCACAGCTTTTGAGACAAGTGAAACCCACTCCCAAAACCCTTCGTTTTTGGAGAGAAAGTTTAGAGGGCAACATGAAGCATTAATCTCTAAAACTTCTTATACTTCTCTATTACACCCTATATGGATGAAGCTAAGAAACTTCAACAAGTTTTTTAGCAAATTTATGCCTCTCTATTCCTCTACTTTTCCAAATTTAGCTCTTTGTTGCTTGTATTACTAAATTTTGTAATTACAACTAATTGGTATAAATTTAGTCTTAATAAATTGATATGTTAAGCAACTTAACTCAGGACCATATAAAAGATAAACTGAAGAGCTTTTACCAAGATAGATATTATTTACCACGACTTTTTGAAGATTTAGAGCCGCAAAATATAGAATCGACCTACACAAACCTTCTATTCATTAAGCGGGAGAAGAGAAAACGGTGTGAAGACGCAGACACGCAACTAAAAGAAAGTATGTATGGATCGTATGAAGGCATACAGGGAAAAAAGACAGAAATAGAACTCACTTCTATATTTGAGAAAGGGAATAAAGTCATAATTTATGGGAAAGCAGGAGTAGGCAAAACAACATTATGTCATCACATAGGTTTCAAATGCATGAATGGAAATCTATGGAGCAATAAGTTTGACTATGTATTTCAACTATCATTAAGAGAGTTAATAAATAGAGAGTGGAAGAATTTTTATGAAGGCACAGAGCTAAGGCTTACACCTTTGGAATGCTTTATAGATCACTGTTGTCTTGGCCTATCAGAGGAGATTAAGTTAAAAAATTTAAAATTACTCTTAGATAAAGAAAGGGTATTAATTATACTAGATGGCTATGATGAAATAGCGCATTTACATAAAAGTAATAATGATCTTATAGGGCGAATACTAGATAAAGCTATGGGAATAAAAAATCCAAGAGCTATGGTAATTATGACATCTCGTCCCAATGCAGTAACCGAAAGCCTTAAAGCAAAGTTTGATGCTGAAATGGAGAATATTGGACTTACAATAAAGGATGTTTATATATATATTGATAAGTTTAAATTTAAGGAACACTCAAAAAATATAGAGCTTAAACAATTCATAAGAAGTCATAGATATTTAGAAATTATAGCTCAAGTACCCATAAATTTATATTTACTATGCATAGCATGGAATGAAGGAACTCTGCAGAAAGAAGATAGTATAACCTCTACAATTCTTTATCAAAAAATTACCTACTCGTTGATGAGACGGTATTTGGAAAAATTTAAAGAAATGCAGACAAGTAATATGTATGAGCATGAAATAGAAAGAGAGTGTCAAAATTTATGCTCTGTTTTAGAAGAAATAGCATATTTAAGTGTGCAGAATAAATGTGTGATAATTGATAAAGAGCTATTATGTAAAGTAGTTAGTGTAGGTAAAGTACTAGAAGAACTTAGCAGAAAATTAGGCTTTATATCAACTATTGGAGAAGAGGAAGGGAAAGAGCTGGAATTAATAAACAGAAGTCATGAGTTCATCCATTTAACTTTTCAAGAGTATTTTGCTGCACGACACATAGTTAAAGCACTAAAATCTAACAACCTAGAAAATATCACTGAAGTATGTGTTTTTTTGAAGGAGAAAAAATATGAACCAGCATATGAGCAAGTCTTTTTATTTGTATCTGGATTAGTAATTTCGGGATCGGGGAATAGCAAGGTAATTTCTTACTTCTGGAACATAATATTAAATGGAAACACAGATCTTAACATTAAGTATCAGATACAACTTATAATATCCTGTTTAGAAGAAGGGAAATGTAATGAGAGAATACCTAGTTTAAATAGGCTGATAAGTAATATAAAGAATAAGAAGCTTTTGGAATTTAATTGGTTTATAGAGTGCTTAAATAGAAATCAACAAGTATTAAGTAAATCAGAGTTATCTTGGGCTTTGATAAAAGAGTTGATAGCGGAGAATACTACAGAATATGCTTTAAGCATATTCTCAAAATTATCTATAACTGATATAAAAATCCAAGAAAAACTTGTTATAGCTTTAATACCTCTATTTAAAAATGATAAATATAGGAAAAAAGCTTTAATGATTTTAACTAGGTTAACATTAAGTGATCTAAAATTAAAAGAATATCTAACTGCCCCTTTACTTCTCCCTTTACTCAATCTAATCAAGGATGATGACGCTTGGGTACGGAAGAATGCAGTAATTGAATTAAGTAAATTAAAGTCAATTGAAGAAATAGTTTATGAGCTATTGAGCCCTATTCTTGAAGGGAAGAACGATCAAATCCCCCTCAAAGCCGCAGTAGAAGCATTAGATGTATTTGATTGGAAAGTTGCTTTTTCAGAATCAGGTATAATGCTTTTCAAGCCTATCCCTAAAAAAAAGGAAGAAAAGCTTGATTTTAACTCTTTAGATCAGGAGGATCGTGACAAATTAGCCAAAAACTTACTTTGTGAACTTAAAGATGCCAAAGTTTTTGAGTTTATGAAGCAACAACAGATAATAACAATGCTAGGTAAACTACATGTCACTAGTCTGGAATTACAGAGAGAAATAGCTTTAGCATTAATTCCTTCAATTGGGTTTCTCTTTTGTTTTGGGAAGCATGGGACAGTCAAAGTATTAGAAAACTTAAATATAACCAATGTAGAACTACAGGAAGAATTAGCTAATAAGTTAGCACCTTTGCTGAATGATAGTAATACCTGTGATATAGCATTAGAAGCTCTAGAAAAACTTAATATAACTGACATAGACTTACAAAAAAGAGTAGTGCTACCTATGCTTGATAATGATCGTGTATGGGTAAGAGCCAAGGCTATAAAAATTTTACGGCAACTGGGTGTGTATGTAGAACCAAAATTATATGAGCAAACAATCTCTGAACTATTGAGGAGACTTGAGCAAGATACAGGAGATCCAAACCTTTGTGCAAACACATTTGTCATGTTAAAGAATATATCTGAAGATAATATTGATTATACACAAATAATAGTTTCTAATTTCTTAGATATACTATTCTCGCCTCAGCTTGGAAAGAAAATTATTGCAATAAAGGGGTTGAGTAGTTTTTACATAGGATCTAGTGAGTTACAAAGTAAGGTAGCTAAAGAACTAATGTTCATAATAAATGATCCAATTAACCCAGCAAGACATGAAGCTTACGAAGCGCTTTTAAGACTAGATATACAATACACATATATACTCAAAAATATAACAGAAGAGTTAATGTGTTGTGCCGTTACCAACAGATCTTATCAATATTTACGAATTATAACTTCCAAATATATAGAGCGTTGTGGAAGTGTTGGAATTATATTGAAAATGACTTCAGAACTCATACCACTACTTACTTTAGGAGTTTTTGTAAATTCAGCAGTAGTAATAAGTAATAAAACTCTTGTTTTGTATAATAAAAGCTTGCAGATTATGCTTGAGCTTGATTCAAATGACATAGAATTGCCACGAAAGATAGTGGAATATTATCAGCAGAGAGCAAAGGAGAAAGGCCTTCCTACAGAGATGATAATGGGACTAAGGGTGGGGAGGAGATGGGTAGAGGTAGGTGCAATAGAGCCAGAGATAGAAGAAGTAATAAGGAACAATAAAATAGGAGGATTAGAGATGAAAGAAATAGTGCAAATAGAACTAGGGTTAGTTACTGATTTTGTGGATAAAGAGCAATATATAAGAGATTTACTACAAGTTTGTGGAAGTGCTGCTAAGATATCAGCACTGAAAGAGAAATATAGCGGACAGAAGGCGAGTCCGATATTGGTGATAGCAATGGGATTAGCAATACCTAGTTCGGAGAATAGGGAACAGTTGAAGGAAGTTAGCAACAATCCTGAATACGTTATAATATTGAGAAAAGTCATTAAAGAATTATCTCAAGAAGGAATAGGGATGAAGTTTAAAGATGAGAAAGGGAATACAGTAGCACACTATGCAGTAAAGTATTGGTATAAAGAGCTGGGAGAGATAGTATTACAGGATAGCTTATATAAATCGGCTAATAAGTGTGGAGCAACTATAGTACACGCAGCGGTGTTATATGGGAGTAGATGTGTAAAAGGAGTATATAGTAGTATAGGTAAGACAAATCTTAACTTTAGAGGAAAAGCTAAATTAGGTGAATGGGAGTTTACACCACTGGAGTTAGCAGTAGTGCTAGGTGAATTAAACGTTATTAAAGAGATATGTGATATTACAAAAAAAGTGCCAGCCACAAACTTAGAACAATGTGGTAGCAATATATTGAACCTAGCGACAAAGTTTGGTAGATGCGATGTTTTACACCATTTATTGTACAACTATAAAATAGAAGAAGGTTTAGTACAGGAAGCCTTTGTTTTTGCAAGCGTAGTAGGTGATAAGGGTAATATAGAAGCATTGAGAATAATACAGCATTCATTTTCTAAAAAGTATAAAGATTGTAGCATAAAAGGATGTAATAATGCTGGCAATACAGCAATACATGAGGTGGCAGAGAAGCAAGGAATGAGGAGAAAAGCGAAAGAGGCTGTTATAAATTATTTATTAGAGCAAGATCCAGATCTTTTAAATTTATTCAATGGTAGATCTGATAAACAACTGCCAAGAGACTTAGCCAAGAAGGAAAAATTGAGGGATTTCTTGGACGGAAAGAAAGGACAAATAGATGACAATAGATATAAGATACCAGAGATAGGGGAAACGCCGATCAGGAATTTAGTACTTAAAGGTGGAGGGCCGAAAGCAATAGTATATATAGGAGCATTGAAGAAATGGGAGCAAATACAAAGAGAGAAAGCATTAGGAGAAATAGAAAGAGTAGCGGGAACATCAGCAGGAGCCATAACCGCTGGATTATATGCTCTTGGATATACAGGGGAAGAACTTGAGAAGGATCTAGCATCAATAAATGTAATGAGTTTTTTAGATAATGAGAATATAGATAAGATGTTAGAGGAGTATAGGAGCGATGGAGGGGTATTAGAGAAAGTAAAAGCTTTAAAGCAAAGAGGGGCAAATGGAGAGAGGATGATATTTGATATAATAGATGCTTTAGGAAGTAAAAGAGGATTGTGCTCAGGAGATAAGTTTGAAGAAATAATAGGGGGATTGATACAAAAGAAGACAGAGGATAGAAATTTTACCTTAGGAGATTTAAATAAAGCAGTAAGCAGTGAGAAGAGTTGTAAGAAGCTATGTATAGTGACATTAGATATAAATAAGGAAAAACCTCAATTAGTAGTATTAAGTAGCGATAATCCAAGCCATAGGAATATAAGAGTACTAGATGCGATAAGAGCAGCAATGGGGATACCGATAGTATTTGCGCCAAAAGAAATAAGTTATTTTGATATGGAGACAGGAGAAGAGGTAAGGTTAAAATGTATAGATGGAGGAATCCTATATAACTATCCATTGGATATATTTGATATGGCACAGTATCAAAGTGTGGAAGGTAGAGGAAGTCAGATGCCTATGTATAATCCGTATACGTTAGGACTTAGCATATGTGATGAGGAGGTAAATAAGGAAGTGAGAGAGCAAGGAGAGGTAGCCACAAATAGAACAATATATGGAAGATTGTTAGATGTATGTATTTGGATGGCAGGGGGAAGCTCTGCAGAAGTTAGAGGAAGTGGAGGAAATATAATAGAGCATGTAAAAAAGATAGTAGGAGCGATATATAATGCAGAGTTAGTAAGAAATGAATATTGGAAAGTGAGTGAAGAGAAGCGAACAATAGAGATGGGTTGTTTAGGGATAGGGTTATTAGATTTTGATTTAAGCCCAGAGAAGATTAAAGAGTTGATAGCGGAGGGAGAAAAAGCAGTAGAAGAAGCATTTAATCCTGAGAAACCTAGATCCAAAGCTAAGGATAAGAAAGATGGAAGAGAACAGAAAACGGATTCAGTAACGCAGAAATTACCTATAGGGGCACCAAATCAACAACCTAAGCCAATTACAAGAACAGCGCCAACAAGTTGGCTGAGTCCACAACAGACTGTATTACTTGTAGGAGGGATTGCTGCTATTGGGATAACTGTTGCCTCAAATCGTGGGGCTGGTAGAGAATGTACTCTGTTTTAAATTGTAGAGAAAAGCGTTATGAGACAATAATATAAATTGAGAGTTTAAATGCTACAAAAAAGAAATAGATTTAGTTCTTGGTCTGAAGGCCAATATTAACCTCATAGCAAGAGAGAAAAACAAGAGGTGTGATATAAAAAAACCGGCGCTGTTGCAAATAAGAATTATAGGAATAGAATGTCATACTATGGCTAATTTACCAAAACCCATTCATAATCATAGTATTATAACGGTCCTTCTTACAAGGCTTATGATATACTCTAACCGAAGTGCTTATTTTGTAGTATAGCCGTCCAATTAGAGTATACCCTATTGTAACACTTTATGGTATTCTCTCTTGAATCCAGATAAGGAAAAATTTCCTCGTCTTATTACCTTTAAGACGCTCTCTTTTTATCGGTCGTTTTTTAGGGAAGAAGGTTATTGGTATAAAAAGGACTTTTACACCAGCACCATATCTACTCTTAATAATAGTTCTTTAAATAATTGATAGGTTCTCTAAATGTTCTTGGATCAATATCGCATATAATCTCCCCATCCTTTAGAATTAAGATACGACTGGTAAGCCTCGTTAAAAAATCTAAGTCATGAGATGCAATGAGCATTGTAACATCCATATTTCTTATGGTTTTCAGTAATGTTACAATTTCAAGGGTTGTAGCCACATCTAAACCGGAGGTTGGCTCATCACAGAGTAATAATTTGGGATGCATCATTAAACTTCGTGCTAGCGCAACCCTTTGTTTTTGCCCTCCGGAAAGTTTGTGGGGATATGTACTTGCCTTATTCGCAATCCCTAAGTTCTCAAGTAGCTCTATGGCGGGCGTTACGTGATCTTTCATCCTGTCTTTCAAAGCCGGTCCGTAAATAAGATTTTGCAATACAGTCATATGTGGAAAAAGCTGAAAGTCTTGAAACATGAACCCCATTCTTTCATCGCATTCAATAGCACCTGAGTCGACAGATTCTAAATTTTGGATACACCGCAAGAGTGTTGACTTACCTCCTCCTGATGAGCCAGCAAGACCAACTATGCTATTTTTTTCAACAGTAAAGCTAATATTTTTTAATACATGGGCATCACAGAATTTCTTACAAACTTTATCAACCTTTAGCATACTGCCCACCTTGCTCAATTTTTTTGCCTATATATTCAATAAAAAGTACTAACCCATAATAGTAACAACCTGCAATAATCAATGGCATAAAATAAGTGAACTGCTCGGCAGCAAGTATCTTAGCTTTCTGCATAATATCCATGCCACCGATCGTGGCAATTAGGGCTGTTTCTTTTGACAAAGCAATGAACTCACTGACCATTGTTGGCAATATATTTCTTATAACTTGTGGAAGGATAATATCTTTCCACATATAAAGACTTGGAATTTGCAAAGCTTTAGCCGCCTCAAACTGCCCCTTAGGTAAGCTTTCAATGCCAGCCCTTAAAATTTCAGCGATGTATGCAGAGCTGTTAAACCCAAAGGTCAATATGCCTGCTGTAATAGTCGTGAGCTTGATACCAATAAGTGGCATCGTGAAATAAACAAAGCTCAGCTGCAAAATAAGTGGTGTTCCTCGCAAAATAGAAATGAGACAGTTAATCACTGGAGCAGCAATTCCTTTATAGCGCAACACCGCAAATAAGGTTCCCAACATTATACCAATAAAAATGCCGCCTAATAAAAGCTGTAAAGTTATTACGATTCCAGTGCCAATGAACAGTATATGTGATACTAGTTCTGACATTGAACACCTTCTAACCATTTCTTCTTTAATTTATCGATTTCACCTTTTGCTTCTAGTCTTCCAAGAGCCTGATCAACTTGATGCTTTAGTTTCGATCCTTTTGGAAAGGCAATACCATAACCTGTATCCGCTTTGGCAATAACAGCATAATATAAGCCAGGATTTTTTTTGCTAAATACCGCTCCTTGCACCGTATCTACGAGCACAACATCGACATGACCTGCTTTTAAAGCTTCTATGGCTATAGGATTACTATCCATCATCACAATTTTTTCAGCATCATGGATATATTTTTTTAGCCATATCTCCATTGTGGTACCGAGCTGACAGGCAATTTTTTTCCCTGATAACTGAGATTTATCTGTTATGGGCTTTTCTTTAATAAATACGGCCGCCATACTTTCAGAGTAATATGGGTCAGAAAAGTCAAAATTTTTCTGACGTTCCGGCGTTATTGTAATTGTTGAAATTGCCGCATCAGCAGAATTGCCTTGAAGCATTGCAAGAATTGAGCTGAACTGTACATTTTCAAAGCTAGCTTCTTTCCCCATTTCTTTAGCAATTAACTGAGCAAGCTCAATATCAAAACCTTTAATTTCACCATTTGCAATATATTCAAATGGTGGATAATCTGCACATGTTGCAAATCTTATAGCGCTCCCCACTTTATCCTCACTGCATGCAGATAAAAGGCTAGAAAATATTAGCATTAGCGCAGTATGTTTTTTCACGTCCGACTCCTGTATATGATTTTATATTCAATTTATATCCGAAAAATGAATATATCGAATAGCTATTGACATGTCAATATAAAAATGAGTATAGTTTCAGCAGCGGTGACTTTGTATTCAAAATGGGAGCTCCAAATGACAATTGACAGTGCGGTAGATGCACATATCTTAAGTATCATTCAAACACATGAAATACTTGAACAGAGCGACTTGCAGGCAAGATTAAAAGACAGGGGATTTGGCATTCCGCAGGCGACCTTATCAAGGCGCCTTAAAAAATTAAAAATCGCAAAAATTTCTGGTGTATATAAAGTGATAGATTTGAACCAGCCAAATTTGCCTTTTGTATTAAATATGCAAGTTTCAGAATTCGGTCTAATTGTTTTGCACACCCATCCAGGAAATGCAAACGGTTTAGCTTATTATATTGATCAAAAGCACATCACCTATTCCTCTAAAAACTCGGAGGGTTCTGGCATACTCGGTACAATCGCCGGAGATGACACAGTATTATTGATCATTAAGAGCAAGGAAAGTTTAGTAAATGTATTATCGATTATACACAAAGAGTTTCCATATTTAACAGCTCCGTAAAGATGAAGACAAGCCCACTCCCAAAACCCTTCGTTTGCAAGAGAGATGGATTTAAGGATGCGACAGCGCTAGGTTTATTCCATCTCAAAGATCGCATCAATTTCAACAGCGGCACCAAAAGGCAGAGTAGCGACGCCAATCGCTGCTCTGGCGTGTTTTCCTTTATTACCGAAGATGCTTACTATGAGGTCCGATGCTCCATTGATGATTTGAGGTGTAGATGTGAATTCTGGTGTAGCATTAACAAAACCTGTCAACTTAACACACCGCTTTACCTTGTCTAGAGACCCTACTGCATCTTTCAATTGTGCAATAATATTAAGAGCACATAACCTAGCTGCCTTTATACCATCTGCATCTGAGACGTTGGCACCAAGCTTACCTACGAACTGCACTTTACCTTCATCCATAGGAATGTTTCCTGAGATAAAAACTAGCTTACCTACAATAGTGTAAGGGACATAGTTAGCAGAAGGTGTATAAAGCTTTGGTAGTTTTAGCTTCATTTCAGTCAGTTTGGCTTCAACTTTATTTGCTGGCTTAGGATCTTCTAAAGCCCAACACGTATTACTATCTAATAACCCAAGCAAAATCACTATTAATGCACACTTGCAGCATTGCAACTTACTCATCTTAGTCTCCTTAAATAACAAGGCTTCACAATAAATATTGCTTTTATACCAAAGTATAAACAAAGGAAATATATATGTTAAATCTACGTTAGATTTATTCCCCTAGCTGTGGTCCCTGCACATTAAATTTATCATTTTTCCTTTTTGAGCATAAGGTATATACAAATGAAATTGCAAGCATAGCAGCAATTGCACCGATGAATAATTCTTTTCTACTCATTGTTTTGTCATAACCCATACGCCTAGCTGTTTTTAGAGTGTTATCGTGGAAGAAACCACACTTTTTAGATTCTTCATGAATAGTCTTGGTAGTGTCTCCCATTGGCAAACCCTTGCCAGTTTTGAACTGGTTGAAGTACTCTACTACCTCATCTTCATATCCTAACTCCATTAAAGCAAAAACAGCTTCAGCATGACGTTTTGTATTTCCTGTTCCACCTTTTCCATAACTAATAATGAGACCTTCTGCAATTTGTGCAAACTCGGTTGAATTCTTAGCATTCACAGCACGTGAGCACCCATAAGATGAAAACGCTCCAATGAAGGCATCTCCAAATATCCGCCTTGTATTAGAAAATACATTTAGTAAATAAGTTGGATTATACTCTTCTGAGCCGGTGTTACCACCACCTGTTGCACGCACAATAATGTAATCATTGTCCCAAGCAATAGGAGTCCAATGGCTATTAGTTACCGCGAACTCAAACCCATTACATTGCTGAAGGATCTTTTTTAGTTCTGGTGTGTTTTTAAATACCAAATTCATTGATACACCAGTCGCCACCGTCATTTCATTGCTTAATGGATTTTGCAAACCAATAATATCTTCTAAATAATTTGCAAAATTGCGCATTTTTGAGCTTTTAAAGCGATAGGTGGAGCTTTTGTCAAACTCATAAGAGACTTTATACCCACCGGTTATATGTATTTTGTTCGCTGGAATAAACTCCTCTTGTTTTGTAATAACGCCAACAGCTCGAGGGATCCCTTCATCACCTTTTTTTACAAGTAGGCGTTTAACTTGGGCACCCTCTAGCCACTGGACACCTTTCTCTTTGGCAAAGTTCTTATTACGCTCATGGGTATCAAACTTAATATGGGTATCTCCAAGGTATCTATAAGCACTCAGAATGTTATCTTTTCCCTGTGGGAAAAAATATGCTTTTTCATCACCTGTAAGTTTTTTAGATTCAATGCCAATTTTTGCAAATTCTTCATTCTCATGTTTCACTTCTTCGTTATTTTCTTCTGTAAACACAACATGGATAGAGGAAGAATCTTGTTTTGCTTTTCCAGCATTACCACTAATTTTTAAGCCGCTTTGCTCCTCTACTACATGCAAAATTTCTTGCGATAGTACGGATTCTAAACGGTTAATATCGTGTTCGGTAAGCTGCCCAGTATGTCGCTTATACTCTTGTTTCAGCCAATTTATCTCATTACCCATATATATCCTTAGCTTTCTAAGATCCACCTCAAATTTAATATCGATTTTCTTATAATCTGGGTGAAGCACTTCTTCTGGTTCAACTCCAAATAATTTTCGAGCAATGAATACTGGTAATAATGCATGTCCAGTCAAACTTGCATCTGCATTAAGTGCATTGCCGTGACGCGCGTGTGATTGCTTAGCTGAGTGATTTACATTTGATTCTTTATAATCTCTGGTCAAATATACTACTCTGTCTAGCCTTTCACGAATACCAGCAATAATATTAGTAATCACAATTTGATCTTCTGCAGCTGGGCCGCCTATGCAAAGCATAGTGTTATTATCTCGGTTCCGCATATATACTTTTTCATACTCTGGGAAGTCTTCGATAGCAGATATCAATACCTTCATTGAACCGCATTCATTTGGCATTTTCTCTGGCTGTATAAAAAGATTATCTTTAAGGAAATCTGAATCTTCACCTTCCCAAGTTTTAAAAACTTGTCGTATAATATTAGATGTGACTGTATCACTGGTGAGCATACTTCTATAATCTAGACCATGCCTTACAAGATAGATGTGTTTCTCGGTAAATTCTCTGATGCTCGGTAAGTCCTCTTTACCATATAGCATATTAAAATTATAGTTACTTATGTTATTATTCCAAGTACGCCTAATGGCTTTAAATGTTGTTTGCATACACTACTGTCATTAAATATCTGATTATGTGCTAGCAAATACTCTAATTATTAGATAAAGACAACTGTAAACACTGAATAACACCCCCTAATAAGCCACCTAGACGTTCCGTTGCTTCCCTCACTTCAAAAATAGCTAACAGAGTGCCATTAAATCTTACCTTTTCAAAGAGGCTAGATAGCTATTTAGGGTACTGTTGCAAATACTAGTTTTTCATCAATTTGTCATCTGCTACATATTGATTTATAAGGAGCGAATTTTTCAAATTTCATTATGCAACAGCGCCAGATCAGGTTTATATCTTTAATACCAATTCCAGTAAATAACTTATGAATGCACCGAAAAATATGGCCCACTGCGCTAAAGTTTGGTATAATTACATATATAAATCTAAGGCAAGCACACGTGGATACGGAAGAGAAAAAGTTTAATATACAGAAAGGTGTAAACGTAATTAAGGCTGCAGTCCTTGCTATGCCTAGCTCGCCTGGTGTTTACAAGATGATTGATATACACAATAAAATACTCTATGTGGGTAAAGCAAGAGAATTACCAAAACGTGTTATATCCTATGCTAACTATCAGAAACTTACACACCGAATTAAGCGGATGGTTTCACAAATAAATAGCATTGACTACATAATTACAGGCTCTGAGGCCGAAGCTCTACTCTTAGAAGCTAACCTGATTAAAAGCATAAAACCACCGTATAATATAAGCTTACGTGATGACAAATCATTCCCCTACATATTATTTGAAGAGACTCATGACTTTCCACGTATAACTAAATATCGTGGCAATAAAGCGACCAAAGGCACATATTTCGGACCATTTGCTTCCGCCGCACAAGTAAAAAATGCCCTCATAGAGCTACAAAAAGTTTTTTATATTCGTCCTTGTACAGATTCATTCTTTGCTAGCCGCACCCGTCCCTGCATACAGTATGAAATCAAACGCTGTAGTGCGCCTTGCGTCGGGAAAATAAGTCGCGATGAGTATAGAAAGTCAATAAGTTTAGCCAAAGATTTTTTAAGAGGCAAAGGTTCGGAAGTCCATGATAAATTACTATCACTTATGGAATCAGCTAGCAATGATATGGATTATGAGAAAGCGGCACAAATTAGAGATCGCATTAAAATATTAAATGCAATCCAGGCAAAAAATACTTTTGCTGACTTGGGAAACACTGATGTTGATTTGATTGTGGCAGCCAAAAACCAGGATGTCACCTGCATACAAATCTATTTCATTAGGGGTGGAAAGAATTATGGCAACAAATCATACTACCAAGATGATACGATAGATATGCAGGAATGGGAAATTCTAGAAACCTTCATCGGACAATTCTATCAAAACAACAACCCACCTGGACGAATTATTATAAGCCACCCCTGCCCACAATCTGAGACTCTAGAAAACTTTTTGAGAGGTAAAGCAGGTAAGGAAGTTAAGTTATTTGGAGGCAAAGTTAATCAACGTATGCTTGATCTGATTGACTTTGGGCTTAGTAATGCCCGTGATTCCTTGAATAAGTTCTTGAAAGAGCGCCTCAAACATGAGAATGACCTTGCTGCTGTAGCGAAACTATTCGGAATGAAAGAGCCAATTGAGAGGATAGAAGTTTATGATAACAGCCATATATCGGGTAGCAATGCAATCGGTTGTATGGTTGTTTATACAGATGATGGCTTTGTCAAAGATCAGTACCGAAAATTTAATATTAAATCAACAAAAGCACCAGACGATTATGAAATGCTAAAAGAAGTATTAACGCGTCGCCTCAAGAAATTAAGCGAAGACAACTATCCGGATCTTATACTTATTGATGGAGGGAAAGGGCATTTGAGAGTAGCAGTGGAGGTTTCTGAAAAACTCGGGTACCCAAATCTTAATATCATATGTATATCAAAAGGCCCGGATAGAAATGCAGGGCGTGAATTCTTTCATATGAAAGATGGAAGATCTTTTCAGCTCAATGTGCGGGATAAAACACTCAACTTCTTGCAAATATTGCGAGACGAAGTCCATCGCTGGACCATTAAATCTCATAGAGATAACCGTTCTCGCGACCTTAAACGCTCAAACCTAGACTCAATTCCTGGTATAGGCCCTCAGAGAAAAATTGCGTTACTGCGCCACTTTGGATCACTAGAAGCTATCATGCAGTCTTCTGCTTCCGACCTTACTAGAGTAAGCGGTATTAGCAAAACTGTTGCAGAAAAAATATTTAATTATTTACATAGCCACTCATCGAATTAAAATAGTGGAAAAATAAGGCTGTTTATGAAAGAACTTCCAAATATACTAACCTTGATCAGAATTGGATTAATTCCCCTTCTCTTGATTGCTCTATACATGTCCAGTACAGCTGGATACTGGATTGCAGCTATATTGTTTGCTTTCGCCATAATCACTGATTATCTTGACGGTGTATTAGCTCGCAGCATGGGCGCACAAAGCAGTTTTGGGCGAGTACTAGATCCGATAGCTGATAAACTACTGGTTGCATCTACATTAATGATGTTAGTCTATTTTGATCGTGCACCCATAATCCCAGCTATTCTAATTGTATGCAGAGAGATTATTGTATCCGGGCTACGAGAATATTTATCTGAATTTAAAGTTAGTATCCCAGTTACTAAACTTGCTAAAATAAAAACAAGTATTCAGTTTGTTGCGATTTTGGTTCTTATATTAGGAGAAGAAGCAACTAAAACTCCCCTACTATATTATGTAGGTGAGGTTGCGTTGTGGGTGGCAGCTATTCTCACACTACTTACTGGATATGCCTATCTAAAAGAAGGATTTAGTAGAATAAGCTGATGACAATTACGTCGAACCCATACAGGCTCCTACCTATATCGCCCAGTGCACATCTTAGAGTTGGTATATTAGGCGGAACCTTCAACCCAGCGCACGAAGGCCATAGATATATAAGTCTTGAAGCCATAAAGCGATTCAAGCTAGACTTGGTTATTTGGTTTGTAACTCCACAAAATCCATTGAAGGCCAAAGCATCCGCAGATACTCTTAAAGACAGGCTTGCTTTCGCAAAACAGCTGGCAAACCATCCAAAAATTTTGGTAACAGATTATGAAGCTAATCTTGGTGATACCTATACAATTAGCTTGATAAAACGACTGCTAAGTATGTATAAAAACATTGAATTTGCCTATATCATAGGTGCCGATAATATGGTGCAATTACCCAAGTGGTATAAGTGGCAGGAAATAATAAAATCGGTCCCAATCATAATTTTTGATAGAGAAGACTATCATAAATGGCTAGTTTCGAGTAAAATGAAATCAAATTTTAACGGTGGGTGTATTAAGCCAACTCATAAAGGAAGGCTAACCCAGTATCCATGGTACTTCGTGAAATTAAGAAGAAACCCTAAATCATCAACTAATATTAGAAATGAACAAGAACTTAGACAAAAACAGAAATTTGAGCACCAAGCCTAAAGCTAAGGAATTGGTGGACTTTATAATTAAGTCTTTGGAAGAAGATAAAGCCGAAGACATTGTAATCGTTGATCTAGAAGGGAAGGCAGACTTTGCTTACTATGTAATCATAGCCTCAGGACGCTCTTCACGACATATTGGATCTATCGCAGACAGCATAGCAGATAAGCTTAAGAAAGCTGGCATGGATCATATCGGAATTGAGGGCAAGGCTGTAGGTGATTGGATACTAGTTGATGCACATGATGTAATCATCCATATATTCAGGCCGGAAGTTAGAGCAAATTATGAGTTGGAGAAAATCTGGGGCTTTACGTACTAACGACTATAAGAGAGATTGCTTTCAATTCTTTCTATAATATAGCCTCAGTTGGAAGAATTTCCCTACCTTCATCATGATCCTCTGTGCTCTTATAGCTCAGAATCTCTGATTGATTCCTGAGAGCAATATCAAATAAGTTTCCCATTTCAACTATAACAAATGTTACTGTTTTTGGTAGGCTGCTCAGCCTACCTTCAATGACTTCTTCATTGCCAGCTTCAATAACTTTGTCTAAATGCATAGTGTGTTCCCCTATGAATTCCTTATCTTTAGTGTAAACAGAAAATTTGATTACTTCTAGATATTGAGCCTTTTCGCCAATATTTTTTGCCACTACCTTAATGTTAAGCCCTATGTTTTCAGAACTTTGAGTATCTCCAGGAGCCGCGTTAAGTTTAAAGTCCGCAAATGTGAATCTAAGGTCTGACACGTCATGCAGATGAATAGCTTCAAATAGTTGTGCTGCCTCTGGAAAATGCTCTATAATTTTGCCCCTATAAGTGAGTGCAAGCACAAACAAAAGCAAAACAAAGGCTAATAAAGATGTGGTATTGAGCAAGAACGATAGCCACATGTTGCGATGTAATGGTATGCTCTTATCCTTTAGCGCAATAATCCTTGTGTGTGACTTCGCAGCCATCTCTTCTTCAACTGTGGATGCTTGAATATTCTCTTGAAACCATTCATATTCGCAAGCGGAGCACCTGACATTTCTGCCACCAGGACCTATATCACCCTTGCTTACTTTAAATTTAGCACCACAATTTTTACAGGATACGATCATCCGGCAAGATTTATTTTGTTTTTACCAGCTAGAATGTATATTGTTTGTGGAAATTAGTCTACGGTTTATTGCATGAAGAATTTAATAGAACTTGCTTGGGAGTCTAGAGATGATATCTCTGAGTTCGAAGAGCCCACTAAAGAGGCGATACTTACAACTTTACAAGACCTAGATGATGGCAATCTTAGAATCGCCGAAAAAGTTGATGGCCAGTGGAAAACAAATGAATGGTTAAAAAAGGCTATTTTGCTTTCATTCAGGATTTACAAGAACTCTGTGATATCCAATTTCCATGCTTATGATAAAATCCCACTTAAGTTTGCCAGCTGGAACGAAGCAGAATGGAAATCTGCAGAGTTCAGAGTTGTGCCCGGTGCGATCGTTAGGCACTCAGCATACATAGCCCCAAAAGCGGTGCTCATGCCTAGCTTTATAAATATTGGAGCCTATGTGGGCGAATCCACTTTAATCGATACTTGGGCAACAGTTGGTAGTTGCGCACAAATCGGTGCTAACTGCCACATATCAGGTGGTGTTGGAATTGGTGGGGTTCTTGAACCAGTTCAGGCAAACCCTGTCATAATCGAAGACAACGTATTTATAGGAGCAAGAAGTGAGATAGCCGAAGGAGTTATAGTTGAGCATGGTTCTGTTATCTCAATGGGGGTATTTATAGGCGCCTCAACTCGTATATATGATCGTAAAACGGGAGAAATTTTTTATGGCCGTGTACCAGATCACAGCGTTGTTGTCCCAGGAACTTTACCAGGTTCTGATGGCAAAACACAAATCTCAGCAGCAATCATAGTTAAACGCGTTGATGCAAGCACTCGCGCTAAAACCTCAATTAATGAGCTATTGCGTACTAATACCAATTCCAGTAAATAACTGTAATTGGTATTAGCTAGGCGTGCAATCCAGCAGCATATCCTGAAGACCAGGCCCACTGGAAGTTATAGCCTCCTAACCATCCAGTAACATCTACTACTTCTCCAATAAAGAATAGGCCGGGCACCTTAAGAGAGGCCATAGTCTTTGAAGATAATTCTTTAGTATCAATTCCCCCAGCTGTTACCTCAGCTTTAGCATACCCTTCATTACCATTTATAGTGACCTTAAAGTTATGGATACTTTCTGCAATCGCTTCCAGATCACTTTTTTTATAATCTATAATACGCTTAGGTTTTTCATTAATCTTAAACCAGCTTTCTACAAACCTCTTAGGAAGAAACTCTTTAAGAAAGTTGCTGAGCAACACTTTGTTATTCTTTTCCTTTAAGAAAATTGTTTTTAAATTCACTTCCGGCAGTAAGTTGATATATATATCTTCCCCCAACCCCTTAATATATGAAGAGATCTGCAAAATAGCAGGGCCGCTTAGGCCTCGGTGAGTAAACAATATATTCTCTTTAAATGAGGCTTGTTTGTATCTTACTACTGAAGCAATTGATACCCCGCTTAAATCCTTAAAGAAGTTTATATCCTCCTTGCCCACAGTAAGTGGTACTAGAGCTGGTCTAGGAGTAATTATGTTTACTCCAAATTGACGAGCTATGCGGTAACCAAAGTCGGTAGCCCCCATTTTGGGGATGGAGAGACCCCCAGTTGCAATAATCAGAGACTCGCAGCTAAGATCTCCTCGGTTAGTTTTAAGCGAGTAACTCTTATCTTTATTGACATTAATTACCTGACAATTAAGTAAAATAGTAACCTTAGCATCTTCACACTCCTCAGCCAGCATTAGCACGATCTGCATAGAAGGACCATCACAAAACAGTTGCCCTAAAGTCTTCTCGTGATAGGCAATATTATAGCTTTCCACGAGTTTTATAAAATCATATTGGGTATACCTTGAAAGTGCGGATATCGCGAAGTGTGGATTTTCAGAAATATAGTTTTTGGAAGATGCATGAATATTAGTGAAATTACACCTACCTCCACCCGATATCCTAATTTTCTCCCCCATATTATTAGTATGCTCAATAAGCAGCACTTTTCTGCCTCGCTTACCAGCTTGCGCTGCTGCCATAAGTCCCGCGGCACCTCCTCCTATTACTATTACATCATAATACATATACTCCTCAAATTTGAAACTTTACCCGCCGATCATAAGACTAAGTTTTCTGTCGTCTATAACTATACCTCTCTGATCTTATATTTATTAGTATACTTGACTCGTAAGGGTGGATGGAAGTCCCTGCGTGAAATATTTTTCACCTATTTTAACAGGTGAAAAATAGGGTAGAGAGGTTTACTTCAATCACAATATCATCACAACTTCTTACCTTTCTGGGTCCTCACGTAGCGACGCGGGGAGTCAGGAAGGCAGCTAGATACATAGATTAACCCTGTGAACATTCCCTTAGAGTCCACGAGGCGGCTCAGAATGGCTTCTCTTATGTACTTCTCTTTCTGCTGCTGGCCTTCGTTCTTCACTCCTCCCTCTCGCACCAATCTCTCCTTCGCTGAGACCTACAACAGCAGCAGCTGCCTCTCGTCGCGCTTTATCAGCTGCGGCAACTGCTGGGTCTACCCCAGACGTAACTGCTGGCCCTGGTGGGAGGATTTTAGCTAGCTGAGCTTTAAGAGCGGCATCTGCTTCTATAAAGCTCTGAAGTTCAGGGTTGCCGGTTAGCATCGTCTTCACCTGAGCTTCTGATGGGTTTCTACTGAAGAACTCCTCTAGCTTCACTTTAAGAATACCCTCAGCTTCCAGGTGCTTACTTATAGCTTTATCACCGAAAGCTTTAGTTTGCTCTTCCGTTGATAGATCATTAAACCCTCTATTAATCTCGGCCTTCTCACTAGCATTATCAACAGCAGACTTGTTATAGTGCTCATTAAAGTTTTTAGGCTTAATAGGTGGACTTTCTGCGAGTATTGCTCTTCCGATCGCAAATGGTTTATACCCTATTTGATCCATAGTTTCTGCGATGGTTTTACCACTAGATATCGAAGATACTATTGCGGTCATACCTACCAAGAGTGTTACAGCTAAATCAAGCGGGAAGCTCCCTAACACACCCAGTGCCTTGAAGGCTATTTTGCCAGGTCCAGTATCATTAATCGCCTTTATCCCTGATACTATCGCCGTGGTAAGCACTATGGCAGCTCCATAAAGTATTGCAAATGGCAAGGCACCTGGGAAAATCATGCTAACGCCAACAAGTATAGCCGAACCCCAAAATGCGCTAGCCACCGGGCTTCCGCTTACTAAATCCGCAATGTTAGTGGCAACATTTCCAGGTATGCGAGCCAGACCATATGGTAACCCTGATAAAGTTCTACCTATTTTATACCAAGGGTTGCCCCAAGTCCCCCATGTATTTTGATTACTTTCAAACTCTAAGGCATCTTCTATATTAGTTTGGGTTATACCACCAGGTGTAGCAAAAGCCTCTACTGCATCATCTCTATATCTCTTAACGGCTGCGGCATCGCCTTCAGAGGCCACATCATATGGCCTACCGGAAATTTGGCATAAATAGGCTTGCAACAATATAGGGTCACATACTTTGTCCAATGCCGCATTAAGAGCTTCATCCTTTTTGTCTGCGCGAGCGTTGTCTGAGTCGTCATAAAACTCTTTGTAAATAGCTTCCACCTTACTGTCTAGCAAGTCCTTAGCCTTTTGATTCTTAGGTTCTGAAGCTTTCATATTGCTTAAAAGCTGCTTTCTAATTAACTCCTTCCTAGCAGCTTCGTTTCCTGCGGCTTGCAGCTTAGCAAGCGTCAATTGTTCACTACTTTCTAACCCTTCGATTCTAGCCCTTAATTTAGCAACTCTATCTTCTTCAGCAGGCTCTGGCCTTCCTGCAAGTGGTGGTGATGGCGTCCGAACACCCCCTCCTGTAGCTGGTGGCGGAGGCGGTGGTGGTGGTGGTGGAGATGGAGATGGTGGTGGTGGTGGAGATGGAGATGGAGATGGAGATGGAGATGGAGATCACGTTGGTACTGGTATCCCAGTTCCTGCACCTTTATCATCTACCCCAAGGTCAAGATCTTCCTCTTCTACTATTTCGCCAGGGGCCAATAACGGCTCCAGCAACCCTTCAGTAGTACCTCGTGGTTTTGCTGCATCACGCGCAGCTTTTTCTTCCGCCTCTTTTGCCACTTTTCTTTGCTGCATAACATCCTTAACGTTAGCATCGGTACGCCCATAAAATATATCCAACTCTTCACCATCACGCCTCTTAAACCTTTCTGTTCTTCTTATATACTTTAGTGTATCTTCATCTTTTCCTAGTGCATTTTGAAATACTTGGACATTAAGCGCTTCTTTTTCACTTTTATCTATAGCGGCATCTAAAGCTTTAAGTATGATCATTTTTGATGTATCTTCTGAAGTAAGCATATCGTTAAAAGTTGTTACATATGCTCCATTTACAAAGCTTTGTTCTTCCGAGGTAAGACGCTTTTCCATCATTGAAAGCACCACCGTCGAATTGTTATCTCTTATAGCTTGAGTTAATCGCTTGGAAAAAGAGAGTTCTTCTTCCGATGGTTCTGGCTTTCCCATAAGCGATTCCAAGTCACGCTTTCGCCTCTCATCCATTTCTCGCATTTCACGTAGTTCTTGTTCCTTCTGCGCAAGCTCTCGTACCAAGCCTTCTCTCTTTATTCGCGCCTTTTCTTCAGCAGATTGCTCAACTTCCACATTTTCTACTACCTTTTCTTCTACTTCCGTGCCACCTACTTCTATAGCTTGCCGCTTTTCAACCTCTGGCTGCTTCGCCTCCGCGCCTTGAACACGCGCTGCCGCCTCAGCCGCCTGCTGCGCCTCCGCGCCTTGAACACGCGCTGCCGCCTCAGCCGCCTGCTGCGCCTCTAGGTCCTGCTTTAATTTCTGCTGCCTTTCCAATTCTTGCTGCTCTTGCTGAAGTCGTTCTTGTTGCCTTCTCTCTTCAGCCTCTCTCTCTGCCGCCTCTTGAGCTGCACGCTTTGCTGCTTCTTCCTGTTGCTTTCCTACATCTTGCCCTTCTACCTTCGCCTCCACAGCTTGAGCAGGTTCTGCCCGCCCCTTCTCAGCTGCTTCCTGGCGCTTCCTGGCTTGTTCTTTATTCCGTTCCCGCACCTGTTCTACTACTTCTTCTGCATTCTCTACTGCAACCGCATCAGCTCCCTTTTTTATCTGAGCTTTTTTGGCGGCCTCCCTTCTTCCTTCAGCAACTTTTGCTTGAGCTTTCTCTTCTGCTTCACGCGCTCTCTCAGCTTCGACCTCAGCCCGCTGCTTCTCCTGCTCTTGTCCTTGTTCTTGCTTCACAGATACCCCCATCCTTTTAAGTCTTTCGAGCCCTTGTTGCCGCTGCTTCTCATCCATATCTCACCCTCTACATACTTAAATACCATTATAAGAGTAGTAAAAGAGTGTTAATAAATGGTTAATCGCACATTTTATTTACAATATATTTCCACTTAATGGAAATCATTTTCTGCGCACAGATTTAGAATGCACATGTGCCTTGCCTTCAGCTTTATCAAGTATGTCACTTACTATATCCTGGTGCTTAGGATTCACCTGATATGTAGGATTAGCACCGAAATCATCGCTCAGATCACCCCTTATGCGATCCTCTTCAAGCTTCCTCGCTTTTTTATCTGCAGCATTCCATTCATCAAAGGATGCTCCTACTGCAAGATGAACTTCAACATCCGGAGCTTTGCTCACAGTCCTCTCAAGTGCCTTGTCTCTGCCCATAATTGGATAGAGCACCCTCAATACATCTATTATTTGGTCAACATTTTGCCCACTATCGAGCTTTGTATATAGTTCATCAAACACTTCTTCTACAACTGCCTGGTGCAGCTGTTTGTTAAACCCACGCAAAAGCAGCTCAAGTTTTTCTACATCTCCAGCTATAGCTATGGTTTTAAGATTCTGTGCAAAGTTATTTTCCGCTGTCATGACCAATCTCCAACACCCAATTAATACCCATACTACCCGCAAAGTGTTAATAAAAGGTTAATTGCATGGAATTAAAGCTTGTCATGCTGAATTTATTCAGCATCGCTAACTAACAGATTTCAAAGTTTTGGCGTTTCATCAAGATGGTCTTGGAAATAGTTAAGTTCTTTCTATACACATTGCAATACCCATACCGCCACCTATACAAAGAGTTGCCAAGCCCTTTTTAACATTGCGCCTGCCCATTTCGTGCAGTAAAGTTACAAGGATCCTAGCACCCGAAGCCCCTATTGGGTGACCTAGTGCAACAGCACCACCGCTTACATTAACTTTATTTGCATCCCACCCCATCTCCTTATTGACATAGCAAGCTTGAGATGCAAACGCTTCATTAGCCTCGATTAAGTCGAGATCAGAAACTTTCCATCCTGCCACCTCAAGAGCTTGCCTTGATGCCTCTACTGGACCAATACCCATAATTTCTGGAGCCACGCCTGCCTGTGCAAAGCTTTTAATTATACCTAAAACCTTAAGGCCGCGCTTTTTTGCTTCTTCAAGCGACACAAGTAGTACCGCAGCAGCACCATCATTTATACCGCTTGAATTGCCAGCGGTTACGGTACCCTCTTTTTTGAAAGCAGGACGAAGCTTGGCTAACTCTGCAACTTTTACGTCATGTCGAACAAATTCATCGGTTTTGAATTCTATCTCCTCTTTCCTAACCATTACCTTAACTGGCACAATCTCAGCCTGAAATTTACCTTCTCTTTGTGCACGTTCGGCCTTGTTCTGCGAGTTTGCTGAAAACTCATCTTGCTGTTCTCTAGTGATACCAAACTGCTCAGCAATATTCTCAGCAGTAATACCCATATGATAATTATTGAAGATGTCCATAAGACCATCCTTAAGCATGGTATCCACAGCTTCGACATTACCCATTCTATGACCTCTCATATATATGGCATGGGGGGCTAAGCTCATGCTTTCTTGCCCGCCGGCTATGATAATTTTTGAAGCCCCTAGCATAATAGCCTGAGCTCCAATAACCACTGAACGCAAACCTGACCCACATACTTGATTGACCACTAAGGAAGGCACCTCTTTGGGAATACCCGCAGCCATTGCCGCTTGGCGTGCGGGATTTTGCCCAGAACCAGCAGTCAGAATTTGCCCCATAATCACCTCAGATACTTCCTCAGGCTTTACATCTGCATCTATTATCACTTGCCTAATCACCGCTTCTCCCAGCTTATGCGCAGGCACTGTCGCGAGCGACCCCATAAAACTCCCTATAGCCGTACGTTTTGCTGCAACAATAGCTACCTGTATATTTTCCATGCAAAATCCTTCCGTTTTTGATATTTTTAGGTTAAAATGCCTTATGATTAAAACTAACATACCAATAACTGTTTGTAAAAATTTTAAATAGATGACTGATACATTTAAAAATAAGGCTGAATTAGCGGAATACAGATATGCACTTTGTGTAGTATTTGGCATTCATATTTTTATGTTTATTGTATCTTTCACTGCTGCAATACTTGGTAAATCAAGCGCAGTTATGGCTGATTCTATAGATTTTATAGGCGATGCTGCAAGCTATGCTCTAAGTATGTATGTATTAACCAAGGCTAAGTCTATTAGGGCGACCGTATCTATTGCTAAAGCTGTCACGATGATAGTGTTCAGTCTTTTAGTTATTGTATACACGGTTATTCGCATTAAAGAAGGTGTGCCACCAGATTACCAGATCATGGTGCTCTCAGGAAGTTTAGGTATAGCGTCTCACCTAGTGTGTGTGTATTATCTTTATAAGTTCCGAAATGGCGATAGCAATCAAATATCTGTGTGGGTTTGCACTATTAATGATCTCATTAGCAACTCACTCACCGTAATAGCTTCGTATTTTGTTATGATAACCAACTCCATAATTCCCGATATTATTGCAGCTTTTGTTATTGTTAGTATTGCAATCTATGGAGCCCTAACTATCTTAAGAAAAGCAATTAAAGAAATAAGAGAATCAAGTGCCGAAAAGAAAATTAGTACTGCACAAGGCTGAGCTAACGCCTAAAGAGATTGTTGCTGAATTTGATAAACATGTAGTTGGTCAACAAGATGCTAAGCGCGCAGTGGCCATTGCGCTTAGAAATCGTTGGCGCAGAAAACAAGTAGCTCCAGAAATTAGAGATGAGATATACCCCCATAACATATTGATGGTAGGCCCCACAGGTGTAGGTAAAACTGAGATTGCAAGGCGTTCCGCGCGCATGCTTAAGGCACCATTTCTTAAAGTTGAAGCTACTAAATTCACCGAAGTTGGTTATGTAGGTCGTGATGTGGACTCTATCATAAGAGACTTGGTAGATATTGCTGTAAATATGACAAAAGAAGACTTCCGTTATAAAGTCGCGATAGAAGCAGAAAAAGCTACTGAAGACAGAATAGTTGAGGCTCTAGTAGGAGAAAGCTCATCTGATGAAACCAAAGAAAAGTTTCGTGCGCGTCTTAAAAAAGGTGAGCTAGAAGACACCGAAATAGAGATTACTGTAGCCGATAATCCACCAAATACTGCATCCCCATTTTATGATATTCCCGGCATGCCTGGCGGACAAATGGGCGTGCTAAACATTGGCGATATGCTTTCCAAAGCGCTGGGTGGAGCCAAAACAAAAAGAGCTCGTATGAAAGTGAAGGAGGCGTACAAACTTGTACTTAGAGAAGAAAGCGACAAGCTCGTAGACGAAGAACAAATGATTCGAGATGCTATTAGCCTTGTGGAAAATGATGGAATAGTGTTCTTAGATGAGATCGATAAAATATGCTCACGCGGCAGCGAAGGCAGTGGTGGCAAAGGCGAAGTAAGCCGAGAGGGAGTTCAACGCGATTTATTACCTTTGCTTGAAGGCTCGACCGTTACCACAAAATACGGCGCTGTTAAAACTGACCATATATTATTTATAGCCTCAGGCGCTTTCCATTTAGCTAAACCATCCGATTTGTTGCCGGAGCTTCAGGGAAGACTACCTATACGTGTGGAGCTAAAATCATTGGATGAAGAAGACCTGGCTAGAATTCTGAAAGAACCAAAGCATAGCTTGTTGAAACAGTATTCAGCACTATTTAATGTGGAAAAAGTTGAGCTTAATTTCATCGAAAGTGGGATTAAATCTATTGCTCGCATAGCAACCGAGATTAATAAAGAAGTAGAGAATATAGGAGCAAGACGCTTGCACACAATATTAGAAAAGCTGCTCGAAGGTGTAAGTTTCAACGCTAGTGACACGCCAAATATAACTATTGATATTGATGCAAGCTACGTAGAAAAGAACCTATCTAACCTACGTCGCAATACGGATTTGAGTAAGTTTATTCTTTAATTGGTATTTTAAATATGGAACACTTAACTACTATATTGGTCATCTTAGCAGTTTCATATCTATGCGGCTCAATACCATTTGGGTTAATACTAATTAAAGTTTTCAAAAAAACCGATATACGTACACTAGGGTCAGGCAATATAGGAGCTACAAATGCCGTTAGGGCAGGAGGAAAGCTTATAGGATTCTTCACTCTTGTCTTTGATTCTCTCAAAGGCGTGCTAGCAATTCTATTAACTCAAGAAATGCTAATTCATGAGTTAGATACTGAATTCTACCAAATAGCTTTAAGTTTAAGTGCCTTTGCTGCAGTAATTGGGCATGTATTCCCTGTATGGCTTCACTTCAAAGGCGGCAAAGGGGTAGCAACCTCTGTGGCTGTAATACTATATCTAGCACCACTTTTAGGTTTTTTAGGTATTGCCGTTTGGATAATGATATTCTTTACAATTCATGTATCGTCTCTCTCTTCTCTGATTATGATGGCAATACTTACATTTGCGGCAATATTTGCATATAACTATTATATAAGCATTTTAGTATTACTTTTATCAATATTGATCTTCATAAATCACGCTTCAAATATCAAGCGTATTATAGAAGGCAAGGAATTTAAATTATAACAGCAAATCCCTCTTATACCAAGACCCACAAATAATTAAGGGAATGCGCCTCATCTTTTGATTTTTTTAGTCGTCGTGGAACACCTAAAATATGTACAATATTATAGGTGTTCCGCGACTTCCCAAAAAACCAAAATCTATCGCACATTCCCTTAATTATTTATGGGTCTTGGTATTAAATAACTTATTGCAATATATAAAAATTCACTCTTATCTTAAGATATATCTAAGATAAGGAGTTACGTATGACTATAAAATACCATGTGCTAAGTATCGATGGTGGAGGTGTTCGTGGTATAATTCCAGCACGCATTTTAAAAGAGCTTGAGACTCGCACTGGCAAGGAAATTCATGAGCTATTTGACTTCGTAACCGGCACATCAACGGGGGGGATAATAGCTATCGCTGTTGCGTGTAAATTAAGCTCTGATGCGATGTTAGACCTTTATATTAACAATAGCTCTAATGTATTTCCACGATCTATTTTTAGAGATGTTAAGACTTTTGACGGCTTGCTTGCTCCTAAATATAACCGACAGAGCTTGGATAATTTGTTAGACAAATATTTTGGTGAAAAACTGCTCTCAGAAGTGAGCCTATCGACTTATATCACCTCATATGACTTAGACACAGCATCCCCAAAGATTTGGTCAAGCACGGATGCAGTAAGTAGTAACGCGTCCGATGCAAAGTTAAAAGATATTGCAGGAGCAACTAGTGCCGCACCTACTTATTTTGCACTCAAGAAGTTTCAAGATATGGCTGGAAACACACATAATGAAATTGATGGTGGAATATTCTTAAATAACCCACCAGCTCTTGCCCTAGATGAAATCATAAAAAATGTGCCAGGAGCCAAGAGAGATGAAATTCTATTGGTCTCCATAGGTACTGGGCGCATCACACAAAGATGGGATGTAGAATCGCTTAAAGATGCGGGCATCCTAGGGTGGATTAAAGGCGGTCAGATTATTAGCGCTATGATGGACGGCAATAGTGATTTTGCCAGCTTACAGGCCTCTATTCTATACCCTTATATGTATCGTCTGCAGGTTGATCTGTCGCCAGAACTTGGAGATATGGATAATTCTTCTCCTGAGAATTTAAATAGCTTATTAAATAAGGCTGAGGAGTACATTAAAAATAATGATGCATTATTCACTCAAATTGCACAAGAGCTAACGTCTAAACCCAGTGAGCATATTGATAATGCAAGAGCTCTAGTATCATCTATTGAAGATGATGTAACGACCATAGTTTAGTCACTACTAACATTTTTTAATTAAACTAGCTTTTAAGCTTCTTACCATAAAGCTCAAGTTTATGATCCACGAGCTTATACCCCAAACGAGCTGCAATTCTCTCTTTTAAACGCTCCAACTCTTCGTCAAAGAACTCTATAATTACACCGCTTTCAACATCAATTAAGTGATGGTGGTGCTCATCATCTTCATGCGTCCACTCGTAACGAGCACGGCCATCTGCAAAATCTAACTTTTCGATAAGCCCATAATTCTCTAAAATATTTACAGTACGGTAGACTGTTGCAAGGCTTATGTTGGAATCTAACTTTGTTGCTTTTTGATGAAGCTCTTCAACAGTTGGGTGGTCAATTGATTCAGATAGCGCTTTGGCAACAAGCTTGCGCTGGTCTGTAAGCTTGAGACCTTTGTTTTGACAGATAGCTTCAAATGACGTTTTCATAAAATATAGCTTCCTTTGTACACAATAGTTTGCTTTACTTTATTTTAAGGTTAATTGTTAATTTTGCAAAGCTATGATAGATATAGAATTCTTTACCTATTTTGCAATACTATTTGCAATATGCAGCTTGTGGTTGTTTGACAAAAAGAAATTCTCCCTTCTCTTCACGATAACCGCCGTAGTTCTAGCCCTAATATCCGAGAACATAGACTATATAGGAGCGATCGTTATACTCGTCTTCTTTGGGGCTTGCATGATCTATTATAAAATCCCTAAGACAAATTTAATGAAGGTGAGTCTATGGCTTGCAATTATAGTAACTGCCATACTTATGCGAGCTCATGCAGTACCAGGTTTCTACAACTGGCGTATTATTGATGCAGTGGTTTTAAGTAATAATGCTCATGAATATTCGCTTTGGTTGAACTTAGATACAGCTTTTGTAGGGCTTGGAATTTTGTTATTTGGGCTCATTCCAATATATCACCTGCGTGATGTAAAGCATATGCTCATTAAAATGCTACCTTCTTCAATACTAGCTCTTGGCGTAATTGCTTCCCTTGCAATGCTTCTTGGAGTAGTGCAGTTCGACAATAAGATGCCCGATCTATGGCTGCTTTGGATGCTAATAAACCTTATGATAACCTGTGTTAGTGAAGAAGCACTATTCCGATTCTTCATCCAACAAACCCTTCAAAATTGGCTAAGCAATTACAAGTATGGAGCTGCACTTGCGATCGGCATTGCAGGAATAGCTGCAACCTTAACGCACTATAATTTGATGTATGCAAATTATATGATAATGGTTTTTGTAGCCAGCTTGTTTTATGGCTATGTATATTATGTGACTAAACGCATAGAGGCTAGCATAATATTGCACTTTGCAGTTAATGTGACTCACTTTTTCTTTTTTACATATCCAATGCTTAAGCTGGATTATGGCTTGTAGATGCTTTATACTAAATTTCATAAAAACTGTATAGAGGCAGGATAAAGGTTTATTGAGAGTTTAGATTACACTTGTCTAGCATCTTTAACGCCCTGGTAAACCCAGACATAGAATAGTAGTCAAGTGCTACACTACCGTCAGTACCATGACTACGTACTGTTACAAATCTATCTGCTTTAATCATCTCGTCTACTAACCGTACGTCCTGGGTGCTTGAGAACGTCCAAGCATAATCGGGCAATGTAATTTGAAGACCATAAGACCTGTAGTTAACATTGAAATCAACGCCCTTGACAACATCTAGCGGGTATCCAGGTGCAACCCCCAACGTAAATTCTCTATTACCACGCTTAACAAGGTATAAGTATGGGGTCTCACGATCCGGATCAAACTCGCCTTTAGCTCTTAGTGAGTGAGAATATATTAAGCAATGCCTGTCGTATTCACTCCCATATGCGTAAAATGTCCAGTCATTAAAGTGATGCGTAATTTCTTTTGCCTGTACAAAGTGAGCTGCAAATAGCAGTATTAAAAAAATTAATCTTTTAATTGCATGCTCAAACAGTTCTTTTAGAATAGCACTGATAAAAAATTTTTTCATGAAGCTTTAGTTATGGCCAAGTTTACTCTTAAATCTATATTAGCACTTTTTTTCTTTGTGGCACCATTTTTTGCTCACGCCTTTGAAACACCTGCTCATTATGCCATTTTGCTGGATTATAATACTGGTAAAATTATATACAGCAAGAATAGCTCTGCTCAAATGACTCCATCATCAATGAGCAAATTAATGACGTTGTACATTATATTCCATGAACTAAAAAATGGAAAGATATCACTTGATGATATGGTGCTAATAAGTGAAAAAGCCTGGCGCGCCGAAGGTTCTAAAATGTTTATCGAGGTCGGAACAAAAGTTAAAGTTTCAGATTTAGTTCGAGGTATTATTATTCAGTCTGGTAATGATGCGAGCATCGCAATGGCTGAACATATATCGGGCGATGAAGACTCATTCGTTGAACGCATGAATGCCGAAGCAAAACGCATTGGGTTGGATGACTCAAACTTTACTAATTCAACAGGATTGCCCCACCCAAACCACTATATGACAGCATACGATCTAGCGATATTGAGTAAGATGGTTATTAAGGACTTTGCAGAGTTCTACCCACTTTTTTCTGAGAAAAAATTCACTTTTAACAACATAACTCAGCCAAATCGCAATTATGAGATAGGTGAAAATGGTATTGATGGCCTCAAGACCGGACATACATCTGTTGCTGGATATGGAATTGTAGCATCCGCACTTAATGATAACAGGCGCTTAATAGCTGTGGTAAATGGCTTAGACAACGAAGTTTCTCGTATGGAGGAAGTAAAGAAGCTGTTGAACTATGGATATAGCAATTTTTATAACTTAAAACTTGCCTCTAGCGATGTTGCTGTCGATATGGTTCCCGTGTGGCATGGACGCGAGCAATATGTAAATGCGGTAGCTGCCAATGATTTAGAATTAGTGCTACCAAAAAGTGTGACAGCCAATCAAATCAAGACAACCTTCAAGGCGCCTAATTTAATAGATGCACCTATCAAAAAAGGAGATCACATAGCGGATCTAATAGTCAATCTACCGGAAGGCGAGGAAGTAATATTTAAATTAGGTGCTGAGAGAAATGTTAAACAAGCAAACTTCCTTCGAAAGCTTTACAGCAACTTTATAGCAAGGATAAATGGGAATTAAACTCCAGTAAACAGCCCAACTATCTCCTTCACTTCTTTCAAGGTTTTATTGGCCATCTCGTTTGCCCTATCATTACCAATACTCGCAACTTTCCCCAAATAGGCGCGATCTGCCACGAGCTTATTAAACTCCGCTTGAATTGGTGCAAGACTGGCTATAATAACATCTGCTAGTTCTTGTTTGAACTTAGAAGTTTGTGCACTTTCGAATCTCGTAGCAACTTCCTCAACCTTCTCATCTGAAAATGCTGCATAGATGTTGAGTAGATTTGAAATCTCTGGACGATTCTCAGCATCATAATAAATTCCGCTTATGGCATCCGTAGTGGCCTTTTTAATCTTTTGTGAGATAAGTTCTGGACTATCAGTCATATTAATACGCGACATATCAGAGATATCAGACTTACTCATCTTTTTTCTTCCATCTCTTAAACTCATAATTCTAGCGCCCTCTTTGCGATTAACTATGTGTGGCTCTTTAAAATACTCCACGTTAAACCTGCGGTTAAACGCCCCAGCAATATCCCGAGCTAGCTCAAGATGCTGCGCTTGGTCTTCTCCTACTGGAACCCGAGTTGCATGATATAGCATAATATCAGCCGCCATAAGCGTAGGATATGCAAGTAGCCCAAAACCTACACCTTCCATATCTTTTCCTGACTTATCCTTAAACTGAGTCATGCGTTTCATCCACCCGAGAGGCGTTATACAAGAAAAAATCCAGCCTAGCTCCGCATGGGCGCTAACTGCTGATTGTATGAAGATTGTAGACTTCTCTGGTGATATACCACTTGCCAGATATAAGGCTAAGCCCCTTATGCAAGCTTCTTTCAACACCTTTGGATCTTGGGGCGTAGTAATAGCATGAAGGTCTACAAGACAGTAAATACATTCGTTCTGATACTGCATTTCTACCCAATTTTTTAGAGCTCCTAAATAGTTACCTATTGTAAGATTGCCATAAGGCTGGATGCCAGAAAATATTACTTCCATAAAAACACTTGAGATAAGCTTAAGTTTAAGCGAATATACTAACAAAATCATTTGTGCACAAGGTTTTATGATGACTTCAATTACGCAAAATCTACAAAACAATTCGTCAAAAACGCTTTGGGATTCTGGGTCTTTGTCTGAAGCGCTAGGTATATCAGTAGCCCCAGGTCTTACAGTAACCAACGTCTCTATAGATTCACGCACAATAACAGCAGGCGCAATGTTCATAGCGATTAGAGGAGAAAGTCATAATGGCAATTTATTTGCCATAGATGCTTTAAAAAGAGGTGCCGCTGTTTGTATTGTGGATGATAACCTTTCAGGATTAGGTGAGTACGCAGGAAATGTAATAGTTGTAGAAGACGCTCTCAAAGCCTTGAGAAAACTTGCGATTTATTCCAGGAACCGCACAAAAGCTAAGATTATAGCAGTAACCGGCAGCGTCGGCAAAACCAGTACCAAGGAGATGCTTAGGGTCGCACTTGCTTCTCAGGGAGAAGTATATGCATCAGAAGGAAATCTTAATAACCACTTTGGTCTACCCTTAAGTCTTGCTAACATGCCTCAAGACTCAGAATATGGGGTATTTGAATTAGGTATGAATCATATTGGTGAAATCCGTGATCTTACGAAAATAGTCCGCCCGGATATAGCTATCATAACTACAATTGAAGCTGTTCACCTTGAATTTTTTCCTTCTGTTTCGGCAATTGCCGAAGCCAAAGCCGAGATCTTTGAAGGTATGTCAAAAGGTGCATATGCTATAATTAATTATGATAACTCATATAATCTGATCTTAACAGAAAAAGCCAAGTCTAGAGACCTTAATGTCATAAGCTTTGGTTCTAGTGAAAAGTTAGACTTCATATTAGAAAGCTGTCAATCCGACTCTATGAATACTAAAATTGCGATTGATGCTAAGGGAAAAATAATTAAGTATGTTCTACCCATTGCAGGCAAGCAACAAGCGCTCAATAGCGTTGCAGCACTTGCCGCAGTACAGTTAGTAGGTGCCGATGTAGAATTTGCCGCACAAAGAGGGCTAGTCAACTTCAAACCCCAACGAGGACGCGGTCAAATACAGCATAATGATGCATTAGGCATAACAATAATAGACGATACCTACAATGCAAGCCCAGCTTCAGTAATAGCTGCACTTGACACGTTGGGCAGTATGCGATCAAAAGGTCGCTTATTAGCCGTACTGGGTGATATGAGAGAATTAGGTGAGCTTAGCAAGGAGCTACATATAGGGCTGCAAGAAAAAATCAGAACTAATCATATAGATAAAGTATTCTGTGTGGGAGATCTAATGGAAAATTTATTCCATGTACTTCCATCTAATGTTCAAGGCTGCTATACTAAAAATGCAGAAGCGATGGCCAAAGAGATACAATCCCACGTTGAATCAGGTGATGTAATTCTAGTAAAGGGCTCTCGCTCAATGGAAATGGAGAATGTGGTAAACGCCCTTGCAAATAAATAAAAGACATATAAAAACCGAGATTGACCGCCTAAGAGCCGAAATACTAGAGCATGATACAAAGTATTTTGAATTAGATAAACCATCGATCACTGATGACGAATACGATGCACTTAAAAGACGACTCGAAGAACTTGAGGAAAGAAATCCAGAATTTGCAGACTTATTCAGCCCAACTGTTAAGGTTGGTGGCAAAGCCTTGGCCAAATTTGCCAAAGTTCAGCATAAAACTCCTATGCTTTCATTAGCAAATGCCTTTTCGGAAGAAGATATTAGAGACTTTATCGAACGAGTACAAAAATTCTTAGGAACTCCGGATGCAGAAATTGAATTGATAGCCGAACCTAAGATTGATGGCTTATCTTTTTCCGCAATCTTTGCGCATGGCGAACTCAAAGTTGCAGCCACCCGTGGAGATGGAGAGTTTGGTGAAGATGTAACACAAAACATAAAAACCATAGAAACTATGCCCAAGGAAGTTCCATTTAACGAAACTTTTGAGGTTAGGGGAGAAGTGTATATCGATAAAAATGACTTCTTACAACTTAATGAGCAACGAAGCAATGCTGGTAAAGACTTATTTGCAAACCCACGAAATGCCGCCGCAGGATCGCTCAGGCAGCTGGATCCACAAATTACAGCAATGAGGCCTCTAAAATACTTTGTGTGGGGTGGTAGTATAAGTGGGGTTAACTCTCAATCTGAACTGCTTGCGAAGTTCAAAGCTTTGGGCTTTGCTGTCAACCCCAGCATTAAGATTGCACAAAATAGCCGTGACCTCATCAACTATTATCAAGAGTTTTTGGAAAACAGGGCTGATCTTGAATATGACGTTGATGGCGTTGTTTACAAGGTTAATAGTTTTGCATTGCAAGATAGGCTGGGAGTATTAAGCCGCTCGCCTCGATGGGCAATAGCTCACAAATTTCCAGCTGCTAAAGCTTTCACTAGAATACTAGATATAATCATCCAGGTTGGTAGAACCGGTGCATTAACCCCTGTAGCAGTGCTTGAACCTGTAGGCATTGGAGGAGTCATAGTGCAACGCGCAACTCTACATAATGAGGAAGATATAGAGCGCAAAGATGTGCGCATTGGAGATTTAGTAGAAATCCAGCGAGCTGGAGATGTGATACCCCAGGTTCTAAGAGTTGAGCTTAACAAACGCCCTATGGGCTCTAAAGCCTTTATAATGCCACAAATATGCCCTATTTGCGGTAGCGCCGCAATCAAAGATCCAGCAGATGCTATAAGGAGATGCAGTGGTGGACTAAATTGCGAAGCTCAAATTATCGAGCGCCTTAAGCACTTTGTCAGCAGAGATGCACTCAATATAGATGGGCTTGGTGAAAAACAGATTGAAGAATTATATGAGAATGGACTTATTAGGAGTCCAGTTGATATATTTACTCTTGAGCAAAGAGCTAAATATATAGAACCACATATAGAAACCTGGGAAGGCTGGGGTAGAAAATCTGTCGAGAACTTATTCCAATCGATAGACTCCGCTAAGAATGTTGATCTAGATAAATTCATATATGCCTTAGGAATCAGATTAGTAGGAGAAGCGACAGCAAAAATTTTAGCAAAAACCTTTTTAAGTATTGATGTTTTAATGAATGTTTGCTCATCCAATGAAGCTATGGAGCTACTTACCAATATAGATGGGATAGGTCAGAAGGTTGCAAGTTATCTGATAGAGTTCCTCTCGAATGAGAATAATATCATACTAATCGGAGAGCTTAAGCAAATTATAACAGTCAAAGATTTCTCTAGAGAAAGCATTGCTTCCAAAATTTCTGGTAAAAAGGTTGTATTCACCGGAACGCTCGCTAAAATGTCACGCCAGGAAGCAAAGGCTTCTGCAGAAAGGCTGGGAGCTATTGTGTCGTCTTCAGTCTCGATAAAAACCGATTTCGTGGTATGCGGAACCGAGGCTGGGTCTAAATTGAAACAAGCTACGGAGTTAGGAGTTAAAATCCTAAGTGAAGATGAATGGTTAGATTTGATCCAAAAATAAGTTTGTTTTTTGGCATTGCTAGCTTACGATGCAGACAGCAATGCCTTACTTTTAAGAATTAAATAAATGTATAATAATAAAAACGAGAAAAAATGGACTATCAAAAAAGCTCTCAAAATATTGAGTTGGTTGGTAGCTATATTATTAACCATTCAGTTGTTTTCATTTACTATAGACAAGGTTATAAATAAACGTTCTGGTCAAAAGGAAAGAGTATTGATGTCTCAAGTACTTAACCCAAAGTATTATGTCATACAGAGTAATATAGATGCCAGTAATGCAGATGAAGCAACAGTACTTAGTATATATGATATGGCGATGCACGATATGAAGCTCGTCAATGAAGGGAAAGTGGATACATCTCATGTGGAGACTTATATGAAAGTTCCTTTTATACTAATGGTCTCAAATGAGATAGCTGAAACCATTAGTAACACCAATCTTTTGAGAAAGCTGAAACAGGTGGATCATGTTAGATACAACAACTCGGCTAAGGAATTTTGTAAAATAACTCCTAAATATGAAGCACCAAAAGTAGATGGAGATAAGGTGGCTGAAAAACTTAATAAGATGGCTGAAACTTTAAATGATTTAAACTATGCGCTTGGTTGCTTAAAATTCAGGACTGTCAAATACTCAATAGATTACGGAAACGCTGTTGATAGTGATTGTAATAATGCTGAAGCGGATGAGCTTATAAAACAATTTAATTTAATAGTTTCTGGATTAAATAAAGCACAAAAAGAGAATCTGCCCATTGGTTTATTAGTTGCCGCTATAGATGGTTATAAACAGTATATAGCATCTACTTGTAAGCATAGGGTTAATGAATTAAAACTACTACCTAATTAATTTAAGATAAATAGTATGTTAGAAAACCAAAAAAAGGGAGATAGTAAATCGCTTCATAAAGCATATTTAAACTCGCTGAAATAGTTGAGGACTCTGATAGTATGTTCAGACATTTTCTCGCAAAGATGCATCACAGAGGAAAGCGATGTAGTAAATCAAAGCAAATGCTGGAATATTATATGCAGACTCTTATGTTGAAATGGAATAATTGGCTATCTATATTAAGTTAGCAATGCCTAATTTTTTACTTAAAAGAGTTGGACTTAGTAGAGTCTAACTGTTAAAAATTTTATATGATTTTGAATTCAGTTATATTATGTCAAACACTAGTGAAAAATTAGAGAAAATAGAAGAGGCCGCAGAGTCTGGTGAGAACATTAGTCAGATTTTAAGCAACATCAAAGATATAATAAACAACCCATATGCATCAAATAACGTGCTAATTCTAACCGAACGGATTGAAGAAGGACTAAAGGTTACTGCAGCGAATGATAGGGGTGAGGATAGACGCAACAAGATAATAAACGACCGATCTAACTCCACACAGGCTCGAAGATTACCTGATGTTCCGGATATCTTAGATCAACCTGTTACTGACATTAATAAGGCTAAAGGCAGAGTAGCGCAGACCAGCGCAGCCACGCAACCATTAGTACGGGCAGACGTAGCTACTGCAGCCACATCTGCAATAGCACAAATGCTAAATATTATAGCAAGTGATATGCAAAAAAACTCAGAAAACCATTCAGTGTCAGAGTCTACAACTCTGGAAGATGTTGTTATTTTATTGCTTAAAAGTGAACTGCAGAAGTGGCTCAATAATAATTTAGAAAATATGGTTAAGTCCATAGTAGAAGATGAGATAAAACGTATAATGCCGAAGTGACGTATAGATGAGAAATATATTAACCATATCTGCGGTGTTGGCATTCACAAATCTTGCTTTTGCAGCACCAAGCTCCATACCATCATCTGATACATGGTCAGATTTCGAGGCTTTTAGTCAGAAACCCCATCCTACAGCTGATTCAATTGATAACTCTGCAATAGCAAATCATCCGCTTAATAAAGCATTTCCACCACCAGATCAATCTCTGGTTTACTCTAAATCCAAAGTATCCGATCAATCCATAAAACCGGTTACGTTGATTGACAAAAATACTCCAGTAACCAACAAACCTGAAGATGCACCACTTGAAACCATTCTTGGAGACAACCTTAATTTAAAGGCCGCAACAACCAGCCGAGTAAAAGAGTTTAAAAATCGCAAGGTATATGACTACAGAGAGAAAATACCATCACCATTTTTTCAAAAAGAGCGATATGCTAAGCCGAACAATCACTTACCGGGAGTCACTTATCAAGGAGATTTTACCAGGCTTTTATTCTCCGCAGCAGACAAAGAAGACATTGGCGCCATATCAAGTTTGCTTGAACGTGGAGCAGATATAAATGGCAAACTTAGGGGACCCGGTATAACACCTCTCATGGTAGCAACAAAGAATCGGTCAGGCAATATAGTAAGATATTTAGTTCTAAGAGGTGCAGATGTTAACCTTGCAGATAATACTGGTAGTACTGCACTGCATATCGCAGCAAGAAACCAAGATTATCCAGTAATTATGTTTTTGTTGGATAATGGCGCCAATATGGATAAGATAGATTATAGTGGCAAAAAACCTCTGGATTACCTTCCAGAGAATCAAAGAGTTTCAATTATAATAAGTCGTCTTACTACCCAGGCTGAGTTTGATAAAGCTCTGCTTGATTTTGCAGCCTCTGGATCATATATCGGCGTATCACTTGCTATTCGTAAAGGCGCGAGAATTGATGCTCAAAATAATAATGGAGATACTGCATTATTATTAGCAGCATGTTCAGGCTCTAAAGAACTGGTTGCGCTCATTCTATCGCACTGCGCTAATCCATTGATAGTTAATAAGAATTGTATGACAGCTATTGACTGCGCAACTAGATGTATGAATGCCGACCTTGTACTGTTGATAGACACATATACCATAAAATATGAACTCGAGCATGGAGTGAGCCGTCCAAAGAAGTCTACCCATAAACATGTGCATCATCACACTTTGCATAATACGAGATCACATACAACCATCAAGAATATCCGTAATAAGTCACCTCAAAAACCCCATCATAAAATGCATAGAGGACTGCATCTTTATAATACTCCAACCACCCTTGATAAGCCACATATGTGTAAAGATCAATCATCGCATCAAATTTGTGGGGAGATGGTTAGCCCTCAAAATAACGAGACAACAAGTTTCTTCGGACGTATAAAAAATTCAATATCTAACGCATTCTCAAAGTCTAGCACGGAAGGTAGCTGCTCAGAGGTTATTGAGGTAGAATCTGATATTACACAAACATCAATAAATGAAAAACCATTGCCAAAGCTCGATACAGATGTAGCACCTGATGCTCCAGTATCAGCACCTTTAGCTCCACTTATAATTTTACCAAAAGAGATAGCTGATTAGATGTGGGATGTTATTGTTATAGGAGGAAGTTATCTAGGTTTACTTTCAGGTATAGCACTCGCTAAACAAGGGCTTAGAACCGTAATACTTGAGCGAGGCAGCTTTGAAGACATGTCAAGAGCATCATCTCCATGCAGACTGTTTGCTATATCAGAGGGTAGCCGTAGAATTATTAATACCCACGCTAGCCTTGATATTGCCTCTCTTGGACAAAACATAACTCATATACGCGTTATGGAATTTGGTAGTACCTCATACTTGGATTTCAACCCTAACGATTTAAAGATGCACCACTTTGGAGCTATGGTTGAAGAAAGTGTCTTGCATAAACAATTACTAAATTTGGCACAGACAACAGATGGCCTTGAGCTTATCGAACAATGCAAGATTTTGGATGTTATACCACAAATAGATACTGCACAGGTAATTACTGAGCGCGGCACATATCGAGCTAATATAGCTTTGGTATGTGATGGCAAAAATTCAGCAAGTAAGGGTTTGCTTGGAATTGAAACAGAAATCAAAAACTATGGCCAACTTGCTATTATATGCGATATTGCACATGAATTAAGCCATGATGGTATAGCTATTGAAAATTTTACTCCACAAGGTCCTTTTGCGATACTGCCTAAAATAGGAGGACATGAGTCATCATTAGTTTGGACTTTACAAACGGATCTAGCACATACCGTACTCTCCCTCAGCCCAAGGGAACAAGTATCTCTAATATATGAACGCCTTGGCTCTTACTTAGGCAATCTCACTCTAAAAAGTGTTCTCAAAGGATACCCACTTGAGCTTAAATATGCAACCTCCTATTCAAAGGGCAGATTTTATCTCCTTGGCGACGCATTACATGCGATTCATCCGCTTGCTGGGCAAGGCTTGAATTTAAGCGTAAGAGACTTTGACTATGTAGTAACACAAATAATAGAATCTGCAGATCTAGGCCTTGATGTAGGAGCAAATGCGAAGCTTTCATCTTATTTGAAAGCCCGCTGTGTCGATAATCAAGTTATGATTGAGTCCACTAACTTATTAAATGCATTGTTTTCCAATAACATTGCTTTATTAAAGTGCTTTAGATCTATTGGGCTTGATGTAGTAGAGCAAATTCCAGCACTAAAAAAGCTCTTCATGCTTTATGCCTCAGGATTTTTGGAGATATAACATGCGTGATAGAATTATTCAAAAATTAAAGCTTGCGTTCCCAATTACTCTCTTAGAAGTTATAGATGAATCTCATAAACATATAGGTCATGCAGGCCATGTAGAGGGCACAGAAAGCCATTTTAAAATCATAATACGTAGCTCAAGTTTTGATAAGCTATCTTTGCTTCAGGCGCACAGAGCTGTATATGATGCTCTAGGCAATATAGTGTCTGAACTACACGCCATATCAATTGAGATCAGATAGTATGATTATTTGTAGATGGCAACCATTCTTTCTCAACACTCTCCAACTCACCTTCTTTGATTCCTGTTCTAATTGCTGCGAGGCAACGGTTCATGAACCTTATATTGTGTATAGATATAAGCGACATTGCTAGTAGTTCCTGTGCTTTTATCAGATGATGGATATATGAGCGGCTGTAGTTCGTGCAAGTATGGCATCCACACCCTTCTTCTATGGGATTTTTATCCATTTTAAAGCGACTATTTTTGAGGTTTATGTGCTCACGCCCCGTATCCTCACCTCCTTTTATAAGAGCGCCACCATGACGGGCTAGGCGGGTTGGGTGCACACAATCAAAGGTATCTATGCCTTGCTTTACCCCAGAAAATATATCTCTAATCCCACCTATTCCAAGTAAATGTATTGGGCGAGAAGGGGATAGCCGTCTAGAAGTATAATCAACAATTTCATACATCTGTTCCTTAAGTGCACCGAGCGAACCACCTATCGCATGACCGAAAAAATCAGTAGAGTTTACAAAGTCGATAGCCTCGTTGCGCAGATCTTCATAGACTCCGCCTTGGACTATGCCATAAAGTTGCTGGGATCCATTGTTTATTCGATTGAACTCATTTAAAGATCGCAGTGCCCAACGATGGCTCATCTCCATCGAGCGACGCGTATAGTTTTTAGTAACATGGTAGGGTGTGCACTCATCTAACACTACAATTAAATCGGCACCAAGTTGCTTTTGTATCTGGATGGATCGTTCAGGTGTTAGCATTTGCTTACTCCCATCGGTATAAGAACGGAAGATTGCGCCCTCCTCGCTTATTTTCACTAGACTCTTGCGTCTCTCATCTGACGACTGTCGCCTACCCTTGATCTCCTGAGAAACTGAACCATGACCAAGGCTAAATATTTGATACCCACCTGAGTCTGTAAGCATTGGACCATCCCATCCCATAAACTTATGAAGACCACCTAAATGCTCTACTACTTCTCCTCCAGGTTGTAACATCAAGTGGTAAGTATTAGATAATATAATTTGCGTGTTTTCAGCCTTCATCTGCAAGGGCGTTACTCCTTTTATCGAAGCTTTAGTAGCACAGAAGATAAAAGCAGGTGTATCGATAACTCCATGCGGAGTTGTGAGTTTGCCAATCCTAGCTCGACTTTGTGGGTTAGGCTTTTGATAAGTAAAGTTAAACATAATTAATGAGTTCTTTTTAATTTATAGCTTAGATACATTACCGGAGTTGACGTTATACTCACTATAACTCTTGCTCCATAAGTGCCCAGTATATAGGTAAATACCAGAGTGTGGAAGGTAACAGGCGCAGGGCTCAACAACACCCAAGCAAGTGTGCTAAACATAATGTTATCAAACAAGCCTGATACCATAGTAGATATATTAAATCGTAGCCATAAAAACTTTTTATGAGTTAAATCTTTTATCAGCTTAAACAAGTAGATATCTAGTACTTGGCTTAGGTAGTATGAGGATAGGCTAGCAACCAACAATCTTATGGAAGGTGCAAAAATAATAAACATCGCGTATTGAATGGGGTTTGCAAGCCCTCCCGCATCATTTAACCCCTTGAAGTCACCAGTTTCTGGTGGATAAATTAGAGTAACCACCATAAAAACAGTCATTAGTATTTGGGCAGTTAAACTTAGCTTAACCCCTAATTGAGCTGACTTAACTCCCCTATGTTCGGTAAGGATATCACTAACCGTAAAGGTAGTAGCAAAAAAGAGGGTTCCTAGAGCCACTGGTTCACCGGTTAATAGAAATGGGGTAGTTTTGAGCACCTGAATATTAGCGATTATAATCGCCATAATATTATATAAATATAATCCAGCTTCTTGCCACAACCACCAGAGTGTGAGTATACATCCAAAGCAAAATAGCAATAAGAATACCGAAAGCAGTCCACTATTAATAGGTGACCCCAGATTGCTGAAGAATGTGATTACAATGCTATCCACAAAAGTTTACTATTTTTACCATTCATTAAAGCCTGTGCATTCTATAAGAGTTTAATTAATTTGTCTAGTTCAAAAATGTTGGAAACAGGCAAAACACAAGATTATACGCCACTCACAGAAGCGCTAAATTTATTTGTGTTAGGTACTTCCACACTGTACTCTGAGATTGCTATACTTACTAAAAATGAATTAAGAGGTTTATATGCACGATACTTCATGTACTGTTGAAGCAAGCACCTTTGCCGACCGCACATTCGAAAAAATCAAAGAATTTCATACAATACACCCGGAAAATCTGATTGCTAGTCCGGAGAAGATAAGGGCAGCTTTCAATTTCTCTAAACCCATGCTGTTTCTGTCTAAGAGTGGTTATGAGACAAGCTTGCTTAAAGAGATACAGAAACCTGAAGACTTTAATATAGCCGCATATACATATCTGGTAAAGAATGGCTTCCCCACTAAAGCCGATGAGAGCAAAATACCTCATAAAAACTTTGATGAGATTTTAGATTCAGCAATCAGATTTCTCAGTGAACGCAAAAATACGCAGGAGCTCAAAGAGTACGCGAGTATTATTCACTTACTGCTACTAAATCCTAAGCTTGATCTTAATCATAAGTTCAAACTAGATACTAGTGAGGAATATGAGGAACCTTCAAGAACCGCCATAGAGCACATCTTTTCTTTATGGCGCAATGCTATAGGGTATAAAAAGGAGATATTTGCCGATATTCTCATACACTTTATAGCGATTAGCCCAGACATAACCATGATAACTCCAAATGCCAAACTTAACTTTACCTATGGATGGTTGGGCTTATTCCTTGGTTACTTCATCAATGAATATAAAAGCTTGAGTAATAATTGGTATATACGACAAGTCAGTCCACTGCTAGGACTTATGCTTATGGCATCTTCAGCTATGACCGGGTATTTTGTTACCTTGTGCATAATAGATTTTTTTAAAAGTTGTTTACCTAGCACAGATAGATTGATAATTGACCGAGACTATTTTAATGGGTCATTTGCAGAAAGGATACTTATAAACTTGAAAGGAGAAGAACTAACCGATCGCTTAAGTGATATGATGGATTATGATAGTCTTAAGAGCCCAAGTTATAAAGATTTATACATAAAGCGTAAGTTATTGTTGCAAAAGTACTGCTATACTAAAAGGCAAATTCTTTCTTCTGCAAGCATGATGAAAAACTTGCAGTTTAGCTCATTACTTAGCAATATTGGTACGACATATGAGCAATTAGATAATATTCCTCTTGAATATAAAGCTTTCAATAAAGAGGGGTCTCAGAAGTTTGTAGAAGTTGCTAGACGTATTTTTAATGAAGGTAATTTTGCAGCTATATTATCAGAACTTGCATGTGATCCAGAGAAACAATTATTCCTGCTCAAAGTATACGATTTGATTGAAAAAGGATTCATAAGCTTAGATATAAAAACTACATACATTATGGCTGAACTTGCTAACTATATTATATATTCAAAGATTTATCCAGAGAATGCAAAGACTACCAGACCACCATCACGCAATCTTAGCTTTTCAGTCTTTCAAGAGGCTTTTGATAAATGTATGGCCGCCCAAAATTCCGAATTTAACCAGGAAGTTGATACTAGTGAGTCTAGCTTTAATAAGCTTGATAAGTTATGGAGAAAAAAATTAAAGGACTTTAATGATTTTTATGAGGCGAAGTCAGAATGTATTGAAACTAAACAAGAGACTGCTTCTGCAAAACATAACACTAGAGATATTATACAGAATAAGATATTGCCACTTTATGCTCAGTTAACGAAGATGCATGATAGTTTGCAATATATGCTTGGCCGGGGTCAGCTTGAGAGTAATACTACACGACTCACTGTACAGGAGCAGAACTATCCTATTACCACCTGTCTTGGCACATTAATTTTTGGTATAATTGCACACAATGTCGTCTCAAGCGCCCTAATTATCGCCTTTGCAGCTGTAGCTATACATTTTTATCCGAAGGTTATAGATAAAATGAATGTAGTACAAAAGTACTGTTCCGATGGATATACATGGGTTTCTAGTGTATATAGAGGGGAAGAAACCGCAGAAGGTAAGGCAACAGGAGTAAATAGATGAAGAAGAGGATACTAAAGTAATTAGATGATTAAAAGAAGACAGCAACATTATTTGACAGGAGCAGAAGGACTAATTGCTCGTACTACAGAGACACAGAACTCGCTGTTTATAGTTCCAAACGAACATATTGAAGATACCATAGATATACTTAAGTTCTTCGTGCCGAATATAAGAGTTCACGGTTTCCCAGCATATGATGTGCTACCCTTTGAAAGAATCTCTCCTTCCAAGCCCATTATAAACTCAAGGATTGCTACTCTTATTGCTCTGAGTGAAGGTGCGATAAAGAATATTGTGGTAACTTCTCCAGAAGCCCTAAAGCAGAAAATTCTACCAAAAAACATATTAGTTCAAAGCTATATGAGTGCACGCAAGAATGATGTACTGGATAGAGATGAGCTTATAAGCAAACTTGTAACTTTTGGATTTACCAGATTAGTAAATGCATGCAATGCCTCAGAGTTTGCCGTTCGTGGGAGCATTATAGATATAGTCTTTGAGGATGGTAAGAATGGATACAGGATTGATTTCTTTGGACCACGTGTAGAATCAATACGTACTTTTGACCCACAAACGCAAAAAAGTTTAACACATGTTGATAATATATTCTTCCATCCTTGTGATGAAGTTATCATAACTGACAATGTGCTTAAGAACTTCACAAATACATTACGAATGAATTTTGGGCTTAGTGCAGATGCACTTATAGAAGTATTCACAAACCACCGCAAAACACCTGGCCAAGAGAATTTACTACCATTTTTTTATGGAGAGTTAGACTCTCTATTTGATTATTTAAATCCAAACACCACCATATTCTATCCCTATGATATGGACAACATTCTTATGCAGGCGGAAGATACTCTTACAAAACTTTATAATGACCGCCTTAAATTCAAGGGCAATCGAGATGATCGCTTCTTTCCTAGTCCTGAGCTTTCTGAGATGTACTTAAGCACAAGCCAAGTTCAAGAAAATATCGGGAACTCAAGTCATATAATGCTGAATCCATTTGAAGATACTAAAATTTATAGCAGGCTTAGAAACTTCAATATTGAAAGTAAGACCATATCAAGAGCATCAATTGAAATTTTTAAAGAAGATGTGATGAACAGCTTGAATAAAAAAACTATAATTGCATGTTTTTCAGATGGATCTAGACAGCGTCTAAAAGGAATTTTGGCCGAATATGAAATGAACGGCATAGAGTTAGCCAGCTTTGAAGATGTGGGGTCCCTAGAAGCACCAATGGTGGGGTTGGCCTGTCTCCCTCTAGAACAAGGCTTTGGCTTTGATACTTTACGCATCTTTAGTGAGCAAGACTTACTTGGTGAACGCTTAGCCCGCAAATCTAAGCAGAAAAAATTTAGCGGCAATGTTTTGAGAGAGCTAGCAAGCTTCCAGGAAAATGAGCTAGTGGTGCATATAGAGCACGGCATAGGGCGTTTCGAAGGACTTCAAACTCTAGTTATATCAGGCGTAGTGCACGATTTTGTTAAGCTCATTTATGCAGATGGTGATAAATTCTACCTTCCAGTAGAAAATCTAGAATTGATAAGCAGGTTTGGTAGCTCTGAGGACATGGAGCTAGACAAACTTGGTGCGGCAAACTGGCAAATGCGTAAAGCAAAGCTCAAAAATAAAATTAAGATAGCAGCTGAGAATCTATTAAAAATCGCGGCTGAGCGCGCCACAATTAAATCTGAAGTTATAACTCCGCTAAGTGGTATTTATGATGAATTCTGCAATAAGTTCCCATATGTGGAGACTGATGATCAGCTTAGCGCGATTGATGATGTATTAAATGATCTTGGCAGCGGTAAGCCTATGGATCGTCTTGTATGCGGAGATGTTGGATTTGGCAAAACCGAGGTAGCATTGAGAGCAGCCTTCGTTACGGTTGCTTCTGCTGCCCCATGTCAAGTTGCTGTGTTGGTTCCCACAACTCTCTTGGCAAGACAACATTTTGCAACGTTCACCAGCCGTTTTGATGGATTTCCTATCCGCATTCAGCAACTATCTAAGTTTACCTCAAGAAATGAGGTTAAAAGGATTAAAGAAGAACTTGCTTCTGGCAGAATAGACGTTGTCATAGGAACGCATGCTCTTTTAGCCAAAGACGTGAAGTTCAAGAATTTAGGGCTAATTATAATAGATGAGGAACAGCATTTTGGAGTGGGACAAAAAGAAAGGCTTAAGGAAATAAAGGCACATGCTCATGTACTCACACTATCTGCTACTCCTATACCAAGAACCTTACAGCTGTCACTCTCAGGCATAAAAGACCTAAGCATAATTGCTACTCCTCCTACAGATAGACTACCTATTAAAACTTTTGTATTACCACAAGACCGACTTACTATTCGTGAAGCAATACTTAGGGAATATTATAGGGGTGGTAGAGTATTTTATGTTACTCCCAGAACTTCCTACTTAGACAGCATTGTTGAAATGTTGAAGGAAGTCATTCCTGAAGTTAAAGCCCAAAAAGCGCATGGCAAAGTTGCAGCTGGTGAGCTGGATAAAATTATGAATGATTTTTATGATGCTAAATTCAGTGTTTTAGTATCAACTACGATTATAGAGTCCGGTTTAGATATACAAAATGCGAATACAATTATAATAGATCGCGCTCACATGTTTGGGCTTTCTCAACTTTATCAAATCAGGGGTAGGGTAGGCCGAAGCAATACCCAAGCATTTTCATATTTGACATATCCTGAAACCTTACGCTTGAGTGATGTTGCAGAAAAACGACTGCAGATCTTACAATCATTTGAGAATTTGGGGGCAGGATTTTCGATCGCAAGCCATGATATGGATCTGCGTGGTTATGGCAATCTAGTTGGAGAAGAACAATCTGGTCACGTTAAAGAAGTTGGGGCAGAACTTTATCAACACATGTTGGAAGAGGCTATTAAGAATCTGAAGGATGAACCTGTTAAATCAGAAAGTATAGAGGAATGGAGCCCAAATTTGAATCTTAAAATATCTGTGCAAATCCCGGAAAAATATGTGCCTGATACAAGTCTAAGGCTTAGTCTATATAGAAGAATAGCAGCAATTTCAGAACCACAAATGCTTGAAAGCTTTGCTGCTGAACTTATTGATCGTTTTGGCAACCTACCTTCAGAAGCCGAGCATTTGATTGAGATCGTAAAACTGAAACAGCTAGCAAAAGCAGCTTGTGTTGATAAACTTGATGTTGGTGAGAAAGGTATATTAATTACTTTCCGTAATAATAGACCTCAATCTCCGGACGCCGTTATGGCATTTATAAGTCAAAACATTGGTATGGTTAAGGTGCGAGAAAACAATAAGCTATTGATTTTAGGAGAATTTAAAGATGAAGTGCATATTATAAAAAGTGTGGGAAACATATTACAAAAATTATGTCCATGAACAATTATGATATATGCATTAGAGCTGTCTTTAATTTCTGTAAAAACTTAGCCCGGTTCTCTTACCTTATATTTATCATGCTAAGTTCAGAAGTTATAGCTTATGAACTTAGGCCAAAAACAGGTAGTACAGATGATAAGGTCACCATAGCGATTGAGCGCATAAAAAAGGATGATTTAAGTGGAGCCTTGGAAGTGGCAAACCAGTCCAATGACCCAGCTTATACAAAATCAATAGTCGAGCTACTAAGAATTTACAATTGTCCAACAGCTATTGCTCCAAGCAAGATTGCGGGCTTTCTTAAAAGTTATGATTGGATTCCAGAAGAGTTATTTATACCCAAAATTGAGCGTTCAATAAGCCATGAAACTAATCCGGAAGAGATAAGGAAATGGTTTGCTTATAGAGAACCAGTAAGTAATCGTGGCAAGTTCTTTTTACTTCATGCAAGTATTAAGCTTAAGAAGTTAAACTCGAGTGATGCTGAGGCTAAAACTACTCTGCGTCAACTATGGAGAAGTACAGAGCTTGGAGTAGATGCGGAGGACAGCATAATAAATGAATATAAGGGTATCTTTACTATAGATGATTTATTACAAAAAATAGATCATCTGATTTGGAATGCTAATTTCAGTTTTGCCAAAAAACTTATTAACCTGCTTCCAAATACTTACCAAACATTGCCAAGGATTAAGCTTATTGTGGCTAAAAACCCTGAGTTATCCCGCAAGTATATAAATAATGACTCAGCTAAAAACGATGAATTAATAAGATATCTATACATAAAATATTTGATAAGAGATAAGATTGATGGCCCTATATTTAAATTATTGACTAATATTAAACCTAAGTCGAATTTTGAAAAATGGTGGAAGCTCAAGAATATTGCCTTTCGTGAAGCTATAAATAATAAGGACTACAGAGCTGCATACTCAATAACTCAAAATCATGGAATGGAAAATGGCATGCATTTTGCTGATGCAGAATGGTATGCCGGCTGGGTTGCTCTAGAGTTTTTGAAAAAACCTGACCTAGCTATAAGGCATTTTTTAAAGATGCATGAACGAACTAAATTGGCGAATTCTAAATCTAAAGGTGCGTACTGGTTGGCACGAGCTTATGATTCTAAAAACGCTAAAACTGAGGCCAATACCTGGTATAATGAAGCTTCTATGTACTCATCGACTTTTTATGGGCAACTTGCGCTAGCGAAAGTTAAAGGAACTTCACGGTACAATTATTTCAACAGTTACAAGGATCACGCTAATAAAATTGTGACTAAAGCGGATACAGACAAGATTAGGAAGATCACCTTGTTTGCATATCACTTATTCAAAGCAAACCAAAAATTGCTGGCTTATAATATTATAGACTATATGCCCGCACTTAATTTGGAGCGAATTGATTTAGAAGCTGCAGCATTTTTTTTCAGTAAACGAGACTTACGCCCTTTAGCTGTAGAGTTAGGTAAAGCTTCTGCTAACAGATCATTTGTTTTGATTAAAGAGGCTTATCCAACAGACTTCAAGATTACTAATACAGCTTTACCTAAGGCATTATATTTTGCAGTAATCAGGCAAGAAAGTAATTTTGATCATACCGCAGTAAGTTCTGCTGGCGCTAGGGGTTTAATGCAATTGATGCCTCAGACGGCAAGTAAATTAGCACGTATACTTAACCTTCCTCAAGATGCCTATATTTATGATCCATTAGCAAACATCCGCAAGGGCGCTACTTATCTGGACCAACTTTATTCTCAATATGGTAATATAATCTTAACAATTGTCGCGTATAATGCAGGTCCCGGTAATTTAAAAAAATGGATTAATATTATGGGAGACCCAAGAAAGATGACACTATCTGAGAGAATTAATTGGATTGAGTCCATACCTTTTGCTGAAACTAGGGGGTATGTAAAAAAGGTGATGGAGAACATGGTGGTATATGATAGTATACTAACACCAAACCATAATGCTAGAACCATTATTAGATTTTTAGAGCTATGATTACGAACGATACTATTTACGCCTTATCTACCATATTAGGTAAATCTGGGGTTGCAATAATCAGAATTTCTGGTGATGAATGCTGCCAAATAGCAAAAAAGTATGGCTTTGCAGACAAAGTTTCTGCTGGTAAAATATTCAGACATACGCTTATTTCTATAGTTGATGGCAACCTAATTGATGACTGTTTGATTGCATGTTTCAAGGCCCCTTATTCGTTTACTGGCGAGGATATACTAGAGTTCCATACACATGGCAGTATAGCTGTGATAAACAAAATCTTGACAGAGCTGTCCGGTATATATGGGTTAAGGGTTGCCGATCCAGGCGAATTCTCTAAGCGAGCCTTCCTCAATGGAAAAATGGATTTATCTCAAGCTGAAGGATTGGCTTCATTAATAGAAGCTGAGACCGAAGTACAGCGTCAAATAGCGTCTAGACAAATGTCAGGTGAGCAAGGAAGCTTATATGAGAGATGGCGTCTTGACTTAATTACTATTTTGGCTCAACTCGAGGCTTTGATAGACTTTCCAACTGATGATATACCAGAAAATGCACTTTATCTAGCACAACAAAAAACGGAAAATATTGTTTTGTCTATTGAGCAGCATCTTGCGCAGGGAAATGGATCTGAGATAGTGCAGCGTGGGATTAGAGTCGCTATTATAGGCGAGGCTAATGCAGGCAAATCGACTCTACTAAATGCTTTGGCGAGAAGAGATGTTGCAATAACCTCAGAAATTGCAGGCACTACAAGAGACATCATAGAGGTTAAACTTGATATAGCCGGCTTTCCATTCATTATTTATGATACTGCTGGGATAAGGAAGAGCTCTGATATAATTGAGCAAGAAGGCATCAAAAGATCATATCGAGCTTTAGAGAATGCAGATATATGCATCTTGGTTATAGACGTAACTGCAGCTATACCGCAGAAATTAATCAAACATATCGAGCTTTTGCAAAAGCCATTCGTTATTGTTTATAATAAAATTGATTTATCTGATAGCGTAAGTGATTTAGTAGGAGGCATTAAATTAGGCCGCATTAAGGTTGGACCTGAGCTAAATAATGTTATAGAATACCTTAAGAATTATGCAATTGATGTCTACGCTCCAACGTCTGAACCGCTATTAACTTCGGAGAGACATAGAGTGCATTTGTGTGAAGCATTAAGATGTTTGGAAGAATTCGATGTGCACTATCCAATTGACATTGCTAGCCAGCACATACGGATGTCCGCCAACTCTTTGGGACAGATAGTTGGAAAAATTAATGTGGACGAAATTTTAGATGAAGTATTTTCATCTTTCTGTATTGGAAAATGAAAATTGTTTCACGTGAAACATAGGAGATTTTATGGAATTTGATGTAATAGTTATAGGAGGAGGGCATGCTGGATGTGAGGCCGCCGCTGCATCAGCTCGTCTTGGCGCTAAAACAGGCTTGGTAACTTTTAATAAAAATAACATAGGTGAGATGTCATGCAATCCTTCAATAGGAGGAGTTGGTAAGGGAATAATTGTACGTGATATTGATGCTATGGATGGACTAATGGGGAAAATTATTGATCAGGCCGGCATTCATTTCAAGGTGCTTAACTTAAGCAAAGGACCAGCAGTCTGGGGACCTAGAGCTCAGGCTGACAGAAAGCTCTATAAAAAGAGAATGCAAGATACATTATTTGAATATCCCAATCTTACAATTCATGAGGCTGAAGTTGTTGATTTAAGAATCGAAGCAAAAAGTATAAGCGGGGTGATCTTGGCCAATGGAGTTATTATGCCATGCAAAGCCGTAGTATTAACGACTGGTACTTTTTTAGGGGGGATGATACATATTGGTGCAAAAAAAATGCCTGCAGGTCGCGTAGGTGAGAATCCATCTATAATGCTAGCAAACACAATAAGAGAGTCCGGCCTCACTGTAAACAGACTAAAAACAGGTACTCCGCCAAGAATTAGAAAGGACTCTATAATTTGGGAAGGCTTGGAAATACAACCTGGAGACAATCCACCTGCGCCTTTCTCTTATATGAGCAATAAAATATCTGTTCAACAAATTCCATGCCACATGACTTATACTAATGTAGAAACACATAATATTATCAGAGATAATATAGCAAGCTCACCATTATACAACGGGCAAATATCGACTATAGGCCCTAGATATTGCCCATCAATAGAAGACAAGGTCACTAGATTTGCTGAAAAAGAAAGGCATCAGGTGTTTTTAGAACCAGAAGGCCTAGATAGTAATTTAATTTATCCCAATGGCATTTCTACTTCATTGCCCGAAGAAATTCAGGAGCAATTTGTGCGCTCTATACCAGGTCTTGAGAATTGCATATTCGAAAAATTTGGTTATGCTATAGAATATGATTTTGTAGACCCTAGAGAATTGAGAGCTACACTTGAAACCAAGAAAATATCTGGATTGTTTTTAGCAGGGCAAATTAACGGTACTACAGGTTATGAAGAGGCTGCTGGACAGGGAGTTATAGCAGGTGCTAATGCCGCCCTTAAACTTTCAGATAAAGAATTTGTATTATCTCGATCTGATTCATATATAGGTGTAATGATCAGCGACCTAATTAGCAATGGCACTAATGAGCCCTACCGCATGATGACATCCCGAGCTGAATATAGAGTTTGCTTGAGATCTGATAATGCCGATATGCGATTAACAGAAAAGGCTAATGCATTTGGTTTAATCAACCAAAATAGAATGGATATATATACCCGCAAACTTTTGCAAACTAGGTTATTAAAGACTGAATTGGATGAAATAAAATTATCTCCGAATCAATTGAAGAAATTCGGAATAGAAATCTCTGCTGACGGTATAAAGAGGTCTTTATACCAACTTATAGGCTTGCCAAATATTGACCAGAATAGGTTACGGGATATTGCTCCTAAATGCTTTGAGCAACACATGGACATTCTGGATTTTCTAAGAGCGGAGTCTATATACGAACCGTTTATAGAAAAAATAACAAAGGACATAAAGCTTCTGAATGAAGAAGAGAAATTAAGAATACCAGATAATATTGATTATGATGCTATAGGGGGAATTTCAAATGAGATACGGGGTAAATTAAAATTGATAAAACCATCGACCATGGCCCAGATGAAGCAAATTCAAGGGATTACACCCGCTGCTGTTGTAGCCGTAATCGTATATCTTAAGAGGCTCCATGCAAAAGCGAATTGATCGACTTAATGAGCATATTTTAAATGTTTCACATGAAACATTGTTAAAGTTGCAATCCTACATGTCACTAATAGAAAAATGGAATAAAACCATTAATTTGGTTTCAAGAAAATTGCAAATCGAGGATATTGTACATCATATAAAAGAGGCTGTTTTTTTAGGTGACATTCTAAAAAAAACTACCAAGGTTCTTGATCTTGGTAGCGGAAATGGATTACCTGGTATAGTCTTGAGTATAATAGGATTTAACTGCATACTTGTTGAACGTAATAACAAAAAAGCAGTATTCTTAAAAGAAGTAGTTAGGCTCTTAGACCTTGATGCAAAAGTTATAAGCTCTGATATCAGAGATTGCTATACATTTTTGCAAGGGAGCAATATTGGATGCATAGTAAGCAAGGCTGTTAGTGATTCTAAAGGAGTTGTGGATCTATGCATGCCCATAATAAATGAATCCACAATAGTTTATTTATTTAAAAAAAATTCAATGCTTGATGAACTTAATGATTTAAAGGAAAGTTATTGGTGCGAATCAGTTATTATTGAAAACAAAAATGTAAATGATAGTCTACTGTTAGAGTTAAAGAAAATAAAAGTTAAAAAATGATCTCGCAAACCAATAATATAGATATAATTGCAATTGCTAACCAAAAGGGGGGGGTTGGTAAAACAACAACAGCAGTTAATCTTGCAACAGCTACAGCTGCTATAGGAAAAAAGACATTGCTTATAGATCTTGATCCACAAGGTAATGCTTCAACCGGTGTCGGGATAGAGACAAGGGACAGACAGATTAATATATACACCTTACTGGTTGGAAAGTGTGAGGCAAAGTCAGCAATCAAGCCTACAGTTATTCCATTACTCAATGTTATACCTGCTGATGTCAATTTAGCGGCAGCAGAAATAGAACTAATCGATGTAAGGCAACGCGAATTTATACTCAAAACTATTATAGCTGATTTGGCTAAGGACTACGATGTTATAATAATTGACTGCCCTCCTTCTCTAGGATTACTGACTATAAATTCGTTAACAGCCGCAACTGGGGTAGTTATACCACTGCAATGTGAATTTTTCGCTCTTGAAGGATTAGTCTATTTGATGAACACAATAAATTTGATAAAGAGATCTTATAATCAAGCTTTAAAAATTGACGGTATAGTGCTAACCATGGTAGATAGAAGGAATAGGCTAAGTATGTTAGTGGAAGCTGATGTTCGTCAAACCTTTAAAGATTTGGTATTTGAGACTACTATACCTAGGAATATAAGGCTTTCTGAGGCTCCATCACATGGTAAGCCAGCTTTGATATATGATAGTAAATGTAATGGATCGGTTTCATACATTATGTTAGCAAGAGAGTTGCTTACTAAAAAAAATCTATTAAACGATAATAAGGAGCAAAATGCAAAGCGAGAAGAGAATACTGGGCAAGGGGTTATCAGCTCTGATCCTAGATAATAGAATAATGGATCTTGAATCCATTATTGATTCGGATATAGCTTCAAAAGTTGAGCTTGATATTGATAAGATAGAACCAAATCCATTGCAACCAAGGAAGCTATTTACAGAGTCCGATTTACTAGAACTTAAGGATTCAATAATAGAGCATGGTATAATACAACCAATTATAGTACGCAGAAATGGAGATAAATATGAAATTGTTGCAGGGGAACGCAGATGGCAGGCTTCCAAACTAGCAGATAAAAAATCAATTCCCTCAATAATAGTAGATTTTGATGATAAGAAAATGCTCGAGATTTCTCTTGTTGAAAATATCCAGCGTCAAGACCTTACTCCAATCGAAGAAGCAAAGGCTTTTAAAAGTATGATAGAAGAATATGGTTATACCCAAGAGCAAGTTTCAAAAAAACTAGGTAAAAGCCGTAGCTTCATCGCCAATACCGTAAGATTATTAACATTACCCGAAGATGTGCAGAATAGAGTAGCACTCGGTGAAATATCAGCTAGTCATGCGCGTACTCTAATAGGCAAAGATACTGCATCCGAAATGGCATCTGAAATCGTCAAGAAGAAGCTTAATGTCCGCGAAGCAGAGAATATACGGCGTGCAAAAGGAAGGCAGACTTCTGGCCCTGTATTAGGTCATCATGAAAACACTGATATTGTAGCTATAGAAAAGTCACTATCGGAGGTTCTTGGCATGAATGTCAAGATTAAAGATACTTATAATGGAGGGATATTATCTATACAATTTCTATCTCTTGAACAGTTAGATGAAATTATCAAGAGACTTGCAGTAGTGAATTTAAGTTTTTAAGTAAATATCTACTGAAAGTTTTATCGGAAGAGATCGCATATCTAAGCTTGTCTAAATCATAAAATTTACGTTCTGGTCTTATGAAAGATATCAAAGAAATTTTAATATCTTGGTCGTAGAGATCTCCACTGAAATCAAACAAAAATAGTTCTAATATAGGGGGAGAAATATTTTTAATTGTGGGCTGAATTCCAACATTGGCGATTCCCCAATAAATATCCTCTTTATGTATCACACACTTTATTAAATAAACACCAAATAATGGTACTAACAAATCGGTGTCTAGACTAACATTGGTAGTGGGGATAGATAAGACTAATCCCGCTAGGTGTCGACTTATACTTGCTGTCCCAGTTATTTCGTGTCTTCGACCAAGTAGACGTGCTGCCATGTTTATTCTGCCGGTACTAATTAGAGTCTTTATACGACTAGTCGAAACCTCCAATCCCAAATACTTTATGTGATTAACTTGTGTATAAGAAAATCCCAATTTTGTTGAATGCTTAGCTAACAACTTATTGTTGCCAGCTCCAAATTTTCCGAATCTAAAGTTATATCCTGTAACAACGTGAGACGCAGCTAGCGATTCAAAAAGAACCCTCTGTATAAACCCATCTGCTGAAAGTGAGGAGAATGTCTTTGTAAAACTAGCTATTATAACAAAATCAATACCTAATGATAAAAGGGTATCGAGCTTTACAGGTAAGTTCATTAGTAGTTTATGGTCCACTCCTTTACCCAATACCTTGTTGGGATGAGGGTCAAACGTCAATACACCTACTTTAAGACCTCCACTCCTTGCTATTGCCACTGCAGTTTTAATGATCTCCTGATGCCCAATATGAACGCCGTCAAAGTTGCCAAGTGCTATTACTGAGCCTCGTAATTCATAAGGTATATTATCATGTCCCCAAATAATCATCTCTCGCTCCTGGGATCAAATGCATCCCGAAGCCCTTCTCCAATAAAAATCATTAATAACATCATTGTAGTAAGCGTAACAAATACTGAGGTAATGATCCACCTTGCATGTAGGTTGTTTTTAGCTTGAGACAACATTTCTCCAAGAGATGGCGAGCCTGGTGGCAAGCCTAATCCAAGGAAATCAAGCGCAGTGAGTGAGGTGATACCAGCATTAATTAAGAATGGGAAGTATGTTATACTTGCAACCAATGCATTTGGTAAAATGTGTCTAAAAATTATTCTTATATGGGATATACCTAAGGCCTTAGCTGCTAATACATATTCCATATTGCGTGCTTTTAAAAATTCAGCTCTAACAACACCAACTAAGTGCAACCAAGCAAATAGCAGCATTATGGCAAGTAACCAGACAAAACTAGGCATTATAAGGCTAGCCAGAATGATCAATATATATAAGGACGGCAATGAAGACCAAATCTCGGAAAACCTTTGCATAAATATATCAGTTTTTCCACCCAAATAGCCCTGGCAAGCACCATATATCATTCCAATAATTGTGCTCAATATGGTCAACGATAACGCAAAGGCTATAGATATCCTCACTCCATAAACCAGTCGTGCTAATATATCGCGTCCATGATCATCAGTTCCTAGGATATTTTCCACAGTTGGCGGTGATGGTGCCGGCGATGGTAAATTGCTCATAATAGTTTTAAAATGATACGGTACAATAGGCATCAACATTAACCCATTATTAAATACCAATTCCTTTACATATCGGTCATCAAAATTGGCTCTATTTAGGTAGTCTCCTCCCAAATCAACTTCTCGAATCTCCTGAAAAATAGGAAATAAAAGCTTTCCCTTATAATAAAGCACAATGGGTTTATCGTTACATATGACCTCAGCAAACATTGAAATAATAAAAATTATTGTAAATACCAGCAATGCAAAATAGGCTCTTCGATTGGCTACAAAGCGCATCCAGGCTGAATGAAAATCAAAAAGTTCGCTTATTTTCGTAGAAATAACTTTCATAGAGCTAATTTAGGGAAACATACTTATTGAATTAATAACCGATTGTTCTAAAATCTCAATCCATAAATAACCTATAATTACTATCTGTGTGAAAGTTATTAAATTGTTGGCTATATCATTAATCAATTGCTATAAAAAGTATCTATCTCCCATTATAGGACAGAGGTGTAGATTTTACCCCTCCTGTTCAAGTTATAGCAAAGCTGCTTTTGTTAAGTATGGAATAGTGTGGGGATTGATTCTGTCGATATGGAGAATTTTAAGGTGTAGCCCGCTGTCACAAGGTGGATATGATCCGGTAGTTAAAAATAAAAGGAAATAAATATGATCGATCGCATGTCACAAAACGTAAGGCTAATTATAGCAAGCGCAGTAGCTGCACTTGTAATTTTTGCCTGGCAAACATTTTATGTAGAGCCTATGTTAGAGGCAGCGAAAGAAGAGCAGCTGATGATTGAAGATCGTCTGCCACCATCAAGCCCGTTGATTTCCCATAAATTTATAAATCGTGACGAACTCTTGGATAAATCAATAAAGGAGCGTGCTCGCATCAAGTTTAGCAATGACGCAATTAGCGGCAGTATTAACCTGGCGGGCGCAAGGATTGATGATTTGATACTAAAAAAGTATAGAAGAACTCAAGAACCAGATAGCAAACATGTTGTTCTTCTATCCCCTTCCAATACCGAAGAATCATATTTCATAGAGTTTGGCTGGCTCGCGCAGAACAATGCTCAAGTGCAATTGCCAGATTCGCAAACTAAATGGACTGCGGATAAAAGCGACCTTAAGACTGGGGAAACTGTGACTTTGAGGTATGTAAACCCCCAAAACATTGAGTTTCTTATCCAAATTATGCTAGATGAAAATTATATGTTTAAATTTAAACAAACGGTTATTAATAATTCTGTTCTTAATATAGAGCTTTCTAATTATGGCTTAATCAATCGCACCAATGTTGGTGTTACAGATGATACTATGATTATACATGAAGGAGCAATAGGTGTGTTTGGTGGTAAACTTAATGAAGTTACCTACCCTGATATCGCCTCTTCTAGAAAAATGGAATTTAATAAGTTTGACTGGCTTGGCTTCTCTGATAAATATTGGCTATCAGCTTTGATTCCAACTGATAATCGCGATCTTTCTTCTAAGCTAAGCACAATCAATAAACATGATATCGAACGATTCCAAGCTAGCTTTACTGCCGTAACCGCATCTGAAATTGCTGCCGGGAACAGAGTAGACTGGCCAGAAACACTGGTATTTGCTGGAGCCAAAGAACTGGATATACTAGACAAATATGAAGCTTCTTACAACATCAAGTTATTTGATCGTGCTGTGGATTTTGGTATTCTATATTTCATCACTAAACCAATCTTTGAACTCTTGCACTACTTTTATGGAGTAGTTGGTAATTTTGGAGTTGCAATCTTAATCCTAACGGTAGTAATTAAACTTTTATTGTTTCCTTTAGCACACAAGGGCTTTAAAGGAATGAATAGACTTAAGGATTTGCAACCAAAAATGGCGGCTCTCAAGGAAAAATATGGAAGCGATACAAGCGCCTTTCAGAAAGCCTTGCTCGAGATGTACCGCAAGGAAAAAGTTAATCCAATGGGCGGTTGCCTACCTATACTGCTTCAGATCCCGATTTTTTTCGCCCTTTATAAAGTGCTTTACGTTACTATAGAAATGCGCCAGGCCCCATTCTTTGGATGGATCAAAGATCTATCAGTACCCGATCCACTTACTATAGTGAACCTTTTCGGATTAATTCCTTGGGAGCCACCACAGTTCTTAATGATCGGTGTTTTTCCAATTTTGATGGCTCTTACCATGTTTATCCAACAACGCTTAAATCCCGAACCTGCAGATCCAGTGCAAGCTAAGGTTATGAAGTTCTTGCCTTTGATTTTCCTATTTATGTTCTCATCATTTCCATCAGGACTTGTAATATACTGGACATGGAGCAATATACTCTCGATATTACAGCAGGTATTAATTAAAAAACTTGAAAGCCCAAAACAGAAAAACTAACTCTTCCTTGAGTAAATAGACAGGTTTAAAGCTCTGTAATCCAGATAACCTATAAGGGGCTCGTATATATGTATAGAAGCATTTACTGGTAATATTATAATCCCAAGCCCCATAAGCAATCAAGATACCTAATATGAGTAGAAGCGACTCTTATCTGACCCTCAAATTGATATTACACTAATTACTCAATTTTTTATACCTACTAGTGCAACGCGCGAGCACAACTCTTGCAGCTATACCCAGTTCAAAATCATTACGGCTCTCTGAGATAGTCACATTATCAGCCTCAGTTAAGCCTTTACCGTCCCACCCATCTAAAGTAGATTGATGAGTAGGTCTTAAAGTTATGTGCCCATCCTGCAACATTATAGAGCAAGACACCATAGGTTTGAACATCATGCTTTTAGTCTTATAGCTAAATTTTCTCATAGTAGATTTAAGCCATGCTGCATGCCTATCTGGACTATGCAGATAGGAACTCAATTCTTTCTGTTCTATAGGGTTTATAAATCTACTTAATCTTAAAGCCTCTCTTATATGGAAACCTAATTCTTGACTTGGTGTATCTACTTCTAAAAATTCATCTTTTTGATCAATATCTTCAATGGCGTCTATATATCCCGAACAAGACTTTATATTAATAAAGTCCTTATTCGCTTTAATACTAGCCCAGCGTCTTACGGGCGTACCTTTAGTCATTTTAACCTCGTAATATTAAATTCTACATTTAGTTCTTGATCATATTGTGCTGGAGTTGTGATACCAGGCATAACTAATTCTATCCCTCTTTTTCTGGTCATTTCCGAAGCTATTTTACTTTCTAGTACTTTAAATCCAAAGACACCCACACCCGACGCTTCATAATTGTAGCCAACAGCTTTGATGCTGTTTGGAAGTCCAGAACCATCTGCAGGCTTTTTATACTCATCCTCCCACTGCATATCTTGCAGCATATTGCCTTTGCCCCATTCTATTTTTACTACTTTGTTTGATACTTCATTTGGCGTTGTTACTTTTACAATAGTGTAAAGTTTGTTATTGGTCTTAAATGCACCTTTGCTTACCATGTCTGGAGCCAAATAACCGCTGATTAGGAAGCTCATAAAGGCCAACACTATTATGCAGCAGGTATGACTTAATGACGTACGCATCACTTACATAAAAATTTGGGTTAAAAAGTTGGTCACTCGTGCTTTATAATACCTTATCTTTTTAACACAAGTATCTTATCTTATATTATCAGTGTACCCAATTAAAAAAGCCAATGGAAGTCCCTAGACAAAAAAATAACTGAACATTGGGAAAGTCTCACTGTCTTATCCTCACTATTACCTAAAATTAGTCGTACACATGGACGCATAATTTTTATCCTGCTAAAAGGGATTTTATCTTCTGCCCGCGTGCGGAACCCCGCGGCCAGGCGACGGCTCGTCCCTACCTATAGCCCCAGTATGATGTTTGCTGCTAATAGAGCTCGATGCTGGCTGTACTTCTCGAGCTTTTTGCTTTGTAATTTGTGGGCCTCCTTTCTCATGCTCTTTTGAAGGCGCCACCTCTATTGTTGTCGTGCGTTCAATCTCCGCTTGTCTGGCTGACTCTAATTCTTCCTCAATTTTGTCTATCCTACGAGATGCAACTTGTGCAAAAGCTGCTCCGCCTATACTAGTGATAGCTCCTAAAGTAGCTACTACCTGAAGCGTGCTAGCCTCGACAGCAGGCATCCCTACATCAAGCGCTATAGCGCTTACTGTAAATACCAGAACAGATGCTGCCGTGAATGCAGCTGACCGCCAAAAAGTAGTACTAGCGGCAGCTTGTTGCTTTCTTAGGTTATCTGTTTGTTTATTGTTTTCAAACATATCATGTCCATCTTTAACCAGGTATTATTTCATTGTAACTATATAAAGATTAATTTTTGGTTAATAAATGTAAAATAGTTTTTGCCGCAAGTTTAGATGGGCTAATACTCTGATTATTATTCAGCAGCTTGAATGCTCTATTATACCCTTCTTTCATGGATTTTATATTTTTCTTATTCAGTAATGCATACAGTTCATCTGCAATCCTTTTTGCTGTACACTCATCTTGAACCAATTCTGGAATAACTTGCTTGTTTAACAGTAGATTGATAAGACTGATAAACTTTACATGCACAATTCGTTTTAGATACATATATGTAAAAGGTGACATCTTATATCCAACTACGCATGGGATACCATGTCTAGCCGCTTCTAAAGATGAAGTGCCTGATTTAACCAAACCGATCTGAGCGTTTTTAAAAAACATCTGCTTATCCACGATATCATTGCTTACTATTTTATCTAGAGTAGTAAATAATTTTTCCACCATTGGTTTCAGAGAATGCAGAGTCGGTATTAACACTTTGATTTTGATATGATATTTTGTTTCAAGCAACTTAAGTGCATTAGCAAAGAGTTTACCCATATGTCGGAGTTCCTGAATCCGACTTCCTGGCATAACTAGGATAGGTACTGTAGTTTTTGTTAATTTAATAGTTTTAAGCTCTGTAGGTAGTTTATCCTCAATGATAGGATGTCCGACGTAAGTTGATTGGACTCCAGCCTGGTCAAAATACGGTTTTTCAAATGGAAGTAGGAGAAGTATGTGGTCATAAAGTCTAGCAACCACTTTTGCTCGTTCTTTTTTATAGGCCCATACGGTTGGAGCCACATAATGCACAATTGGGAATTGCTTTCCCAAGCGGTTGCGCAGGCGTGAGACTAAGCGAAAATTAAAGCCTGGTGAATCTATCGTGATAAGCATGTCGGGTGCAAAGGATTCTATGGCATCTGCTGTCTGCTTAAGTCTCCATAAGATCTTGGGAAGTTTTGGCAATATCTCAAGAAATCCCATTAAAGCAATCTCTGAGCAGTCAAAAAGTAGTTTAGCACCATTGGCTTCTATAGAAGAGCCGCCAACTGCAAGTATTTCTAAATTAGGATGAAGTTCTCTCAAAGATGCAATCAACTTGCCTCCTAGTACATCACCAGAGGCTTCTCCGGCTACAATAAATATTTTATAGGTTTTTGAATCGGCTTTCATTATAAGACTTTATCCTTTGGATAACTGATATGTTATATGCATCAAGTACATTGCTAGCACCAGTAAACCAGCTATAAAGCATTGCGTCATCAACTTCTAGTAATTTTTCGTAGGCCTCCAGTTCTAAAGTGCTCAGGCTTGCCAATTCATTTTCTGCAAAATCGCTAAGAATATAGTCAATTTCTTTGCACCCTCTATGCATGCTCCTGTAAATCAAGCGCTTTATTGTTGTTTCTATATTAGAGGTCATAATTAAAAATTTATTGAATTTTGTTGCAATGCAATATACAAATTATTATTAAGATCAACATAACTCGTTTCATATAATGCCACTATTTAAACCCAAAAGTAAAGTCGGTACTATAACAAGCAAAGAAAATACTACTTTAAGCAAGTCTGAACCCAAGTTAGAAGGTAAACCTGGCAAAGTTGCTAAGTTGTCTTTTGAAATGGAAAAGGAGACTATTGCTTTACCCATAATTGAAGGAACAGTCGGTCCTAAAGCTATAGACGTTAGTAATTTATATCAAGATACCGATTATTTCACTTACGATCCAGGCTTTATGTCCACAGCAGCCTGTAGTTCATCTATAACTTATATTGATGGTGACAAAGGCATATTAAGACACAGAGGATATGATATAGAAGATTTAGCTTATAATGCCGACTTCATGGAAGTTTGCTATCTATTGCTTTATGGAAACTTGCCAAGTGCACCTCAAAAATCAGAGTTTATTAAAAGGGTTAGAAGTCATACAATGGTGCATGAACAGATGCAATGCTTGTTCCGCGGCTTCCCTAGAAGCGCTCACCCCATGGCAATTATGGTGGGAGCAGTTAGCTCACTTTCAGCATTCTACCACGATACTTTGGATATCAGAGACAAGACGCAGCGAGACCTGGCTGCTGTTAAATTGATAGCAAAAGTTCCTACGCTTGCAGCTATGACTTATAAATATTCAGTCGGTCAGCCGTTTATTTACCCAGACAACTCACTAGATTATGCAGGAAATTTTTTGCGGATGATGTTTGCAGTACCATCTGAGCCATACAAAGCAGACCCCGTAGCCGTTGCAGCTATGAATAAATTATTGATTTTACATGCAGACCATGAACAAAATGCATCGACTTCAACAGTGCGACTTGCTGGATCGTCTGGAGCTAACCCTTATGCAGTGATAGGGGCGGGTATATCCTCTCTTTGGGGACCTGCACACGGTGGGGCAAATGAGGCAGTTTTAACCATGTTAAAAGAGATTGGTACTCCAGAGAGAATACCTTTGTTTATTAATAAGGCTAAAGATAGAAATGATCCATTTAGACTTATGGGCTTCGGACATAGAGTTTATAAAAACTACGACCCTAGAGCTTCTGTCCTTAAAAAGTCATGCCATGAAGTGCTGAAGAAACTACATCATAAAAAGGATACTCTGCTTGACATAGCTATGGAGCTCGAAGCCA
>CAYWJW010000001.1:0-80951 GCA_964458795.1 uncultured Candidatus Jidaibacter sp. | reverse complement strand
CTTGGTAATAGATGTTCTTTATTCTTTGAGTATCATAAGCGGTAAGCCCCACAAATATGATGACCGCAAGAATTGAGATTCCAAACTGAATTGCCGGACTCTGCATGAATAGGTTGACGAGCGATGCAATGATAACCCCTATAAGACCCATGATCATGAATGAACCCATCGAGGTTAGATCACGTTTAGTAGTGTACCCATACAGACTCATTGAACCGAAGACAGATGCGGTAATGAAGAAGACTCTGGTGATACTTTCGCCGGTAAAAGCGATGAATATCCAAGAGATTGAAAGCCCCATTAGCGCTGCAAATACCCAGAACATCACTTGGGCTTTTTCTAATGAAAAACTCATTAACCTTGGCATAACGAAGAAGATCATTACAAGTGGTGCAAACACAACCACCCATTGGAGCGGTGTGCCGAACATTGCACTCAATAATGCCGGGGAACTAGAAACCATAAATGCTACAAGCCCAGTAATACCTAGACCTACAGTCATGTAATTATAAACGGAAAGCATGTATGCGCGGAGGCCGTCATCATATCTGACCTGTTCTCCTGTAGCGCTGAAAACCTGCTTTGTTTGTTTTGTATAGTCCATATTAAACCTATATATATATTTATACTCTACCACAATATAGAGTATTGCTATTCATTTTCAAGATATATATACTACCCGAATAATTTTTACTTAAGGTTTTTATGACGGTGCAAAAACTTGTATTTGCTGCAGTTTTATCTCTCTTTGCATTAAGTGCAAACGCGGAAGGTTGTTTTGTTGCGAAAGAAAATGGGAAAATTGTTAAGCAGGTGGGAGAATGTAATACCCGTCACGCACCATTTTCATCCTTTAAAATTGCTATTGCCCTAATGGGCTTTGATTCCGGATTTTTAAAAAATTCTCAAGAGCCAAAACTAACCATTACAAAGGATGCAGAGAAAAGCCTAGGTGGTTGGCAGCATCCAATTAGATTCTTACACTTCAGAGATCAAACGCCAGCTACATGGATGCGGTATTCTGTTGTATGGTATTCCCAGGAAATAACCAAGCACTTAGGAATGGAGAAATTCCAGGAATATGTATCAAAATTCAACTATGGTAATGCTGATGTATCTGGAGATAAAGGCAAGAATAACGGCCTTACAGAGGCATGGCTTGGTACTTCACTTAAGATATCCCCTATGGAACAAGTAGCATTCCTTGAACGGCTTAGCAACAAAGAATTGCCGATATCCAAGGAAGCTCAAGAACAAACAATTAAGCTAATTGCTCTTGAGAATACATGGGACGATTGGAAGCTATACGGAAAAACTGGAAGCGGTTCGACTTCAGGTTGGTTTGTTGGCTGGGTAGAGAAAGATGGAAGGCGTATAGTTTTCGCACAATATGTTGAACCAAAGGAAAAGCTTATTACTGGCGGAAGTATTGCTAGGGAGTTAGCTAAAACCAACCTTATAAGTGTGATGCTACGGAAGTAGCAATGCAATAACACCCACTTGAAACAGCCTCTATTGAGTTTCCACAAAGCACAAGATTCTCGAGAGTTGTATTGCCCTTAATGGCTTCATTTATAGCTAAAATGCCTCTACTACTTATATTACTATTTTTGAGATGAAGAGAAGTAAGAGTGGTGTTGCTCTTCAAAGCTTCTGCTATGTATATAGCCCCCTTGTCACCTATGTTATTGTGACCAAGCGCAAGGTATTCAATAGTTTTATTGCTACGCACTACTGTGGCCATGTAGTATGCGCCCGCTAAGCCTATTTGATTGCCACGAAGATCTACATAAGTTATATTTGTATTATTCTTCAAAAATCTGGCCAGGTAGATTGCGCCCAGGTCGCCTATCTGGGTCTTAGCTAGTCCTATTTTCTCAATACTTGAATCCAAATTTAAAGCATAAGTTATATCTAAAATGCTGTCAGCACTCATCTTTATATTTCTAAAATTAGCAAAGTTGGGAGTTGTAGGATTTATGCTTAAGTCTAAGATGCGTAAAGCACAATAGGCGTAATAGGTTTGCGGTGCCTGCTTCTCTTCAACGTGCTGTATCATATAAACCTGTTTAATATAACCCTAGATTATAGATAATGCAGTAAGTAACACTCAATTTCTACAGTTGAGAGGCCAGTAAGATAAGATTTTTTAATAATGGCCCTTGTAGACATAATTATTAAATATCCTAGAAACGAAGTTAGACCTTAGCAAACATTGCCTTAACAGCTTCAATTGAGATCTCGTGGCGTTCGCCGGTTTTGCGGTGGATTACTTCGGCTTTATTGTCAGCGGCAAATTTTGGGCCTACTACGATGCTCCAAGGGATACCGATTAATTCGGCGCTTGCAAATTTCGCACCTGCACTAGCGTCGGTATCATCCATAAGCACATCTTTGCCATAGGAACGCAGTACATCGTATATATCTAAAGATACATCATCACACTGCGTGTGCCCTGGCCTCAAGTTTATGATCACCGCGTCAAATGGGCTTACACTCTCTGGCCAAACAATTCCTTTTTCATCATGACTTGCTTCAATGATCGCCGCAACTAGGCGTGATACGCCAATGCCATAGCAACCCATTTTAGGGTGGAATAACTTGCCTTCTCTGTCCTGCAAATTAACGCCCATAGATTTGCTGTATTTATCGCCTAGGTAGAATATGTGGCCGACCTCAATTCCTTTTTTGGTTAGTAGTTTTGCTTGATCAACTGGACAAGCTGCTGGGTCATGCTTTTCCTTTTCATTCGCATAGAACTTATTAAAGTTTGTTAAGTTGATGCCATCTGATTCTAGATATTCCTCAAGTCCCTGTTCAAAGAAAATGGTGCTTTCGCCGTTATCTGCAAGCACGTGGAATTCATGGCTTAGATCACCACCCATAGCTCCTGTGTCCGCCTTCACAGGGACTGCACGCAGCCCCATGCGTTTGAAGGCTCTTAGGTATGCAACAAACATATTTTCGTATGAGATGAGCGCCCCTGCCTCATCAATATCAAATGAGTAGGCATCCTTCATTAAAAATTCACGAGCCCGCATAAGGCCGAAGCGCGGGCGAATTTCATCCCTAAACTTCCAGCTAACTTGATATAGATTTTTTGGCAAATCTTTATAGGACTGCACAGTGTTTTTAAAGAGATCAGCTATCACTTCTTCAGCGGTAGGAGCATAGGTTAGCTCATTGCCATTGCGATCAGTTAAAATAAGCATTTCCGAGCTTAAATCACCCTCAGCCCCATAACGGCCAGATTTCTTCCAAAGATCTACCGGCTGCATGGTTGGCATTAGAATTTCAATGGCGCCTGCATTGTTCATTTCCTCGCGAATTATCTGCTCCACTTTTCTAAGCACTTTATAGCCGAGCGGCAACCAGTTATAAAGCCCGGCCGCAAGCTGCCTTACCATACCGGCTCTTAGCAAAAGTTTATGCGAGATGATCGCCGCATCCTTCGGATCATCTTTTGAAATCGGTAAAAAATATTTGCTCAGGTACATAGATGTTTCGTTCAACAATCAATTACATGGCTCTTGATACCACATTTGTTAAATATTTAAAAGATTGATTTTAAATTTCTACAGGACCAGCAACCTCATGAAAAAATCATTAACCTCCTTATGAGAGAGCTCTGTGCCTCATATTGTCGCCCCGCTACTAGATAGCGGGGTCCATATTGAAGAGATGAAGAAGCGCAAAAGTATGTGGGTACTCAAGTATTGAAAGCACATGCTAACTCTTATGTTATCTTATTTTGCACTATGGATACCATGGTCAAGCCATGGTATGACAATGGTGTGGAGAATTTTCATGAGGTAACCCCGAAGTTAGGTGATAAAAAGCTTTACTCCAAAGCAATTTCGAGGTATTAAAACAACTTAAAAAATAGATAGGTAAAAATGCCCGTAGGGAAAATTACACAAGTTATTGGTGCAGTTGTCGATGTGCAATTTGAAGGGCACATGCCTGCAATCCTCAACGCACTTGAATGCCAGCATGATGGCAAAAGATTGGTTTTTGAGGTCGCTCAGCATTTAGGCGAGAATATTGTGCGCGCAATTGCTATGGATATAACTGATGGTATAGTGCGTGGTAAGGAAGTTAAGGATACTGGTAAACCTATAACTGTACCTATTGGCCGCGAGGTTTTAGGCAGAATTATGAATGTTATCGGTGAACCGATTGATGATCGCGGAGAAGTTGCTGCTGAAAGACGCTCTCCTATCCACCGTGAAGCACCATCTCTTGAGGAACAGTCTACTGCTTCTGAAATGCTAGTTACAGGAATCAAGGTTATTGATCTTCTAGCGCCATATGCTAAAGGCGGTAAAATTGGTCTATTTGGAGGTGCAGGTGTCGGTAAAACCGTACTGATCATGGAACTTATCAATAACATTGCGAAAGCACATGGAGGCTTCTCGGTGTTTGCAGGTGTTGGCGAGCGTACTCGTGAAGGGAATGACCTTTACCATGAAATGATTGATAGCAAAGTTATAGATCTCAAGCATCCAGAGAAATCAAAAGTAGCTTTGGTCTATGGACAGATGAATGAGCCGCCTGGTGCACGTGCTCGCGTTGCCCTTACGGGGCTTACTCAAGCCGAGTATTTTAGAGATGAAGAAGGACAAGATGTATTGTTTTTTGTGGACAATATTTTCCGATTTACCCAAGCAGGTTCTGAAGTATCAGCATTGCTTGGCCGTATCCCTTCGGCCGTTGGATACCAACCTACACTTGCAACTGAAATGGGCACTCTGCAAGAGCGTATTACCTCAACCAATAAAGGCTCGATCACTTCAGTACAAGCGATTTATGTACCTGCAGATGATCTTACAGACCCTGCGCCTGCTGCCTCATTTGCTCACCTTGATGCGACTACTGTACTATCAAGGCAAATAGCAGAGATTGGCATTTATCCAGCAGTAGATCCACTTGATAGTAGCTCACAGATGCTTTCGGCTGATATTGTAGGAGCCGAGCATTATGAAATTGCTCGCGAAGTACAAAGGATTCTGCAAACCTATAAGTCATTACAAGATATCATTGCTATCCTTGGTATGGATGAGCTATCTGAGGAAGACAAGCTTGTGGTTAGCCGCGCTCGTAGGATCCAAAGATTCTTATCTCAACCGTTTTTTGTTGCAGAAGTGTTCACTGGCGCGCCCGGAAAACTTGTGCCTCTTAATGAAACTCTACGTGGCTTCAAGGGTCTTATAAGCGGTGAGTATGATGACCTGCCTGAGGCAGCATTCTACATGGTGGGCACTATCGATGAAGCGATAGAAAAAGCTAAGAAACTTGCATCGAGTCAATAACTGATATGCACCATTTTGTATTCCAGATTATTACACCAGAGGCTTTAATTTTTGAAGGCAATTGCTGGGAAGTGGAGCTTCCAGGAACCGAAGGCCGATTTGGTGTGCTTATGAAACATATGAATATGGTTTCTTCTTTGAAGCCAGGCATTGTTATGGTGCACTCAGCAGAAGGCGGCAAGATGATGAAATTTGCTATATCTGATGGATTTGCGGATGTAACGCCAGAACGCTGCACAGTTCTGGTTGAGATGGCTGTAGCACAGGACAAGGTTAATGTTGAAGCTGCGAAACGCAGATTAGACGAACTAAATAAGCTAGTAAAGCAAGATGAATCTTGCTTTGTGAAAGATGAACATACCCATGAAATCCACTATTTAGAATGTGTGCTTAGCTTGCATCATAAACACTAGGACTGTTGCTAGGGAAATTTGGAGTTAACTACTAATAAGACTTGATATGTCGTTGCTGCTAGGCAAAAGCTCTCTTGAAAAATATGTTGATATGTGCCTAAGGTAAACTAGGAGGCGCTTATGAAGCACATAATTTTAACTAGCATGTTTGCAAGCATTTCGGAATTAAAGAAACACCCCATGTTAACTGTAGCACGTGCACATGGTAAGCCTTTAGCTATTTTAAATAGAACCAAGCCGGTGTTTTATTGTGTACCTGCCAAAAGATACGAAGCTATGATGGGTATGATCGAGGATCTGCAGTTAATAGAACTGATAAAATCTAGAGCTGGGGATGAAGAAATAGAAGTGGATATAGATAACTATAAACTAAGCTTCCTAAAAAAAGCCAAGAAGGAATGGGATAAATTGAACCTCAAAGTACAAAAGCAATTTAAGCAAAAATTGGCTGAACGACTGAGCAATCCACATATTATGAAGGACAGAATAACCGGGCTAGAAGAGTGCTATAAAATAAAACTGCGAACTTCAAGCTATAGCATTATATACAAAGTTTCTGAGGGAAAATTAATTGTTCAAGCAATAACCATGGGTAAGCTGGAAATAGATACTGTATATAATCTAGCTAATCCTATATAGTGTCAAACACCTACCTCTGCTTCTGCTGCTTTATCATACTGTATATCGCTATACTTTAAATAAACGGATATGCAATTCGAGATATCAACTGTGATGCACTCAGGAACATTTTTAGTAATCCCATAAGCTACCCAAAAAGTAGCAGCAGATTTCTGCATTTCATAATCTTGATTGAATAACTTAGAAAGATCAGATCTTTTAAGATCCGCACTTAAAACATGGGGTATGACGTAAGCATATTTTTCAAAGCACTTAAGTAGTCTGGTTAAAGGTGCTCCTAAATCTTTATACTCTATCCATTTCTGGGCTAATTCGATTACTCCGGCTTTTCGCAAAGCTATCCTAGTAAAATTGCATTCAATAAGTGCCTGGTTTTTATATAGGGCATTAGTTATTATAGTAGTTTGCTCTGGAGTAAAGTTGCATTTATCAAAAGTAAGTTTTACAAGGTGCGTACTTTCTTCTATGGCTGACGCAATACGTTTTGCATTTTCATCACTCAGAGGGGGGAAAGAAAGCGTAAGGGCAGTCATATCTTCAGCAGTAATCATTGATAAAATCATCTCTAATTGCGGGTCGTATCTATCTTGCATATTTCCTCTTATTATTAAATAGCTAAACCAGTTTCTTTAAAGGAAGAAGCGAGTTCAGGTCTCATAAGCTCTGTGCGCAAAACGTACTCTATAGCACTGGCACATTTTTTAGAACGTTCAAGCAAATTGGTTAAAGGAGTTCCTTTATCTTTGTGTTCAATCCATTCGCGAGCTAGCTTTACTACCTCTTCTCTTTGCAATTTTATTTTTGCGCTTGCATCACTACATCCATGATCGCATGCAAATGATATAATATTGGGGTTTTTAGCAGCTGCACGCCATAAACATCTTGCTGCTGCAGCTTCTATACCACTGTTGCCTGAAATATCAAAATAGACAATAGCCGTATTCTGCAAAGCATTGGATAAAGTCAGTGCACCTAAAGAAGATATTGCATTATTTCTTAAACTTAGCGATCTTAAGGCGCTATTTCTCTCCAATAATGTAATAATATTTGCAACCCTAAGATCTCTTATACTGCAATTACTGAAATCAAATTCATTAATTGTCTCATTGTCTATTAATTTTAAGGCAAACTTAGTGATTTGTTCATCATCAAGTTCATCAGTTTTAAATAAAACTTTTGTAACACTTGTATTAAAGTTCAAAGAGTATGCAAGCAGCATTTCTTGCCGATTATCCGCTATGGTAAGAGTAGCAAGATTGAGAACTGCAGGGGCTGTGTTATCTTCAAGTTCCTTAATAATTTCATCAAATGGTTTTTCTCTCTCGTTCATAACTCATAACTCTACTACTTAAATAAACTTACAAAAATTAGGTTTTTCTGTGAAAGCATATAGTACCTACGCAAATTATATCAGGCCCTACTATGTATATTATAGTATATAGGTTCTACAGGAATCTACTTAATTCCATAGAATAAAAAAGATCATCTCTACCAAATCTTATAGCCCACTCGTTACTTTTATTGTCAGCGTAGTTGGCCTCTACAGAAATCGGCGACATATGTGTAGCTTGATACCATGTTTGTACAAGATCATTTGGGAATGCATTCATATCAATTCTGAGAATAGGAAACTCCATTATACCATATTTTTCTACGTTTGCGGCATAATTCCTAAGTCCATCTGCATCTTTATCTGCAAGTGCAGATTCAGCATTATGACAATAAGTAACATTCATCTTAGCACCAGCTTCTAAGAACTGGTCTAAGATTGGCTTTCTATATAGATCAAAAGCTGCAAAATTATTTAGATCAATCTCCGCTAAATTCTGTCCATTTGCTAACGTAAGTGGAGGATATATTCCTGGTGTAGTTACAGAAATCTCAACCTGACTTAGCTCAATTTCTTTTAAAGCCTGGATCTGTGATTTTTCAATAATACCCTGCATGATAGCATAGCGAGGCATAAAATCTTCATAGTTACCCGTATCTTCTGCAAATCCTTGGGTCTTTATAGAACTCCATAGTGAATCAAGTTGAGCTTTTAGCTTCTCAATAGCTTCCGGAGTATTTGAATTATTCTGAGATAAAGCAGCTTTAGCTTCCTCTACTTCTACTTCAATATACTTATAAAGCTTATTTTCTGTATGTTCTTGCATTTTACTATTTAACCATTAAGTGTTAAAAAATCTAGCTCAATACCTGACCTTAGTAGGCAAGGCAATCACCAACAACGCACCTTCCGACAAAACTCTATATAGCTTACAGAGATTTTCCAAAGAATGACAAAATTCCAGAAATTCTTAACGCTTAGAGAACTGGAAGCGTTTTCTAGCTTTCTTATGTCCATACTTCTTACGCTCAACTTCTCTGCTATCACGCGTTAGGAATGTTCCTTGACGCAACAGCATGTGAAGAGCTGGATCCGATTGATCAAGCGCGCGGCTTATACCATGTCTGATCGCACCGGCCTGACCTGAAAGACCACTACCCTTTACTGTACACCATACATCAAACGCACCAGCAGTATTGGTGATTGCGAAAGGTTGGTTAACAATCATCCGAAGTACCGGACGAGCCAAATAAGTTTCTACGGCTTTACCATTAACTATAATACGCCCTTTACCTTTGGCGATCCAAACACGAGCGGAAGCTTCTTTCCTCCGGCCTGTAGCATAGATACGACCCGCCTTCGGCAGAATGTCGGAAATTTTAATTTTTTCTTTAGCTTGAGCTTTAACTACCATGTTATTAGTCCCTCTTATTCTTTCTATTCATAGCTGCAATATCCATCGCAACTGGGGTTTGAGCTTGTTGTTTATGTTCGCTACCTGCATATATATGTAAGTGCTTCATTTGTTTGCGAGCAAGCGGGCTGTCCTTAGGCATCATACGTTCAACGGCTTTTTCAAGCACTCTGTGCGGATGTTTACCATGCAAGATCTGACCTTTGCTTCGCTCCTTAATACCACCTGGGTAATTAGTGTGCCAGTAAAAAATATCTCTATCAAGCTTTTTACCAGTGATAGCAAGTTTTTCTGCATTGATGACAATCACATGATCACCAGAATCAATATGTGGAGTGAAATCGGCTTTATGTTTGCCACGTAAAATCTTAGCAATCTGCGATGCTAGCCTGCCTAAAACCAGACCTTCAGCATCGATCACATGCCATGTTTTATCATCATCGTATTTTTTAAATGATGTACCAGCTGTAAATGAACCCATAGTAATCCTAAATTTAATAAATAATCCTTCAAGGAGCCCCATTATTCATTCAGACTCCAAAAATGTCAACAAGGATTTGAAGATGTTCTAATAATCTGTTAGACTACTCTTCACTGCAGACGAGTGGATGATCGCTACAAGGCAACTTGTAGAGGAAAGTCCGGGCTTCACAGAACAATGGTGCTGGATAACCTCCAGCGGGGGTGACCCTAGGGAAAGTGCCACAGAAAATATACAGCCCGCTCGCAAGAGAGGGTAATGGTGAAAAGGCGAGGTAAGAGCTCACCGGGACGCTAGCAATAGAGTTCGCATGGAAAACCCCACCAGAAGCAAGACCAAATAGATGTGCCACTAAAGTTTACTTTAAACGCTTTGTTCTGGCGCTAGGTGCATGGGTAGGTTGCATGACCAGCTGAGTAATCAGCCGGCTTAGATAAATGATCGTCTATAACAGAACCCGGCTTATAGCTTGTCTGCAGCATATATGAAGACCCTTCAGAATGCCCGATGGTCACCCCGCAACTGCGATCGCGGGCTCCATATTAAGGCTTCACTAACACTCAGAACGCTTTATAGAAAGAGAGTTATAGACCCAAATAATTAAAAATAAAAATAATTTTCTATTAGCACATGGATCCCGCTGTCAGGCAGCGGGATGACTAAATGGAGCTAATCGCTTAATTTTCAAAATATTTTAAATGCTAAATTTACTCGTGACACTGATGTCTGGGAGCATGGATGACGATGCACTTTTCAAGACTTAAATTAAGTTTTATTTGATTATTTAAACATAGCTACATATAATTCCGAAAAATTTGGATTTATATTAATTATGTTCAATCTAGAGTTTTCTGCCATGCTGCAACATGCTGGTCATTCTATGTTCGGAATGAGCCCTGCAACTGGTAAGCTCATGGCTTCAGTGTTTAATCCATGCACTAGATCTGGGTTAAAAAACTGCGCTATTGTTGCGCTTAGACAGATTCTACAAATCTATCCTTTTGAAGTGCCCCCATCTACGATCTCAGATGTTACTGATGCTCCCAAAGCAGCTCTGATGGCTAGAGATGATAAAGACTATGAAGGCAAAGTTTATAGATCACTCACCTATCCTCTAGCAAACTTAGGCTTACATGCCATTCATCGAGCGTTAACACTGAAGCTAGATAACGCTATAGATAATATGATACCAGATAAGTTATTTGAAGAAGTATTCGCACAAGATGGTAACATAAATATTTTCCTACACAAAATTGTGTTAGCCAAAGATAAAGAAAATGCAGAAGAGAATAAAACACTACTGAAAGACTGCCTGCATGGAGATGTTAGAAGCACTCTAAACAGCATGACCCGAAATACCATTGGGATGCCTGGTCTTCTTATTAGATTATACGCCGAGTGCAGAATCCTAATAAATGCATCAAAGACTCTAGCTCCATATATAAGATTCCCACTTGATAGGGAACACAAGCTACTGAAAGCAGAACATAAGCTACTTGTTGCGATTTTACTAGGTGGGGTGATGTCAAGCCTGTCGGTGAATAAGCAAAAGAAGCAAAACATCTCAATAAAAGAACGCTCCGAAAACTCTATAAAAGAAACAGTTTCCTGGCTAGAATACGCTACAGAAACTCCGATAAGCATTGTTGCCCGAAGTTGCAATAGCCTAGTTGTGCAAAAGATAAAAGAACACTATGCCGGTTCCTTTCCCAATGAGCTATCATTAAAGCAATTAAATGTTAAGACAGCTGCTATATACAGTATGGTTAAGGGATTTTTCTTTTATCTACTTCCAGGCAGAGCAATGCTTAGAGCACCAAATCTTACATATATAGACGATTTATTACCTATTAAGTCTGCTATGAATAATTTGCATTTCATCGTAAGTCAGATTCTTAATACAGAGATTACAAGTACTAGGCATAGAATAAACAAACTTAATAGGTTAACGGAAGCAATTGAAGCCGCTAAGGCTGAATATAAAGAGGCACAAAACCATCTTCAGATAAATGATAAGGAGATAAATGATAAGGTTGTACTAGAAGTACTAGCTAGTGAAGATAAACCGTTTGTACTCAGCTTTGATAAGCTAAACCCTGTATTCACAATCACTACTAATTTAATATTAGAGAAAGGGGATATTATGTTATTACAAGGTGAAACTGGCTCTGGCAAAAGCTCATTCTCAAATGCTATTTTAGGAGGAGCTTATATAAGAGAAGGCATTGTGAAAAGAACTGGCTCCTTCCACACAGCAATGCTGGACCATACAACAATGCCTAGCCTTTCTCGACTACAGGATATAATTGGGAAGGAGAAAATTAGTGAAAGTGAGATAGATCAAGTTATCTCACTATTTATAAGATTAAAGTTATTTGATATTGAAGGCTTAGATAGAGTCGAGCAAATAGCTAAGATAAATGGAAGAAACACCGCAGATATTTCTGGTGGAGAGAATAGACGTATTGCGTTAATTACCAGCTTAATAAGCGGCAAGGACCTTATATTGTTGGATGAAACACTTGCGAACTTAGATGCCCCCATTCTTCAAATAGTTATGAAGCTAATCAAAGAGCAGGCAGAATTAGGCAAAACTTTCATTATAATAGATCACCTTCCTGAAAATACACAAAACAGGCCAGTAAATGGTTTGGGAAATTTGTATAATAAGACCTGTATTATCAATAAAGAAAGCAAAACCTGCGATGTGCGCAAATTTGAAGCTAGCAATTCTCTTAGTATGTAACAATTCGTAAGATATTGGTATTTGAAAACCCATCATTTATGTGTATACTCGTGTGCTTGAGGTTAATTAATAATTTGCAATTGATATATGTGTGGAATAGTTGGCATCCTTGGTAAAGCTGAGGTTACGGATCGTATTGTTAACTCTCTTAAAAGGCTAGAATATCGTGGATATGATTCTGCAGGTATAGCGGTAGTTAATGATAATAACATAAAGTTGCTTAAGGTAGAGGGGCGAATAGCCAAGTTAGCCAGCATCTTAAAGAAAGATCCACTTGATGGTTTAAGCGGCATTGGTCATACCAGATGGGCAACACATGGAACCCCTTCCGAACGTAATGCACATCCGTTTGCATCAAACGGATTAGCTTTGGTTCATAATGGAATTATTGAGAATCACGCAGAACTTAAGGATCGACTAATAAATGAAGGCGCCTTTTTTGAGAGCGATACTGACACGGAAGTACTTTTGAAACTTATAGCTAGTTACTATGAAAAAGGTATGACCCCCTATGAATCTGTATTCAAAGCTTTTCATGAGGTTGAAGGCGCTTTTGCTGTCGCAATTATATTTGCCAACAATGATAATTTAATGATTGGCATGCGTCAAGGTGCACCACTCGCAATCGGTATAGGCGATGGCGAAATGTATATGGGATCTGATGCACTGGCCCTCACCGAGTTTACAGATAAAATGATATATTTAGAAGATGGTGAGATAGTTGAGATCAGCAGAGACAGCTACAGGATAACAGATTTTAAAGGCCAAGTTGTAACCAGAGCTGCAAAGGATATCCGCCTAGATCTTAGTTCAGCAAGCAAAGGTGATTATGAGCACTTTATGCTGAAAGAAATTCTTGAACAACCTTTAGTTGTGGAGCGGGTGTTTAATAGATATTATGACCTTGATTTCAATAAATTCGGCTTTGATAATTTGGAAATGGATTTAAAAGAATGCAGTCGTATATATATTATTGCCTGCGGCACCTCATATCACTCTGCTTTTGTTGCAAAATATTGGTTTGAAACATTAGCGAAGATTCCTGTAGAAATAGATTTTTCATCAGAGTTCAGATATAGAAACCCGATTTTAGATAAAAAAGGTATAGGCATTTTCATCTCTCAATCCGGAGAGACAGCTGACACTCTTGCCGCACTAAGGCACGTTAAAAAGGCTGGACTTAAAATAGTTTCAATAGTGAATGTTGAAGAAAGCACAATAGCTCACGAGTCAGATTATGTTTTACCATTATATTCTGGATACGAGATAGGAGTTGCCTCCACTAAAGTATTCACTGCCCAGATGGTTATTTTAGCCTTGATGTGCCTTGATACCGCATTTCATAAGAACTTAATAACTAGATCTGAACTTTCTGGACATTTAGCATATCTACTTGATTTGCCAAACACTCTAAATACTGTACTTAACATGAGCCAGAAAATTAAGGCTATAGCGGAAGAGATTAAATCTGCGAGGACTATGCTATATGTAGGCCGCGGCTCTTCCTATCCAATAGCACTTGAAGGGGCTCTTAAAATAAAGGAAATATCCTATATACACGCAGAAGGTATGGCAGCTGGAGAGCTCAAACATGGATCGATTGCACTTATTGATGAAAACTTGCCAGTTGTTGTTGTGGCCCCATATGATAAATTATTTACCAAAACTGCATCCAACATTCAGGAAATTTCGGCCCGCAAAGGTAAGATAATAGTCTTTACCAATGCCAACGGTGCTAAAGAATTAAAATCTCTAGCACACTCAATAATAACCATGCCTGAGACAGATTTCTTTACTTCGCCAATACTTTATACATTACCTATGCAACTTCTAGCCTATCACGCAGCAATAGCACTTGGTAAAGATGTGGATCAGCCCAGAAATTTAGCTAAATCCGTTACGGTTGAGTAATACTCTTCCCAAATCACTAAATTGGTTGTATATTGCGGACCAAGGAGTGAGATGTCATATGCTTTTCTACCTACGTAAAAATTTACTTTTGGTCTTTTTCTTAGGCATTCTAAGCGGATTACCACTTGCGCTTACAGCTTCAACTCTGTCCATTTTGCTAAGAGAACGGGGATTTGATCTTGCGACCATAGGTGCATTTGCCATGATAAGTATACCACATATCCTTAAGTTTCTTTGGTCACCCCTACTTGATAACCTGAGAATTCCCTTTCTTTCTGCTAAACTTGGCCGCAGGCGAGCGCAGCTTTCAGTAGTTGGTGGCCTCCTTGCTATCACAATCTTGATTTTAAGCGGCATAGCTACCACGGGCGAAATAGCTAGTATAGCCGCAATTTCAGTATTACTTGCCTTCTTATCGGCATCACAAGATGTAATCATCGATGCCATGCGTATCGAGTTGCTACCTATCCAAGAACAAGCTGCAGGCTCATCTATGGCCACCACCGGGTACAGAGTGGCGATGATTATATCTTCAAGCGGCGCGTTAAGTATCGCACATTTTATAAGCTGGGAAGCAGCTTATATATCGATGGCAATTTTGAGTTTGCTTATACTTTTAGGCTGTGTAGTGTTCTACCAAGAACCTCTAAATTTCAAGAAAATAGAAGATGGTAAGTCTTTCATCGCTCATCTAGCCAGCTCTTTTGTACGCCCACTTATGGATATATATAAACGCACTAACTTCTATCACATGCTTTTATTTGTAATCTTTTTTAAGATGAGTGATGCGCTCATAATGGCCCTTACCTCCCCATTCCTGCTGGATATAGGATTTTCCAAGTTCGACATCGCATGGGTGGTGAAAAGCTTTGGAATGGGGGCAACTATAGTCGGCGCACTTGTTGGTGGCTATCTAGCAAATAGAGTTGGTCTAAAGAAGTTTGTAGTAGTGGGACTTGTTCTGCAAATGCTATCCAACCTCTCCTATTTAATGCTACTTAGCTCAGGCAGTAATATGACAATACTATTCATAGTAACTACTATTGAATACAGCTGCAGTGGTATAAGCACCACCGCATTGGTTGCATATATTTCCATGCTATGCAACCGCCAGTTCACCGCAAGCCAGTATGCTTTGCTATCAGCGCTTGCAAGCTTTGCCAGAACCACGGTCGCAGGAACCACAGGGCTCATGGTGGAAGCATTCGGCTGGGCAGTCTTTTTCGTTATTACCGCCATCGCCTCAATGCCAGCGCTATTTCTTGTTAATAAAGCCTTTGTGCAGAAAAGCACCCTATCATCCAATACCGCAAATAATAATAAATACGTCAATGAGACTGGAGTATTATAAATATTTTGGTGTTATGCCTTGCAGGCTATACTATAATAAGTTATAATAAGTGTGTACTAATAATGTTGGCACCATGTCAATTGCAGGCTACATAGTTACTCTCCTTACAACTACAACCGGCTGCGGCTGGTAATAGATCTTCACATCCACTTCACACTTTTAACTATAATACTGATACCAATTCCGGTAAATAACCCTCTTAGGAGAGAACCATGTTTCGTAAAATACCATTTATTTTGGTGGCGATGATAATTGCCATCATACTTTTAGGGCCATTTGCTCCACCATCACTTAAGCAATGGCTATACTCCATAAGTCTAAGTATTAAGGAGATAATAATAGCCCTACTCCCGCTGATAATCTTCGGCTTGCTTTTCAAAGCCTCAATTGCACTATCAAATAATGCAACCAGGATTATTGGGGTAATCCTAGCACTTGTATGCTTCTCCAATTTTCTATCAACCTTTTTAAGCCATTATGTTGGCATCTGGATATATCACTTTGATTTATCCATGATCTCGCCTGATAAATCCACTGGTCTTGATCCCTTGTGGAAGCTTACGCTTCCTAAACTTATAGCCAACGACAAAGCAATGTTTGCCGGTATTTTATTAGGTATAATCTCATCAAGGATGTATCCAGAATATGCAATTAAACTCGCAAATAACATTGAGAAGTTTGTAGGCTATTTATTACAAAGCTTAGTCTATTTAATACCTCTCTTTGTAGCTGGTTTCGTAATCAAACTACAGCATGATGGTATCGTAGGCGTCATTATTAAAGACTATACTGCTATTTTTGCATGCATAGCTGTTGCTCAGTTTAGTTATATAGCGCTTGTCTATTTTGTACTAAACAACTGCAAGTTTCAAAAGCTTCTTACGAGCATAAGAAACATGCTACCAGCTGCAATTAGCGGCTTTGCGACTATGTCCAGTGCGGCAAGCATGCCACTTACGATAATTGGCACTGAAAGTAATACTCATAACAAAGATATTGCACGCTCTGTTATCCCTGCAACGGTAAATATCCACCTAGTAGGAGATTGCTTTGCTATACCAATATTTGCTTATGCAGTACTTAAAAGCTTTGGTATGCCTGAACCTTCACTCATCAGCTACATGATTTTCACCTTATATTTTGTTCTAGCAAAATTCTCTGTCGCAGCAATACCTGGGGGTGGCATTATTGTTATGCTTCCGATACTAGAGAGTTATTTAGGATTTGATGCTGAAATGATGTCACTCATTACAGCTCTTTATATCCTATTTGACCCGGTTATCACCTGTGCAAACGTTCTAGGAAACGGTGCATTTGCATTGGGTTTGAACAAGTTAACGGGGCTGCTAAATAAGCGTAAAGAGCTTTTATCATCTTGAGACTCTAATCGGAACACTTCTGTATTCCTGCAACGCAGTGTTGACGGCATTCCAGTCTAGTTCTATTTGATGGCTTGCAGCAATATTAAGTAAATTCTTTTTAATTGCTGCTGAGTCTCTTGGCACATCTACTCGTTTGCGCAAATCTATCTTATCCTTTTGCGCTCTATTAGGGTACACAGTAAGGTAGAGTTGATTATCTAACCAACCAATTTTTACCGGCTCATCCACTACTCGAACTTCTGTCCCTCGACTCACTTTGCTAAATAGAGTTTTTATATGCTCAGGATACATTCTTATGCAACCGCGACTAACGTGGCTACCTACAGTCCAGGGATCGTTGGTTCCATGCATAACGATCAGGTCCCATCCCAGATAAATTGCATATTCTCCTAAAGGATTACTAGGCCCTGGGGGCACGACGGATGGCAACCCTAACCCAGGATATTCTGCTCTCACTTTATCTGTTGGCCTCCAAGAGGGGTTTTCTTTTTTATCATTAATCCTAGTAGTCCCCATAGGGGTTTCATAGCCAGGCTTGCCTATAGCTATTGGGAAAGAAATGACACCTTCAGTACTGTTTTCTTTAGGAAAGTAGTATAGGCGCAGCGCAGTCTTGTTAATAACTATCCCTTTATGAGGCTTGGAAGGCAATACGTGCATGCTTGGTATTATAAGCTCAGTACCTACCGCGGGAAACCATGGATCAATTATTTGATTAGCATACATCAGCTCATCAATTCCAACACCAAAATTTCTAGCAACGTCATAAAGTGTTTCACCATTTTTAATCTGGTATCTATCAAGATAGCCTATCATAGCTTGAGGAGCTAATTTATCTGATGCATATGTGATACAGGGAGTTATAATACTCAATAAAAATGCGGCTTTAATTATATTCCGCTTTATTCGAGCGCTAAGAATCTTATAAGTCTCAATAGGCATGCTGTTCACCTAAATTCATATTATCCTTACCATTTATGCTAATACATAAAGTGCATTAATTACAAATACTTATTATTCATACCCCTACTAATTTGTTTAAATTGTTGACATACACCCAACAACTAGTTAGGATCTACGCCAGCTTATAAAATTTATTCTAATATAACCATGGCAAGAAAAAGAAATCTCGTACTATTTAAACTTGTTAGCAGCGAAGGCACTGGCGTTTATTATGTATGCGGCAAGAATCCTAAACAACTTACCGGAAAACTAAAATTCCGTAAGTATGATAAAAAACTCCGCAAGCACGTTCTGTTTGAAGAGCGCAAGCTTAGCAGCTGATTATCGTGTCAATTCTTAGTTTAAAAAGAATAACTAAAAGCTTTGTCCAAGGACGAAATACCACAGATGTACTTAAAGATGCCAGCCTTGTTCTAAGGAGAGGGGAGATTTGTTCTCTCGTCGGGCCATCTGGCTGTGGAAAGTCTACACTACTACATATATGCGGGCTTCTTGAAAAACCCACAAGTGGAGAAGTTATAATAGATGGTAGCGACTGCAACAGATTTTCAGATGCCAAGGCTACCGAACTTAGAGGCAGGAAAATTGGCTTTATATACCAATTTCACCATTTACTCCCTGAATTCAGTGCGATTGAGAATGTGATGATGCCGCTTTTAATTGCAGGAGTACGGCGTACGCTCGCAAAAGAATCCGCTAAAGAGATTCTTAGTGAATTCTCATTGTCTCATAGGATGAATAATATTCCATCCGAACTTTCTGGAGGTGAACAACAGCGAGTCGCTATAGCCAGAGCACTAATACATCAACCAAAAATCTTGCTCGCTGATGAACCAACTGGTAATCTAGATGAAGAAAATGCTGAAGTAGTATTTGCCCAATTCCTAAAAATTGCCAGAAATAGAGATGTCTCCGTATTAATGGTTACGCATAATCTTGAGCTAGCCAAAAAAACTGATAGAATCTTAACTATAAATAACGGCGTTGTGGATAAACCTAAACATGATCTCTCAAACAGCAAAAGTACCATCAAAGCTCCAAGAAGACGAAAGCCAGGAACTAAAAGTAAGGCCAAGAAGCCTTGATGATTTCATTGGACAAGGTCAGCTAAAGAACAACCTCAGAGTGTTTTTAGAAGCGGCTAAATCTAGGGATGAAGCCCTCGATCACGTAATTTTTTATGGCCCACCAGGACTTGGCAAAACCACACTTTCACAAATTATTTCTCAAGAACTCGGCGTCAATATCAAAATCACTGCTGGTCCCATCTTGACAAAGGCGGGGGAACTAGCTGCTATACTAACTAATCTGCAGCCTGGCGATGTCCTATTCATCGATGAAATACATCGCCTACCCACTGCAGTTGAGGAAATACTATACAGCGCCATGGAAGATTTCGCGCTTGACCTTGTGATTGGTGATGGCCCTGCGGCTAGATCTGTGCGCATAAGCTTGCCCCAGTTCACATTGATAGGGGCAACAACCCGGTTAGGCTTGCTTTCCAATCCGCTAAAAGATCGTTTCGGCATCCCGCTTAAGTTGGATTTTTACAACACAAGTGAACTAAAGGATATAGTGCTTAGAGGCTCCAAAGTCCTAAACGTAGAAATAGCCAATGATGCAGCCATCAAAATAGCCAAGTGCTCACGCGGCACTCCTAGAATATCGCTGCGCCTTTTACGCCGAGTACGAGATTTTTTGCATGCCGCAGGGGATCCAATAATTGACCTTGCAACCGTAGAGCACACCCTAAAGAGTCTTGGCATTGATGATAGTGGCCTAGACGGGCTAGATCATAAATACCTACAGTATATTGCTAAAAACTACAATGGCGGTCCTGTGGGAATTGATACTATTGCAGCAGGTATCGCCGAAGACAAAGGTACGATTGAAGATATGGTAGAACCCTATCTAATGCAGCTGGGCATGGTAAAACGCACTCCAAATGGGCGAGAACTTAGTATGCAAGCTTTTGAGCATCTTAACCTTCATGCGCGCTAAAATAAACATCATTTTCGGTGCCACTGCCTCAGGCAAAACCGCCTATGGAGTAGAGCTTGCCAAGCGATTTGACGGTGAAATAATAAATGCTGATTCTATGCAGGTATACCGTGAAATACCTGTTATAGGAGCGCAGCCAACCGCAGAAGAAAGGCAAGATATCCCACACCACTTATATGGCTTTAGATCCGTACTCGATGCTTATTCAGTTGGAGATTTTATAATAGATGCAACCCGCAAAATTAATGAAGTGAGTGCTCGAGGCAAAATGCCAATATTAGTTGGCGGCACTGGACTGTATATAAAAGCACTAGTAGAGGGCTTGCCAGATTTACCTACTATCTCTAGCGAAACAAAGGCCAAGGTGGCAGAACTGAGAGAGCGTTTGGACACACCTGAACTACACGAATACTTACGCAAGCTAGATCCAATGACTGCCTCAAAGCTTAAGCCTAATGATATGCAACGCATAATGCGCGCACTTGAAGTGATGTTTGAGAGCGGTCATTCCCTAGCAGAACTGCAAAAACATGAAAAGCATGCACCATTTCCGCGATCTGATTATTATATAATTTGGCTAAACCCAACTCGCGAGGTAATTTACCAGAAAATTAACCAACGTTTCATCAAAATGATAGAGCTTGGTGCAGTTAAGGAGGTTAAACAGCTAATTACCATTTTTGGAGATGCACCGCTTCCAAAGGCCTGCGGCATCCCAGAAATTCAGAGTTATCTGGAAGGAAAGTTGACCTTAGATGAAACAATTTGCAAGGCACAACAATCAACCCGTCACTATGCTAAACGCCAGATTACCTGGGGACGGCATCAATTTGATTTCAATGAGATTATAGCTAATACCAAGACCCATAAAAAAATATAAAAATATTTCACACAGGGACTTCCATTACCTATAACAAGTCAAGTATACTCATAAATACAAGATAAGAGAATTGTGGTTAAATCCTAAAGAAAAAGTCATTATGAACGTATTTCAGGATAAAAAGCTTCAAAGTCAGGAAAACCACTGTTTCCACTTGTTATTTAAAAACAAAACCTAAGAAATATGCGCCTTCCACCTGTTAAAACAGGTAAAAAAAATAATAAGATATACTGCTTATACCAATCAACCAATGTCATCACCAGACTTGATCGGGTGATCCATCTTAAGGCCAGGTAATGCCTTATATTTAGTATATCAAGCAAGCATTTCTATAGCCTTAAAATGGATTGCCTGATCAAGTCGGGCAAAGACAGGTTGTGTGGCAGGTTTCTTAAGTTATATTGTCCTGTGATAGCATGGTCCAATATACTTCTTTTCACTACCTTATACCAATTCCAGTAAATAACTGTACAGAAGCGCATCTGTACAGTTATTTACTGGAATTGGTATTAACCAGTTGTTAACCTTTGTGTGGCATAAATACTACTAGAAGCAATTTTTAGTGGGCTTACTATGTTTGAATTAATAGAAAGATCTGCAAATAAAGCGCTACAACTTGGGTTTGGCATGAATGCGAGAACTGCCGCTCTAGTTACTTCATCGCTCAATCCAATTAGTTTTTCGGGTTTAAAGGCTTGGGCTTTAACGGCACTTAAGCATCATTATCTTCCAGAGTTTGTTGAAAACTATACCTATGATGTTACAGGACTAAAGGGCTACGACAAAAAAGCTTTAAGGGGTAGGAAAGCTAAGGGTTATGATGAAGCACTCGATAAATTGGCGACATACTCGGTGCTGAATGTAGCTTTAGATGAGACTAGCAAAGCCATGAATAACATCATAGCTGATGAACTTGCTGCTCCTATGGCTGAAAAAATTAGAAAAGAAGTGCTTGAAGCAAAAGATATGGAAGTTAATTTCTTCCTGCAGGATGTGGTTATGCATGGCAAAGAAAGTGAAGCTTATCTCCTGCAAGATTGCTTGTCTCGCCACAGCAAATTAATCATAAATAACTTGCTCGATATCACAATAGGCCTAGCAATTAATGCCACAAAATTTTATGCACAATGTAATACTGTCCTAGCTGCCAGCAAATCAATTGCCCCGCATTTGATTACTCCGCTTAACACACCGAATAAAATCCTTGTTTCACTTTTAGCCCTAAGCGTAGCTAGACTTACAGTAACATATCTGGTAAAGAGGATCGCTTTATATGTTAAAGAAAGCACAAAGGAAAGTGATAATAAATTCAAAACATTGGTGGATTATGCCAGCAAAAATGCACCTAGCATAATATCTAGCGGCACTAGTGCTCGCTTGATAGCCAGTATGCAGGAGTCATATAGAGGTGCACATAATAATATCTCCCACATATTATCGGGTTTGAATAAAACTATTACTCCAATTTTCAAAATTCTCGAGGAATGGTTTTTGCCGCGTTTTATGGGTAAAGGAATTTTGGCGAATCCTGAACTTGAATATAAGATGGATTACTATCCTGTATTTAAGGAATTTGCTAGGATGAGGAAAGTAATTACCAGTATGTCTGATGCTGTGCAAAAATATGCTGAGTTACATAAAAGTATTGAAAAGATAAATAAATTAATGGTCTTGCTTGAGCAAGCTGAGGAAAAGCAAAAGAAGGCTGAAGAACATCATATGATGAAAATAACAAATGAAGGTGAAGCTGTAAGTGATATTCTTTTGAAGCTAGAGAAGAATACTAAACTTAAGATTAGCACACAAAGTGGCTTTACATTGACAACTGAATTGGAACTCAAAGCTAGGGACATCATGCTGCTTAAAGGCAAGTCTGGCTCAGGTAAAAGTTCACTGACTAGCGCTATAGCATTTGCTGCCTTTATTGAAGAAGGAAAGGTAACTAGATCTGATTCATTCTATAAGTCTATGCAAGACTATTCCCCCGCGCCAAACTTCACATTGCTTGAAGATATAATGGGTAAGAAGGAAGTGAATGGTGACGAAAAGGAACGAGTCATAAAATACTTAGATGAATTAGGGATGTCAAAAATATATGAATCTGATAGCCCTTTAGATAGCCCTCCAAGCTCTAAGTTAAGTGGTGGGCAGAAAAAGGCTATTTTATTGGTATCAGCACTAATGCGGGGAAAAAAGCTTATAGTTCTTGATGAGCCGTTTACAGGATTAGATTCCTCCGTGATCCCCAAAGCTATAAAGTTGATAAAAGATCATTCTGAAGATAGAGCATTTGTTATTATAGATCACGTTCAGAGTGGATTACCTTTTAGAGATTTGGGAGATGGCACAAATCTTTATAATAAGGTCTGCGATATAACCCGTGGCCCTATGGAAGCGCGAGTTAAAAACTGTTTGGAGATACTCAAAGATGATCCAACCGGTGAGATCCAAGCTGCAATGAGAGACATGAGACTTAACATAGATCTGAAGAGCACAGAATCCTTGGAAGAGGCTTTGACCACCGAAATAGAGAAATACAAGGTTGAGCCAGGTGACGACCAAGTTGAGAAATTTCTTGAGGTACTGACAGAGAGACTTATTGCTATCTCAGAAGGCACAGAAAAAAAACAAGAGATCAGTCCAGAGCTAACCCCTCTTGCTAAATATAGGAGTATTAGCTGGATGGCTCAAGTAGAAAATGCTCCAAAGCGCGCCATGGACGCTTTATCTCTATAAAGCAGGCATAACCACCTGAAACTAAAAGCTTATTAGAGCTGCCTATAAGAAAATTTTTTATTGGCGCTAGGAGCCCCGTATTTTGGATATTTCCCGCATATTTATCATATATTTCAAATGGTAAATGGAAAATTTAGTATTGCCGTTTCATTATTTATAGGGTATCAACTAAGTCGCATTATTTTTTTAGGATGGACATTATGTTACAACAAGAAAGGTTCTATATAGGCCGTGAAGTAGATTTCTACAGTAAACTAGTTAGCTACACACAAAAGCATGACTATCAGAAGAACAAGAAAGACGCGTTACCGAGTAAAGAGGTGGACGATAAAGCAGCCTCAACACTTATGGAAGGAATAGGAGAGGAAATTAGGAGAATTTTACACCCAAGCATAGTAGCGGCTACACCTGAATCAAATGTAAATTTCCTACAAAAACTTGATTTAAAAACCTTATTAACTCTTGATCAAAATACAATGGCAAGAATTACCACCACACCTAGCAGAGCTACTAGCCCTACACCTAGCAGGGCGTCAATGAACAGCAGTGGCACACAATTGGAAAGAAGTGGCAACGATAATACAGGTAAGGATAATAATATACCGCAGACTGCTGAGTTAAAAGAGTTTTTTGAAGCTCAAGCAAAGCTTAGTGAAGCGACATTAGAATGCGCAACCGATATTCTAGCCCTATCTAGAGGTGATAAAGTACAACCATCCGCATATGAAAAAGTAGTACATAATATCCGCAATGCGGCATTAGCTGTTACCTGTGCGCTTGCTGTTGCTGGTATTTCTTTAGCGCTAAAAAGCAATAACAAGCTACTGGGCTATGTAGTAACCCCAGATAAATTGATGAAAGGAGCGCTACTGCTAACAAGTTCCTCTTGTTTGGCTACTGCATCAACATTACTAGACTCTATTTTAGTTCGTGAAAGCGAAGATAAATTGATGAAAACTGTGTCAAGTGGCCATAAAACTCTGGAAGTTGTAGAGCATGCGTTTAAAGACTACATACAAAAGTTCAACTTGGCCAACCCAGGAAGAACAGCATCGTGTTAGAGTTACAATAAAAAGCTTCTCTGAAACCTAAAAATTTCAGAGAAGCTTTTTTGAGCAAACTAAACCTTTTTAAGCAATTTAAGCTTCCTATGTAGTGCGGTTCTATCCATACCCACGTGCAGCGCGGTTTTAGAGATGTTCCCGCCGTATCGGTTTAATTGCGCGCTTAGATACTCACGCTCGAAACTGTCGCGCGCATCTTTAAGTGGCTTCAAAAAAGCGTTGCTTACCCAATTATCATTATCAACCGATTCACTAAAAGGCTTAATTTCACCCGGCAAATCTTCGGCTTCGATAATCTGCTTATCTTTGGCTTTCATAATCATCAGCCATTCCATGATATTCTTAAGCTGACGGGTATTACCCGGCCAGTTGTACAGCTGAAGAGCTGCAAGAGCTGAGTCAGATAAAGCAACTTTATTAAGGCCCATTACTAATGAAAAGTGATTTAAGAACTTTTCTGCCAATATTTCTATATCTTCCTTACGCTCCCTCAAAGGAGGTATATTAATTGGCACTACATTAAGTCTGTAATATAGACTAGAATTCAGCCTTCCCTCTTCTATCGCTTTTGCAAGATCACGCGAGGATCCAGATATGATCCGCACATTAAATTTTATATCTTGCAAAACGTTTAAAAATTTAGCCTGCACTTTCGGACTAAGATCTAAAATCTCATCTATATATACAGTCCCACCCTTACATCTTTGTAATATACCAATTTTATGGTCCTTCCCAAAAAGCTCAGCCTCAAAATTGTCATCTGTTAAACTTGCAGAGTTAAGTATCGCAAAATTCTTAGCGCCCCTCTGAGAATGTTTATGGATATATTTAGCTAGAAATTCTTTCCCAGTTCCATCTTCACCGGTTATAATCACTCGACTATTCGAGGCTGCAGCACTTTGCGAGGCTTTTAGAACTATCTGCATCAGGCGCGACGAACCTTCCGTTTCTATAAGAGGAGCACTGGTTTGATTTCTGAGTAGATTATTTTCACATAATAAATTGTAAGTATTAACTGCTCGCTCAACCATTATAGTTAGCTTTTCGGCCTTGAATGGCTTTTCGATAAAATCATACGCACCGAGTTTTATAGTTTGCACTGCTGTTTCTATGTTGCCATGACCACTTATCATAATAACGGGGAGATCAGCATCTACACTCTTGATTGCTTTGAGCACACCAATCCCGTCCATCTCACTACCTTCAAGCCATATATCAAGCACCACAGCAGAAAAATTACCAGATGTTACAGCATCAATCGCTTTTGCGGCAGAACTTGCACACACCGTCTCATAACCTTCATCGCTTAAAACATCAGAGACTAAGTCCCTAATATCCGCTTCATCATCAACTATTAAAATCCCAGTCATTTACTAACTACTACCATACATCCCTATTACTATAATCAATAATCAAAATATTTCAATCAAGCATTATACTTGGCATACTTCTCTTACCCTATATTTATTAATATATCACATCAAAATAGGAGCATGGAAGTCCCTGCTGTTAAAATTTTCACATTTTTTACAAATGCCTTAACGAAATATTAACAAAGCTATGTTATGTTAGAATTTAAAAAGATAAAATAAAGTGATTATGTTCAGGAACCTGCTCTATTTTGCAACAGCTGCTGCTACTTTATGGGGCTTGAATCAGGTGCTTATGAATACATCTGCGGCCAGGAAAGTTATGTATTTCGCGGGGCGATTGGCTTTTATAGGAACTACCGCGCTAAGCTTATCTGAGCTAAGGTCTGGTCCAAATCCAGTACTTAGTTTTATATCACTTGCGCTAGGTACACATTTTTATTTTGGAGCTGGTAGTTTTAAAAATATGCTTTCAGGCTTTATAAGTTATCGTGCAGATGATGGCAAGCAGATAGGTATCAAGGAAACAATACTTACTATAGCAGGACCGGCTGCATTATCCCTTTTGGCATATCCACTTATTATATATCCCATTGGCGAACGAATTGCCAAAGCTGTTGGTGGATTTCCTGAATTGCGAATGCCATGGCCATTTACGTCAGCTCTTAGCAATCCTAGATTGCAACAGTGCTTCTCTAACTTAAAAGACAACCTTAGCACCTACTCGCTTGGCACTGTAGTTGCCGGAGCTACTGCCATTGGGATTGCTAAGCTTTGGTATGATGCGATAAAGCTGATAAATGAACCACAATCAAACATTGATGTTAAAGAGGCCGGAAAACCCCAGGAACAGAAAGACGCTGCTAATGATTTGCGTGCATTTTTACAATCAAACAGTTTGCTAGTCTATGGAAGTGCAATTACCACAACTTCTATCATTGCAGGTGTTGGTCTATTTGCACAGACAAGAGCGCATAACCCGATGCTTGCTGCTGCACCTATATTCAGCTATCTCGCCACTTCCAACATTACTCACTACTTAGATTATAAGCCAGGAAACACCATCTTGGGGTCTGTTACAAAAACCGCAAAGAGGATCACTGACTCCATAGCTACCACTGTGGGTGCGTATCTTGGATAGTTAAACTTGATCTATGATACTGACAATGTTATAATGACGCCGTTATAATCAAAATTATGGGGTTTTGAAATGGTAGATATTAATGCATTACGGACTGATTTAGAGTCAATAAAACCTATGTTAGTAAAAGCTGAAAGAGAAGGTTTGTTAAAGGTGAAAGATTTATGTGATAAGCTTAACAATCAAAAGTTTGACGAAGTAATCCATGAATTATTCAGTAAAGATGATATCTTAGAATTTCTAAGCACCACCTCTATAACGGCCAATATGGTTGTAGAAAAAGAAGTTATTAAAAATGCGGTAAAAGAAGCTACGGCTAATTTCCAAAAAGGGGTGCTGTCCAAAATTTTCGAACTATCAGAACCAGATAGAGCAGCAATGGGTAGTCTTCTTGAAAAACATGGTATAGAATTTGATGAAGAAGGTGAATTTTCTTCTAATACTGACCCTATAGTTGTAAAACTCTTTGAGGATCTTGATAATGAATCAGGAGGTGTAGAATCTCATTATAGCACCTTGCAATCAGGATCTGTTAAAGCAGCTACTTCATATACTAAAGAAGTTATGACCATAACTCATGATTGTAGTGACATACAAAACCCTATTAGGGCTGAAATAGTTTCCAGTGACCTTGACGTATGGACAGCGGAACACTTCTTGGTAAAAGATGTGGACGGACAGCCTGGTATGGCTACATTTGAGCTAGTTTACTAGGACTGTATACACCCGCGCTTTCTACTTGGAGATGCTGACCTTGTTTCAGCATCTCCTTTTTTATGGGTAATGGGTAATTGGTAGCGGAGGAGGGATTTGAACCCCCGACACACGGATTATGATTCCGCCGCTCTAACCACCTGAGCTACTCCGCCGAGAAGACAAAAGAATTGTCAGTCGGAAAATACTCATATTCTACCAAATTTGCAAGTGTTTTATAGCATCCCGTCTTCCATAAAGAGGATACCTTAAAAATCTTTATGAAATGATAAAATATACAATCTTTTTATAAATATATTGTATTTACATTAGTTTTTTATATAATGCGCGCATAAAGTCATTAATATAAAGAGGTATAAATGAAGGCTTTCTTATATAAATTAACACTTCCTGTAATACTATCCAGCTTAGTTCTAACAGGCTGCGCTCGTAATATGGGATCTGATGTATATACAAGCACTGCTTCCGCAGGTAAAGTACTCGAAGGCAAAGTTATTTCTGCTCGACCAGTTACAATAAAGGAAACAGATAAATTAGCCAATAATCAAGTTGGCGGCCTTGGCGGTGGGTTAGCTGGTGCCGTAGCTGGATCTGCAATCGGAGCTGGCAAAGGCCAGATAGCAGCTACAATTGGCGGTGCCATTTTAGGTGCCGTAGCAGGCGCGGTAGCCGAAGATGCACTTAGCAAATCCGAAGGCATGGAATACGTAGTTCGCATTGATCCTAAGTATGTAAGCAAAGCACCTACAAGCACCAAAACCACTAAAGTATCAATTGGCCGCGCTTCAATAGATGATGATATAAAACAATCTATCTCTGTTGCAAATACCAAAAGCGATTTAATATCAGTGGTACAAGGAAGAGATGTTGTATTTCAGGCAGGACAAAGAGTTCTTATAATATATAACAACGATCGTCCTAGACTTACTTCAGCTATCTAATTAAAAGAGCTGCCTTATTTTTTAATAGGGCAGCTCTACCTTCATTAAACATCTAGTATCTCACCCAGATTCTCTTTGCGCATTTGGCTGCGATGTTGAATAAACCTAAATCGTGGCTCTGGATCCTTGCCCATTAGCTCATCAACAGTTCTACTTAAGTTATCATCGTTGATTATATCCACTTTTAGTAAAATGCGTTTTTTAGGATCCATGGTAGTTTCCTTAAGCTGCGCGGCTGTCATCTCACCCAGCCCTTTGAAACGACCAACTTCAACTTTGCCTTTCGCTTTTTCAAGCTTAGCAACCATATTATCCAACTCAGCATCATTTGCGGCATACATAGTTTTATTTTGATGAGTAATTCTATAGAGCGGGGGCTGCGCAAGATACAGATGCCCATTCTCAATTAACTTCGGCATTTGCTTATAAAAGAATGTGAGTAAAAGTGAGGTAATATGCGCCCCATCGACATCAGCATCAGTCATTATCACAACCTTCTCATATCGCAAATCTTCTTCACGATAGTTCTTACCGCTACCACAACCAAGCGCTGTAAGAAGATCTTTGATCTCATTATTGGCAGTTATCTTATCAGCTGTAGAGTTCACAACGTTAAGGATCTTCCCCTTGAGTGGCATAATAGCTTGGTTCTCACGATTTCTCGCTTGCTTAGCAGAACCACCTGCAGACTCTCCCTCAACCAGGAATATTTCAGATCCTTGTTTAGCATCACTCAAGCAATCAGTGAGTTTACCAGGAAGACGCATAGACTTTATCGGGCTTTTGCGGGCGGCCTCTTTACTCTTTTTGCGATTCAGACGTTCTTCACAATCCTCTATAATCTTCTCAATAACCAGCCCTGCAACTTTAGGGGATGCAGTTAGCCAATTTTCAAATTGCGGACGCACAGAATTTTCTACTAACTTTAGCGCTTCTGCCGATAATAGCTTTTCCTTGGTCTGCCCTTGGAAAATTGGATTTGTTATAAATACCGAAACAATTCCCACTGCAGAAGCGAAGATATCATCAGCTGTTATTGCGTTTAATTTATTATTGCCAGTCAACTCTCCATAGTTCTTAAGCGCTTTGAGCAGCCCGGCCTTGAACCCTTGCTCATGCGAACCACCTTGCGGGGTAAATACTGTGTTACAGTAATATTTTGCAAAGCCTTCTCCGTAAGTCTGCCAACTTATCGCCCACTCGATTTTGCCCATGTCGCTTGCAAACTCGGCAGTACCTGCAAAAATTTCCGGAACTACCATCTCCAACTCCTTAGTGTAGTCGATGATGTAATCCTTAAGCCCATTTGGATAGTGGATTACCTGCTTAGACGGGATACTTTCAGGACATATTTCTTCAGCACACTGCCATAGTATTTCTACCCCTCGGTACAGATACCCGCGTGAACAGGATAGCCTGTATATGCTTGCAGGGTCGAACTTTATATCTCCAAATATCTGAGTATCTGGCGTGAATGTTATCTCTGTACCTTTCAAGTTTGCCTTACAGCTTTCTGAGGCAAGCTTTGTTAAAGGCAATCCCCGACTGTAACTTTGCGTGTATTTTCGCCCTCCTCTATAAACTGTGACCCCGAATTCCTCTGAGAGCGCATTTACTACTGAAACTCCAACACCATGCAGCCCACCAGAAGTAGTATAAGCTTTGTTAGAAAATTTTCCGCCGGAGTGCAGCATGGTTAGGATTACTTCAAGCGCAGACTTATCCGGATATTTGGGATGAGGATCTACAGGAATGCCTCGTCCATCATCAGAAATGGTAATGGTATTATTTGCATGCAGAGTTACCTTAATTTGACGAGCGTGCCCTGCTACTGCTTCATCCATAGAGTTATCTATTACTTCGGCAAACAGATGGTGTAGTGCGTGGATATCTGTGCCACCAATATACATACCTGGTCTAAGCCTTACCGGTTCTAGACCCTCTAATACTTCAATATCCTTAGCGCTATAGCTATTGTCATTAGATTTAGCCTTAGCTACCTTAGGCTCAATTTTTGCAGTACTTGTGCTAAAAAGATCCATATAATTTCATACGTTTATTCATCCTCATATAATAGAGCATAACTAATACCAATTCCAGTAAATAACTGTACAGATGCGCTTCATCTTTTGATATTTATCCCGCATCACTGGAATTGGTATTAGGTAGTGAAAAGAAGTATATTGGACCATGCTATCACAGGACAATATATAATACTTAAGAAACCTACCACACAACCTGTCTTTGCCCGACTTGATCGGAGGCAATCCATTTTAAGGCTATAGAAATGCTTGCCTTGATATACTAAACATAAGGCATTACCCGACCTTAAGATGGATCACCCGATCAAGTCGGGTGATGACATTGGTGGATTGGTATAAGCATTATATAGCTAAGTCAGTATAGAATTAGCATGGTAACTCTGTGCCTTTTTAATAAAATTTCACCCATTTTGCTCTTGAAATATATGTATATTCCGCGTGCAAAATGTGTCTATTTCCCTGGCCCCTCACCGTTACTCAAACCCATTCCAACAATAGCACTTACAAATTCTATCGTTAAAAGCGTTGAGAAAAGCGGCGCTGTTTTTGGTGAGAAAGCCCCTCGGAAAACACTCATAACAAATTCTTTTTCAACATCCCACACAGTTCTCAAAATCCCTTTTTTAGGATCTTTAAAATGCTCAATAAGCATTGCTTGAGTTGCAAAGTGTGTGAAATTCAAAAAAGTATTTGTATAACCTATTGCCAAGGCAGGTATAATCTTTAAAGATTCCCCTATCTTACCTTTGCATTTAGCATTTCTTTCATTTATTGCTCTAACTGCCTCTTGTTTCTCTGAATCTGCGCTTTTAATAACGGCACCTTTATATGCACTCCAACCGAAGTAGGAAGCAGTTACTAAACCACAAAATGGTATTATAGCAACACTGGCAAATGCTTGAAGTTTGTTTTCATGCATCGCATTCAATAATGTAGATGCGCTTGCAGTGACAAAGTCTTTTTGTAACATTGAGAATCCTACGAATATAGTATTGGCAGAAATCATTCCTGTAAGTATGCATGCACCGAGTGCAAAAGGTTTTATTTTATTTAACATGGTATTCCTCACAAAATTATTTTTTATCCATTTTCTTGCTTTGCATGCAAAACCGGAATGGAATTTGTTGAGCTATATAATAACACACGAATGTTACAACAATATTAAGATTTGCATAATTTTAGTATGCTCTATTGGACACACTTTTCTTATCTTATATTATTAATATATCACACCAAAATAAGGGTATGGAAGTCCCTATGCAAAATATTTTTAAACTTCTAAAGGCTTGGTAGATCCGGAGGTAAATGGGGTTCAAGTGCGGTGATTTTAGATAATAATACTACTTGAAGTTATTTCGAGCGCATTTTATAACTGTTGTAATCATAAAGTTTAGGTAACTAATGGCAATTAAGATTCTCATGCCCGCACTCTCTCCAACTATGACAGAAGGGACGATAACAAAATGGCTTAAGAAAGAAGGTGATAAGATAAAGCCGGGTGAGGTGATTGCAGAGATAGAAACTGATAAGGCCATTATGGAAGTAGAGTCTGCCGATGGCGGAATTTTAGGAAAAATAATTGTTCCTGATAAAACTGTAGGAGTAAAAGTTAATGCGCTTATTGGAGTTTTGATAGAAGCCGGAGAAGATAAATCAGCCATTGATGCGCTAATTGAAAGCCACAAAACCTCAGAAGCCCAGCCTTCGGTTACAACAGAGCCACCTGCTAAAGCTATTTCAACTCCAAGTACACCTAATATTCAACAAGAGAAGTCCTTTGCAAGCCCGCTTGCCAAGCGAGTGGCTAGCAATATGGGGGTTGATATCTCTCGTGTTGCAGGATCTGGTCCAAGAGGCAGAGTTGTGCGCGAGGATATAATTAATTTCAAGAGACCCCATGTTGAGCATGTAGGTAGGCATGCAGAAGATTCTAGATTACTGCCTCTTACTCAAATGCAAAAGACTATCGCAACACGCCTGCAGACAGCAAAAAGCACGATACCGCATTTTTATTTAACCATTGATTGTGATGTTACCGAACTAGAAAAAACTAGAAATTACCTGAATGCTAAAGCTCGCATAGTTGGAAATAAACCAGAATATAAACTTTCGGTGAATGATTTCGTCGTCAAGGCTATTGCAGTTGCACTAAAAAAAGTGCCCGAAGCTAATGCATCTTGGTCAGATGATGGCATTATTCAGTATAATAATGTGGATATATCTGTCGCAGTTGCCATACAAGATGGGCTTATTACTCCTATTATAAGAAATGCTGACCAAAAGTCGTTCCAACAAATATCAGATGAAGTGAAAGATCTAGCCGCGCGCGCTAAGAACCACCAGCTTAGACCTGAAGAGTTTATGGGCGGGAGCTTTACTGTTTCTAACCTTGGTATGTATGGGGTTAAAGAATTTCAAGCTATCATCAACCCTCCCCAAGCGTGTATCTTAGCAGTTAGTACGGCTTATGCGCGCCCTGTCGTTAAGAATGGAGTGGTGCAACCATCAACCATTATGACCGTGTCCATATCCTGTGATCATCGTGTGGTCGACGGTGTACTGGCCGCTGTGCTCATGCAAGAATTTAAGGCTCATATCGAGCAACCTGTAACCATGTTTGTGTAGGGGCCTCCATGCAAGAAAAATTTGATATCATAATCATCGGAGGCGGACCAGGCGGCTATGTCGCAGCTGTTAGAGCGGCACAGCTTAAGCTTAAAGTAGCCCTGGTAGAAAGGGAGCATTTAGGAGGCATCTGCCTAAACTGGGGCTGCATTCCAACCAAGGCCTTGCTCAGGGTTTCTGAAGTATTACATACTTGTCAGCACGCTGAGGCATTTGGGATAACAGTGGGTAAGGTAAGCTTTGATCTTAGCAAGATGGTTAAATACTCGCGTGATGTCTCAGCCAAGCTTGCAGGTGGGGTTGCAGGGCTAATGAAGAAGAATGGTGTTAAAATTTTTGAAGGAAGCGGCAAGTTAGCGGGCAAAGGGGAGGTTATAGTAAGTATGGGCGGCAAGGACGTACGCCTTTCTGTTAGCAATATAATTATTGCAACTGGAGCCAGACCAAGGGAACTACCAGCGATTAAGTTTGATGGCAAATTGATTTGGAATTACAAGCACGCCATGACTCCAGATAAGCTGCCGAAAAGCTTACTTATTGTCGGCAGTGGGGCAATAGGTATTGAGTTTGCAAGCTTTTACAACATGCTGGGTGTGGATGTTACGGTTATGGAAATCTTGCCACAAATACTCGCACAAGAAGATGCTGAAATTGCTGCAGCAGCTCGCAAAAGCTTTGAGAAACGTGGGATTAAGATTTTGACCAAAACTGAAGTATTGCAAACTAATCCATCGGGTGATTCAGTGGCAGTAAAATTCAGAGATGAAGCCGGCAAGGTCCATGATGCTAAGTTCAACCGAGTGATTTCTGCTGTTGGAGTAGTTGCAAACACCGAGAATCTGGGGCTCGAGAACACCAAAGTTAAAGTAGAGCATGGAGTTATCAAGACCAATGAATACTTAGAAACTGACGAACCTAAAGTTTTCGCAATTGGTGATGTGGTGGCAGCACCATGGCTTGCACATAAGGCCTCACACGAAGGTGTTATATGTGTAGAAAAAATTGCGGGATTACCAGTACATCCAATGAGACGCGAAAATATTCCAGCTTGCACCTATTCGTATCCGCAAATTGCTAGCATAGGGCTAACCGAAGCATCTGCTAGAGAAAAGTATAAGGACATAAAAGTTGGCCGCTTTCCGCTTTATGCCAATGGCAAAGCCCTAGCTATCGGCGAGACCGAGGGTTTTGTCAAAACTATATTTGACCCCAAAACCGGCGAGCTGCTTGGAGCCCACCTGATTGGCGCGGAGGTTACCGAGATGATTCAAGGATTTACAATCGCCAAAACTATGGAAGCTACTGAAGCTGAATTAATACACTCTATATTCCCACATCCTACTATCTCTGAGGCTATGCATGAATCCGTGTTAGATGCTTTCGGTAAGGTTATTCATTTGTAATTGGATAACACATCAAAGAGTCACGATTTTTATACCATTGTTTGTTAACTCTTCATCTGATAAAAGAGCTGTTATTTCCCTGTCAGTCTTAAATTGATCTAAATAAGTCAATATAGTCTTGTACACTTTTATAGTCTTTTTATATACAGCAATGTTTGTTTTAACTAACTTTGGAGAATCTTCTCTAAGATCAGCTACTACATCGTATGTATGTCTTTTAACATAGTCTGACAACAATTCTGGTGCTTTGTTTTTATGGGTCACCTTGGCATCTGGATGTTCTGCAATATATTTGTTTAAGATGGAAATTACCTGACATAATCTGATTAGAGCAGGAGACAGTTTTTTATAATCTGACGTGTTCATATCTTCGTTTGATGTTGGGTAAGAGGCCGCAGCATCTTCTGGAAGTTTTGGTGATGCTTTTATATATTTATCTAAATCCTGAGTTGGAATTTGCGACAGATCTTTTAGAGCATACGATGCAAGTATGCCACAAGATTCTAGATCAACTTGCATATCATTTTCTTTTGGATAAAAGCTATGGTATACCAAGTTCCCTTTAATATCATCACTTATGGGTAACATAGCGTCAATATGTTGGGACCTTATATAATCAATTGTTGCAATATGTATATCCCCACCCTCAACTCGGATTGAGACGGCTATATGATGCCCCTCACCATAAACAAAATCTATCTTGAATTTTTTATTACTATTTAAAGATTCGTTTGCAAGCTCTTTAAGTTTTGGTACTATGCCCGCATCTATAAGATCTGATAAATCCCGGACAAAAAAAGGTTTGTAAGTAGAGCTTTCTTGAGACTTCAGAAACAATGTTAATTCATGCTCGTAAAACTCACCTGCTACCAGAGTATCAAAGTCCAGTTTACCATGGGAATCATTTAAATGAGATATAGCAGTTTTTATATGGTTAATTTTAAGTCGCAACTCAGACTTGAGAGTGTTAATATCATCAGAAACGTCTAAGACTGTAATTGGTTCATTAGTTATTATATCTATAACTTCGTAAAGATCCACATTTACGCCAACAAGTATACCGCTTTCCTGTACAACACTTGCATCAATATGTTCTAGCATAACTTAATCCAATTTATGTTTTTTCAGGGGAATTATATAGCAAAATCATTAAAAACAAAAGCTTAATTTATATATTGAGAAAAATCAAAAAAACACCGCGGTAATAACTACCAGTGAAAATAATGATGCAATGGCACTGATTGCAACAACTAGTTTCATTAGCTCTTCATCGACTGCGAATTGTTTGGCTATAAAGTATATAACGTATGCCGCGGGAGCAGAAGCGGTAATTACTAGTGAATATAGCCAGTACTGCTCTAAGGCGAATATGTATCTTCCAACACAATAGGCAATGGTGGGATGAAGAGCATTCTTTGTGAAAATAATGAAAAGCAAGTTTCTATCAAAACTTGCTTTGGTTACCTTTAGTGTTCCAAGCCTTAGTCCGAATGCGAACAAAGCTATCGTTGATGCGCTATTGCCCAAATCTTCCACTACTGTTGTTATTATGTAACCAGGTGAAAATTGTAAATAGTTTAAAGTAAGCCCTATTATAGGCATTACAATTAAAGGTGTAGACAATATAGCAACAACACTTTTTACCATTGCCTTTTCCTTATGCTTGATAAGGTTTAATATAGTTACAATACTTGACTGTATAACAACTACTTGAAAAATATTACCTATTATCCCAGACATTGGATCTTTAAGTAGAAATATTATTATTGGCAAAGCATAGATTGCGATATTTGAATATCCAGATGCTAACGATCTCATAAGGATTGAAGATAAGGAAGCACTCCTATAATAAACCAATGCAATTATAGCTGTTATAATTAAAAAAGTTGTTAAATAACTGGATATAAATTCCGTGTGCAATAACAATCGTATATCATACTTTAAAGCTGCTACGAATAGATAGCATGGCAATCCTATTTTAAATAGAAATGCTTCAAATCCTTCTATCTGAGTATGACTCAATATGCTCCTCTTCTCAGCAAAAAGACCGATTGCAATTAGTGCGAAGATAATAATGAGCGAGTTAATTATAGGCATCTTTGTAAGTTATAACACTACTTGAGTTAAGAGCCAATATTATACCAATATTGGTAATTAAGCTAGTGCTAGGATTGCAATTTCCTTAGGATTTTTACACACTTCTCCTGCTTTATATTTATAACTATAATTAGTTTTTTTAGTCTATGGAAGTCCTTAAACAAAATTATTTGTTTACAAACAACTACTCAAATGGTTAAAATATCGTGAAATATTTCCTTAAGTATTAGGAGCTTAATAACTTTATACCCACATTAAAATGAGTAACTTACATATATTAGATATTACTGTTATTGGTGTCTACCTGACTCTATGCCTAGTTATTGGGCTTTATAAAGCGAGCACCATTAAGACTATACGAGAATATACAATCGGAACTGGGTATATTTCCAGTACAGTCCTATTTTTTACTATATTCGCAACCCATATTGGTGCAGGGTCAACTGTCGGCATGGTTGAAAAGCTCCATTCTATGGGCTTAATCTTTGCAATTGCAGTTCTGGCAGAACCGCTTATTTGGCTTGTTACAGCTAAAGTGTTTGCACGAAACATTGATGTATTTAAAAAGGCTGGATGTATGTCTGTTAGCGATGTTATGGGATTCTTATATGGAAAGCCTGGAAAATGGCTAACCAATATATTAGCAATATTTTTCTCGATAGGCGTTATTTCCATGCAAGTAGGTGCTATTGGCTATCTATTTAATTACTTCCTAGGCGTTTCACATGCATCAGGCGTATTAATAGGATTTGGTGTGCTTGTTCTCTATTCTATTTTTGGCGGTATTAGAGCTGTAGCACTTACTGATACTTTTCAGGGCTTGATTTTACTGGTTGCTATCCCTCTTGCTTGTGCAATAGCTTTCCACGATATTGGAGGATATGATAGCTTAGTATCCAATTTGCCTTCGTCACATCTTTCTATAGATTTCACAAAGAGCAATGTCCTTCTGCTTGCCAGTATGATACTCTATTTTACAATCCCTATGTCACCAGGCACCTTCATGCAAAGGTTTTTAATGGCAAATGATAGCAAACAGCTCAATAAAACCCTGAAAATGCTGGCTTGTACATCACTACCATTTGCTTTGATTATTTGCCTTATTGGCTTCGTAATTAAGGTAAAAGCACCTGAGGTTGACCCTAATTTGGCATTTTTCTACCTGATAGGTAATTACTTGCCTATAGGAATCACAGGACTTCTTATTAGCGGTATACTTGCTGCTATCATGTCCACGGCTGATTCTTGGCTTAATACTACTAGTGTTGTATGTGCACATGATATAGCAAAAGCTCTTTTTCCAAAGCTTACAGATAAACAAGAGCTCCTTATAGCTAGAGTATCGGTGCTTGTAATAGCCACTTTATCCGTGACAATAGCACTTACTGGAGCTGGTGTTATGGAACTTGAATGGCTAGCAGGCAACTTCTGGGAGCCAGTTGTTTTAATTCCACTTGTATCTGGCTTCATGTTGTTTCAGACAACCACGAAATCTTTTGTATGCTCCTCTATTCTTGGAATTATTGGAGTGCTTTTAGGTGGGTATATAACTGGTGAATTTGCAACAATTAGTCTTCTATTTGGTATCATAGGAAGTACTATGGGCCTATTCGGCATGCACTATTGGCAGGTATACACAGGCCAAGAAGTTGGAAATAATATATTCACCGGACATATACGTCCTCTCGTTAACTCACCTAAAAGTAAGAGTATAGTCGCGTATATAACAAAGCTAATAAAGAAGCAAACTAGCAGGCACAAAGAATACTGTTACCTCTTCGGTGGGTTAGGAGTAGTATATTTTCTTGGGTCATCATTCTTCATGGAGTTTACGAATAATACTATTATGCACACCATTTTGTGTATGAAAGTACTAGCAACTATTTTGTGCTTTGGACTTTGTGTACATGATTATTATTTAACTCCCAAGCAACGAGCTAAATATATGCCTATATACTGGTATATAACACTACTATACTGCTTCCCATTCTTATCTTCATATATTGCACTTGTGTATGCAAGCAGTGCGCCATGGATACTCAACTTGATGTTGAGTATTATACTGCTCTATGTATTTGGTGGATTGTTTACAATGGTGTTTCTATCCGTTGTAGGATTTGCTGCAGCCTATGCATTATTCAAATTAACAGGTTACAACTTGGCTCTAGTTACAAGCGATGCGCCCAAGGTGTTTCCTTATGTATACTGCATACTCACAACAGGTGTCGTACTTATCCTCAAACACAAAGACATGGCTCAAGAAAAAGAATTGCAATCCAAAATGCTGTATGGCACTGCAGTAGGCCATGAAGTAATAAATCCACTACATGGAGCATCTATGATGGCTGATATACTTATAAACGCTTTTAAGGATAAGAACCGTGTTGATGAAATAAATCAAGATGCTTTCGATAACATAAAAGAATTATTAGAGCCATTTAAAGAAGCCAGTGATGGAGCTTTAAAGACTGTAGATAGGCTGTTAAATCTAGTGCGCACTGATATAGCTGAAGCTGATGATATGGGAACCTATAACATCGGTGATTGCGTAAATAAAACCCTGAAATCTTATGGCCTCAATGGCAACAAACTAAATCAAATTCAAGTAAAGGAAGGCAATGAGTTCGATTTTAAAGGCAGCAAGCATTTTGTAGGCCATGTACTCAATAACTTAATTAGCAATGCCTTAAAATATGCAGGCCCCGACAGCTCTATAGAGATATGGTATGAGGGTAACGAGTTGCACTTTAAGGATAATGGCCATGGCATAGCACCTGAAAAATTGCCTTATATATTTGATATATTAGATAAAAATGGATCAACTGACGGAACAGGCGTGGGTTTACCTTTCTGTAAGCGCATTATGGAAGGCATGGGTGGTAGCATTGAGTGTTATTCTACACTTGGCAAAGGAACAGAGTTTGTGCTTATTTTTGCAAAAGATGATAGAAAAGAGGATTTGAAATTGAATATAGCAACACCTTAGATGGCTTACCAAGGTTGGCAGCTACTTTATCCTTGCATATTACCTGACCTCAAGAGGATTCATACTAGTGCCTAGAATAAATTTAGCATTCAAAATACCTTAAAACCTGAGTTCGGGATTAAAAAGTAGATAACCCTTTAAAAAACAAAGATTGTATAGCAAATCTTTGTCTCTCTGCGACGCAGGTGGCGTTTTTGCACGGATACTTTAAGCCTTTCAAATCAAGTACCTATAGGTGTAGAAGCAGTGTTTGTTATGACCATCATCTGACCAATTCCGGCAAATAACTGCACAGATGCGCTTCATCTTTTGATTTTTTTAGTCACCGCTGAAAACCCAAAACATGTAAAGTATTATGGGCTTTCAGCGACTTCCCAAAAAATCAAAATTTATCCCGCATCTTTACAGTTATTTACCGGAATTGGTATGACTTATAAACTTCTTAGATCCCCATGTCGCCTGCAGCTCCTTCATCCTTCGCCAGATGAGACGTTAGGATCTCATCAGAAGATAGTCAAGGTTTCCGAGGAATGAATCACACTTTTCTCATCTTATATTTATGAGTATAGCTCTTAAATTTGCCCTATGGAAGTCCCCAAGCAAAATATTTTTGTAGTCAATTACTAGATTTGCTGTATGTCTTTACAAATTCTAAACTACCAATATCAAACATAGTCTGTACATAAGTTGAGCTATCTTGCTTTACAATTTTTCCAACTAATATTCCATATGGATATATGCTTCCATCTCCCGACGTAATCGCTGTCTCACCATCTCTTAAATTATCAGCATTAGTGCAGTAAATCATATGCAGTCGATTACCTGACGTTGAGTCCCCAACTAGAATAGCTTGCTCGCGTGACTCGGAGAAAACCACAGGTGTCTTTGAATTAATACTAGTAATCAATCTTACTTTTGCGGTATCTTGTGCAACTTCAACTACTTTGCCAACAAGTCCTATCCCATCGACTACGTAAGCACTTAAATTAACGTCTTTATTTTTACCTACAGGTATTAAAAATCCTTGCGATACTGTATCAAGAGATGCCTTGAGAAGCCTGGTGCTTAAAGATTTATAATCAGCCGACATGGTAAAATTTAGCAGTTCTTTAAGCTTTTTACTCTCCTTATTTTCTGCCTCAACCTGCATGATGATTTCCTCAAGCATGCGGTTGCGCTCTGAGAGCTCACGTATTTCTTTTTGATACAATTTCTCATCAACGTAGTCTTTGGCTTTATTGGTCATCTCCCATGGCTTATTGAGGAGCTCTACTACACGTGAATTAATCTCAAATAAAACATTGCGTGCGCCCTCAGAAAGCTCGGTTTGAGAGTTTAAAAATATCACAATCAACACACATACTAAAATCGCAATGACATTAGCAAACCTGAGTTGCGAGAATCTTAAAGCCAAATAGGCTTGGTTCAAAATTTCTAGACCTCGCTTAGGTTTTCTCATCATAAAAGAGCACCTAATTCAAAAGTGGCGACCAAGCAGGGTCAGATGCATCCATTGGCGTGTCAATTTTACGTTCATTGTATCCTGTTATATCTACTGCATATATATTATATCCAGCTCCTCCTCGAGCTTGACGCGAGAACATAATAACACGTCCATTGGGTGACCACGTAGGTCCTTCGTCCATCCATGATGAAGTAAGCAACCTTTCGCCACTTCCATCTGTACGCATAACCCCTGTATAACGTAATCCACCTTTTGTTTTAGTGAATGCTATATAATCACCCCTTGGAGACCAGACTGGAGAATTGTAGCTCCCATCTCCGAAGCTTATTCTACGTACATCTCCACCATTCGCATTCATAATATATAGCTGAGGTTGTCCACCACGATCCGAGTTGAAGGCAATTTTGCCACCATCAGGTGAGTAACTAGGAGATGTGTTAATGGCTCCATGTGTTGAAGTGAGTCTGCGTAACCCACCTGAATCTAAACCAAGCTCATATATATCTGTGGTACCATCTTTCGCAACGGACAATACCGCCTTTCTTCCATCTGGAGAAAATTGTGGAGCAAACGACATTCCAGGGAAATTCCCAATAAGCGTCTGATGACCGGTTTGTAATTCCAACAAATATACATGAGGTACGCGATTCTTGTAAGACACATAGATGATACGCTGAGATTTTGGATCAAATCGTGGTGTCAACACTAGATTTCTGCCATCAGTCAATTCCTTATATCCAGCTCCATCAGAGTCCATAATTGCAAGCTTCTTTACGCGTTTATTAAACGGCCCAGTTTCGGAGATGAATACTATCCGAGTATCGAAATAACCACCCTCTCCTGTTAAACGCTTGTAAACCTGGTCAGCAATTTTATGTCCTACCCTACGCCAAGATTTGTCGGACAGTGTAAATGAAGTGCCTTCTATCTGAGTTTCCACAGCTGGGTCCCAAAGTCTGAATTCAACAGTTATTTTATCGCCGTTTTGAGTTATTCTTCCGCTAGTAAAAGCAAGCGCTCCAATCTGGCGCCAACTTGTGAAGGTTGGTTTCTTATCAATAGTTAAGTTTTCTAAGAATGCATCTTTGCTTATAGGTCGGAATATGCCTGAGCTCTTTAGATCATTTTCTACTACTTCGCGAATTTGACTACCTAAAGAAGAGGACTGCCCACTTGCATCATAAAAGTCACTTATGGCTATAGGCATTGGATCCACCTGACCTTGGGTGATATCTATCTTAAGTGCAGCTCTTGCATCCATACAAAGCAGACTAAGTGCTACAAAAATGAATTTAATATATTTAGCCATTTTCCATCTCTCTTTGGTTATGCAATATTCCAGCTTTTGCGTAATTTGAGCTTTCTATCTCTTCAATAATTACTTCAACATTTTCTGGTTTAGAGTCAAGTAAATCAACGCACGTATCCGTCAATCTTTTTACCAACTTCGCCTTAACCTCATCAGACCTTCCTTCAAGCATCTTAAGTGTTATAATGGGCATCTTTACTCTCCCACAGCTGCTTGTGTATCAGCGCTAGGTATTTCGTCACTTTCCTCCAATTCATCAGCTGCAGCAACCCCTTCGTTTAAGATCCGAGTTACCGATATAACTTTTTCACTATCTTGTGCAGTCATAACTTTAACACCTTTCGCGTTTCGACCAGTTATTCTTATATCAATCACCTTAGTTCTAATCAAAGTTCCTCCGCTAGTTAGCAGAATAATCTGATCTTCGGTCGCAACTGGTAAGCTCGCAACAACCGGACCATTTCGCTCTGCAGTATCTATATTCAATATACCCTGACCTCCTCTACCAGTCACACGGTATTCATAAAGCGAGGTGCGTTTGCCATATCCGTTTTCAGTAACTGTTAGGATAAACTGCTCAGCTGCAGCCAACTCTAAAGCCGCTTCCATATTTAAGTTAGTAAATATTATATCGCTATCAACAACTTCGCTTTTAAACTTTTCGACGTCTTTTGTATTTTTATAGCCCAACCTTATTTCAACTGGGATTTTCAAATACTCCTCACGCTGCTCAAGAGTTGCTTTGGCTTCTGATAAAATTGCCATAGAAACAACCGCATCATTTTCATGCGCAAATTTAATCCCTCTAACACCATCAGATTTGCGGCTCTTGAAAATACGTAACTTTGAAAGCGGGAATCGTAATGCTTTACCATATTTAGTACATAGTAAGATATGATCAGTAGATCTCGCAATACTAACTCCTATAAGCGCATCACCCTGATCAAGTTGCATAGCTATTTTACCATTGGCCTGAATACTTGAGAAAGCACTGAGCTCATTGCGCCTAATATTACCGCTTCTAGTGGCAAACACAATGCTATAATCAGCCCATTCTTCGGGGTTCTCCGGCAACGGCATGATGTTGGTAATCCTTTCGTCCTTTGCAAGCGGCAGCATATTTACCAGCGCTTTACCTTTAGACTGCGGAGCGCTGAGCGGCAACTTATAGACCTTCATTCTATATACTTTTCCAAATGAGGAGAAGAATAGAAGCGGTGCATGAGTACTAGCCACTATTATATCTGTAGTTGTGTCATCCGCATAAACAGACATCGCAGACCTACCTTTACCACCACGTCTTTGCGCTCTATAGGTATCAAGCGGAACACGCTTAATGAACCCACCCATGGTGTTGGTCACCACCATTTCTTCGCGTGCAATTAGGTCTTCATCGTTGAATTCACGATCATCTAAAATTATTTCTGTACGGCGCGGAGTAGCAAATGCATCCCTAACTTCTTGCAATTCTTTTGATATTAGGGCAAACAGCCTTTCCTTTGACCCAAGCAATTCTAAGAAGTCTGCAATGGTTTTAGCTAGTTCTGCAAGCTCGTTCTCAATCTTTCCTTTCTCAAGCCCTGTAAGTTTTGAAAGCTTCATTTCTAGAATTGCTTCAGCTTGCTCAAGAGTAAAACGGCACTTACCGTCAACAAGATCATTCCTATAGTCATCAACCAGTTTAAGGAGAGGTATTACTTCATCGGCTTGCCAATATTTCTCCATCAGCCGCTTCTTAGCCTCTTGAGGATTAGGTGATCCCTTGATCATTGCGATCACTTCGTCGATATTGGCAACTGCAAGAGATAGACCAATCAACACATGCGCTTTATTACGGGCTTTATTCAACTGATATACCGTACGTCTTGTCACCACTTCTTTGCGGAAATCTACAAACGATGATATTATCTCCTTAAGACCCATCAAAATAGGGCGTCCATTATTAAGCGCCAACATATTAACACCAAAGCTTGTCTGTAGCTCAGAGTGCTTATAAAGCTGATTTATCACTACTTCAGGTGTCGCATCCCTTTTGAGTTCAACAACTATACGGATACCAAGTTTATTGGATTCATCACGCAGCTCGGAGATACCCTCTATTACTTTATCACGGGAAAGGTGCTCTATCTTCTTAACTAACTCCGATTTGTTAACTTGATAAGGAAGCTCTTTTATTATTATAGCAAAATGCCCTCCTATCTCTTCTATCTCTGCTCTGCCTCGCATCATGATGATGCCCTTACCGCTTATTAGCGCATTTCTTGCTTGAGTAGCCCCTACAATCATCCCTCCAGTTGGGAAATCAGGCGCTTGAACGAACTCTACCAACTCTTCTGATGTGATCTCGGAGTTCTCAATATATGCAAAGCATGCATCAATAACTTCCCCCAGATTATGAGTTGGTATATTTGTAGCCATACCAACTGCAATACCGCTAGTACCATTAACCAAAAGATTTGGAAAGCGCGCTGGTAAAACTTTTGGTTCGCTCTCACTCCCATCATAGTTGTCTTGAAAGTCGACTGTTTCTTGATCAATATCACCAAGCATTTTGGCAGCAATTTTAGAGAGCCTAGCCTCGGTATACCTCATCGCCGCCGGAGAATCTCCATCAACTGAACCAAAGTTTCCTTGACCATCTACCAATGGATCCCTCAAAGAGAATTCCTGTGCCATTCTAACCAACGAGCCATAAATAGGTGCATCACCATGTGGGTGATACTTACCCATTACTTCACCGACAATCCTCGCAGATTTCTTATGCGGCTTATCATGGTAGTTATTCATCTGATGCATGCCAAAGAGTATGCGCCTATGAACTGGCTTTAGCCCATCTCTACAGTCTGGCAAAGCCCTGCTGACTATTACGCTCATCGCATAATCTAAGTACGAGCGCTTCATTTCACTTTCAATAGAAACTGAAATTGTATTTTTAAATCCTTTGTTTGGTGTATCTGTCAAAGTTGCCATCTATAATTTATATCCATCGACATATTATCTAATTTAAGTTGTGAAGGCAATCAAGATTGCTATTATAAATGTATTAAAATTATTTGCATGCCATGTTTAGATACTTAGGCCTTATACTCGTGCTGATTTACGCCTTAACTGCGCAAGCTCTTGCTGCTAATGAAAAAGTTGATCTCTGGAAGAAAGGGGTAGTTAGTATATCCAACATAGTTATAAAGTCTCCCTACAGCCATACTGGAGAATTCTATGCCACTGGCTTTATAGTGGATAAAGCGCTAGGGATTATAGTTACAAACAAGCACGTAGTAAGCTCTACAAATATCAACGACATTACAGTAACATTCCATAATGGCAGGGAGATAAAAGCTAAGCTTATTTATAGCGACCCACAAAGTGACTTTAGCTTTTTGGAAGTGCTTCCCAAAAGCCTTCCAGATGATAGCATCGCACTGAAATTTTCCACCGACACCCCAAAGCTAGATGAAACCGTAACTATCATAGGCAATAATGATAGCCAAGGGTTCTCCATCCAAACCGGAATAGTTACAAACATGTTTGAGACCTCTAATTACTTTCCCGATCAGACAATTAGGATCAGCTTAAATACTAGAGGTGGGTCAAGTGGCTCACCGATTCTTAATCATAAGGGAGAAGTATTGGCAATAAATTACGCTGTTGACAGCACTTATGCTTATGCACTTTACATAGGCTATCTAGACGATGCTTACCAAAAGCTAAAGAAGTCTGAAACACCAATCCGCAAGGATACAGGAGCAGTTTTAGCTTATTATTCTCTAGACAAAGCCGCTAGAAGCTTAGGATTTCCAGAGGAATTAATTAAAGGCTATTTGAAAAAATTCCCTAATTCTCTTAACAAAACCTTAGTGGTAAACAGCGTACTACGAGATACTCCAGCAGAAAAACTTCTCATGCCATCTGATATCATCTGGGCCGTTAACGATAAACTAGTGGGCCCCAATCTTTATGAACTTCAAAAGACTATTAACAATAGTGCAACTAGTGCAAAATTTTCGATCTATCGTAATGGAAAGCTTATGGACATTACAGTTCCAGTCTATGACCTCAAAAAAAATGGAATAAGACAAATGCTAAGCCTTGATAATGCCATTATTTTTGAGGCTGACGAATATATACGATTCATTACTGGGGCACCTATAGGATCGGTGTTTGCAGTCAACATAGAGCGCACTTCGGGTCTTTCCAATATCGATACCATCTCGATAGATGGCACTCCTTTTTATTCGCTGCAAATAGTCAGGATTGGCGAGCATGAGATTAAATCTCTTAGCGACGTTATAAATCTAATTCCTGAATTTAAGAAGAAGCAGAATTATGTAGTATATTACCGAAATCTTGCAGGTCAGGGAGGCTATAATAAAAGCCTGTACTTCAACCGCATGGTGCAATTCCATGACATCACCTACTCCCCTTATGATGATGAACCTGTTTTATATATATATGATGATGTACGAAGAACCTGGGTTACTAGGAAGGTGGGTTAACTATCTCTGCTGTTGACTTTGCTTAAGCGCAGCTTCGAACCCTTGTGGCACATATTCTAGGGCCCCTGCTAGTCCCACTACCTTCGCACGAATCTCCTCGACCTTTTTCTCATCTAGATTCTCGTAATATGCGATTTGTTTTTCTATAAAATTTATTGTTTGTGCTCTTGCATTACCATCAATATTATGCTCTTTTGCATTCCTAATTGTTTGGAGCTCACTAAACGTTATAGCGCTACCAGCTACGGAGCCTGAAGCAATAAGGGAGACAAGCACTAAAGATCCCAAAACAAGAGCAGCAGGCAACATCCCGCCAAGTGCAGCCATAGGAAGAGCAACAAAGCCTGCCATAGTTCCTGCGATCGAAACTGTTGCTAACACACTAAGCGCTATACCCTTATATAAAAGATTCTGTGCCTTTTGTGACACTCTAGCATCTCTCTCGACTAAAATCTCTGCAGCTTCTTCAGCGTTTTTCCATAAATTGGTCATTGCACTCATACACTTCTCAGCCAAATCTATAACCTCCTTCACTTGTGCTTCATCTGCCCCCTTTTCTGCCAGCTCTTGTGCTACAAGCTCCTTATTCTTTATCACATAATCCCAATTTTTCGTCTGATATGCATCTGGTATCTTAAGTCCAAACTCATCTAAAGCTTCGTTTAATATTTTGTAAACACCGGAAGCTATATCGGCACTCACATCTGAAAGCAATTTCTTTCTTAGCTCTACAGAATTACTTCCATTTTCTGCCACAAAGTTGTCTATCCTAGCCCTTTGCTCAGCGACTAATTGTAAAGTATCCTTGCGCACCTTTTCCATAACCTTTGTAACTTTTTGTCGTTGAGTGATCTCTTTAGCTTTAGTCATTGCTACCTCTTAATATGGAACATATTAACAGTAATACTATATGCTGAATTGGTTAACATAAGGTTAATGCAAATAATAGAACTCGGGCAAGAGACTGTCATACCGTTGCTTGACAGCGGTATGACCAAACTTTTCTCATCTTATATTTATTAATATACCACAATGAAAATAGAGTATGGAAGTCCCTATGCGAAATATTTTTTACCTGCGACACTCCCCATTTTAAGCAGTGAGGTGAGCATAACCACCTTTGCTATACCTGGAATTATGAATGGTAGGAATCCAAAGTTTATAGCATCTTGCACACCTATGAGGAAACTTAGCCAGCTAATGCCAAATACAAAGGTTATTGCGGTTGCAACGAGGCCTAGTGCTGTCATAGTAAGCCAGCTTTTATCTCCAAACTTTTGCGTCGCAAGGGCTAAGAAATAAGCAGCAGGGATGAAACCAAATATATAGCCCCCAGTTGTGCCGAATACAACTTGTGGGCCAAAATCAAAATTACTAAATACTGGTAAACCTGCAAGGCCCAATAGCATATATAGCGTGGTAGATTTGAATGCTTGAGCTGGAGAGAATCTATAACCAATTAGCATAACCGCTACTGTTTGCAGTGTGATAGGCACTGGCTCCATCTCAATTGATACTTGAGCAAATACCGCAATTATTAAAGCTCCAAGCAGTGTGGTAAGCAATGACTTATATATGCTGTTGCTAAACATTAGTGTCAAAGTATGCATAAACTACCTCAAAATATATCCCTTAAACGTCAAAAGCTGGCTTTCGCCAGCTCCTTTTTTACTCCCAAGATCTTTTACGATCTAGTTTGCGTCTTCTTCTCAATGACTCAGCAGCTTTGCGTACTTTAGCTTCTGATGGTTTTTCGTGATGACGTTTCATTTTCATTACTCTGAAAATACCTTCACGTTGCATCTTTTTCTTAAGTGCTTTAAGCGCTTGATCAAGATTATTAAAGCGAACCAATACCTGTACCATTTTTAAACCCCCTTTCCGGAATTCGTGTTAATATAATATACAAGTTGGGACACTTAGTGTAGCAAATAAATAAAGGATATTCAAGTTGTATTATATATGGCCAAAACAATACTCATTACTGCAGGTAGCGCGCGAATTGGAGCCAGCCTCGCATCCCATTTAACAAACAAGGGGCACAAGGTTATTTTCACCTATAACACTTCAATTTGTAAAGGAGCTAACTGCTACCCACTTGACCTTGCAAGGGAGGTAGAAATCATTAAGTTCTGGGACGCTCTTGACATTAAAATTGATGTATTGATAAACAATGCCGCGCATTTTGCGAAAGATACTTTAGCAAATATCTCTTTCAAAAGCATTGAAGAGCATATGTCTATAAACTTGTCAGCGCCAATACTCATGACGCAACAATTTGTAAAGCAAACAAGCGCTGGTATAGTAATTAACTTGCTTGACAAGTGGGCAAAGACCCAGCCTCAAAATTTTTTATCTTACTCTTTAAGCAAAAATGCGCTTGAAACCTTCACGCATCATTTAAATCAACATTATGCTCCTAGCATATGCGCATATGGCATAGAGCTTGGCTTCACATTATATAATGAAAAATTTCCATCTGACTTTTTCAATACTAACAAAGACTTATACCCATCAAGCATCGAGAAGCTACTTAGCGCAGTAGACTTTATAATTTCCGATGCTAAAGTGGACGACAGGATTATTGATTTGACAACATGGAAATAGGGCTCTTAGACCAACTTATTAAAACATTTTCAAAACTCCCAGGCCTGGGTCCACGCTCAGGAAGAAGAGTCGCATTGCATTTGCTCAAGAATAAACGGCAGTCTATGGTGGACCTCGCCGATCTTATAAAGCTAGTAGCAGAAGAAATTAAGGCTTGTAATACCTGCGGAAATCTTGATGTCAAATCACCTTGTTCAATCTGCGCAAGCACACTCAGAGATAGCGAACTAATTTGCGTAGTAGAGGATGTATCCGACTTATGGGCTATTGAGCGCGGCAATATATTTAAAGGCACTTACCATGTATTAGGCGGCACTTTATCCGCAATCGATGGACGCACACCTGATACACTCAATTTTGATAACTTGGTAAAACGAATTTCGAGAAGTAATGTGCGCGAAGTAATAATTGCCACCAACTCGACGCTTGACGGACAAACAACTGGATTTTATGTGGCAGACTTACTTAAACCATTCAATATCAAAGCTAGCCGCTTGGCTCATGGCATACCAATTGGAGCGGAGCTTGATTATCTAGATGAAGGAACTCTCTCCCATGCACTAAAAATGCGTTTGGATTACTAGCCATAAAAGGCTCAGTGCGCAGCCGGTATACCAACATTGGCTTTGGGGTGATTTTTGGGTAAGAAACATGCACAAATTGCAAAGCCGATTGCCAGATACATGAGAACAACAAAAGCATCATGATATGCAAGAAACGAAGCCTGGCTAAGCATTTCTCCATATATTTTACCTAATGCTTGTTGCTCTGCAGATGCAGGATCACCTCCTCTTGCTATAATAAGCTTAGTCATCTCTATGACTTTATCCTGTATATTCGGATCATAGCTTGAAGTATTCTCATTTAAATATGCTTGCCACCTTTGTTGTTTGCGTATGACCAAAGTAGTCATAAGCGCAATACCAAAGCTCCCACCCAAATTGCGTGCCATTGAGTAAAGCGCAGAGGCTTTGTTATTTTGCTCTTTATGTATATTTTTAAATGCAATTATACTTAGTGGGATGAAAAGAAATGGGATACCCAATATTTGTGTGATTCTTATAAACACAAATGTATCATAATCCGTAGATGGAGTGATCAGACTTGAGTTAAACATCCCAAAACTACATAATAAGAACCCCAAAATTACAATATATTTCGCTTGAATCTTGGTTAGTAACTTTGCAGAGATCGGCATCAAACAAATAGCTGCAACTCCTCCTGGCGACAGCACAAGTCCAGCCAGAGTTGCATCATAATAAAACTGGGTTTGCAATAATATTGGTAGCATAACAGCACTAGAGTATAGGAAAAACCCTGTGATAAATATCAATATAAAGGATAATCCGAATCCGCGATCCTTAAATAATCTTATATCTATTATTGGATCTTCACGTCTCAGTATCCATATAACAGCTGTTACAATACAAGCTGCGCTTATCGCCATTAAGAATATGATAAAATTACTATGCAACCAATCCTCTATCTGCCCCCTATCTAACACCATTTGCAACGATCCTAAGCCTAAGCTAACCAAGCTTAGGCCTATATAATCTATATTTTTAAACCCACGCGCCATTGTATGCGGTTGATCATGCACAACTCGACTAACCAAAAAAAATGCTATAATCCCCACTGGCACATTTATATAAAAAATCCAGCGCCAGCTGAAATTATCGGTAATCAAACCTCCTAAGGTCGGACCTATTATGGGAGCTAATACCATAGTAACCCCTGTTACCGCAAAAGCAGCAGCTCGTTTCTCCGGTGGGAATGCGTCTAGTATTATTGCCTGCTGTGTTGGCTGTAATCCTCCACCAGCAAGTCCCTGGATTAATCTAAAGAGTACAAGCATAGGCAACGAGGTAGCGGAGCCACATGCAAAGGACGCACCAGTGAAACCTATTATACATAACATGAAATATTGTCTACGACCAATTACATTAGCTAGCCAGCCAGAGATTGGTAATATAATTCCGTTCGCTACAAGATATGAGGTTAATACCCAAGTACTCTCTTCATTAGTGGCCCCAAGACTACCTGCTATATGTGATAAAGATACATTAGTTATCGTGGTATCCAGCACTTCCATAAAAGCAACAATGCTCACGATAAATGCTACTATCCATGGATTTATATCGCTTCTATAATTTATGACTTGCTCTCTCATTCAGTGTATACTGTCGGCACAACCGACATCCCTGGTCCTATTGCAAGCGCTGGATCTGGCCTTTCTTCAAACACAATTTTTACCGGAACCCTTTGCACCACTTTAACAAAATTCCCGGTTGCATTCTCCGGTGGGAATAATGAGTAATATGCTCCGGTTCCAGACTGTATACTGTCAATTTTTCCAAGATAAGTTTTACCAGGAAATGCATCTATTCTTATCTTCACTCTTTGCCCAGGCCGCATATTTTTAAGCTGGGTCTCTTTGAAATTAGCAATCACCCAAAAGTCCTGACTAACTAAAGCCATTATCTTTTGGCCTGGCTGTACATATTGACCTATCTCGGCATTATTCTGAACAATTTTGCCACCAAAAGGTGCAAGCAATTTTGTGTGCTGCATGTTAAGTTCAGCTTGCGCTAAATCCGCTCCTGCCTTCTCCATAACTGACATTGATTCACGAACCTTAGCTTCCGCTATTGCAACCGCTTTAGGAGCAGTTTGTGCGGACTTGAGCTTTGCTATAGCATCATCTAAATCTGACTTAGCCGTTCGTTCTGCAGATATAACTTCATCCATTTGTTGCTTGGTACGCACTAGCTCACCAAGCCCACTAATGCGCTGCAAATCTGCTGAAGCCTTCACCCATTTTGATTTAGCAGACTCGACTTGAGACTGTGCAGAGTCTAGTCCTGATGGGGCAGTTATCTGAGTAGCTTCCAGAGATTGTAAACTAGAATCAAAATTAGCTTGAGCCGAAAGGTAATTTGCTTTTGCTTGATCCAGAGCATTCTTATAATCCCTAGAATCAAGCTTTAGGATGAGATCTCCTTTCTTAACTAGTTGATTATCTATAACCTCTATGGACTCAATATATCCGGAAAGTTTGGAACTTATAGATACTACATCTGACTCAATACTAGCATCATCTGTACTTTCTATATTAAGTTCAAACAACCAGTAGTAACCACCAAAAGCCAAGCTTAATACAGTGACTATTATTACGATCAAGCCCTGTTTACTAATTGACTTATACATATGTATTATATTAACCATCTAATAGATAGATTATAATAAAATTCTTTAAAATCAATAATAAAGCCTGCATTATACTAGTAGTACAAATAGGAGTAAGTGATGATCAGCCTAATTGCTCAAACCTCAGGAACTAATAAGGAAAGCTCTGTACTTAATGCCTTAGCTCAAATCGGAGCACAGGATATACAGATCATTATGGATTCACTTAATACAAAGAGCCAAGGACTAACCGAGGAAGAAGTAGAGGCTCGACTGGATACTTATGGACCAAATATTGTGGTTACAGAGCATCCTGATCCATGGTATATACAGTTACTATATAGCTTTATTAACCCTTTTAATTTTGTTCTACTTGCGCTTGCCGCAATCTCTTGGGTGACTGGAGATTTTGAGAGTGTAATCATAATGCTTACCATGGTTACAATCAGCGCTTCTATAAGGTTTTATCAGGAATTTCGTTCAAACAAAGAAGCAGAAAGGCTTAAGTCTATGGTACAAACTATGGCATCTGTGGAACGCATAGTAGACGGCAAAAAAAAAGTTATAGAAATTCCAATGCAGAAATTAGTTCCAGGCGATATAGTTATGGTATCTGCCGGAGATATGATTCCAGCAGATATCCGCCTTATATCTGCACGCGATCTATTTGTAAGCCAAGCCCTACTTACTGGCGAATCAGTCCCAGTAGAAAAAAACGACCAGATAGGCTCCTTTGAAAATCACGCATTTGACCAAGCTAACATCTGCTTTATGGGCACAAGCGTTGTAAGTGGTGTAGCCCATGCGGTTGTGGTTACCACAGGCAAAAATACTTATCTTGGCTCACTTGCGCATTCCATAGTGGGGCCTAAAATACAAACTAGCTTTGATATTGGAGTAAGCAAAGTTAGCTGGTTGTTGATACGCTTTATATTCTCCATGGCTCCTTTGGTTTTTTTCATCAATGGCTACACAAAAGGTGACTGGCTTGAATCCCTTATGTTTGCAATCTCAGTAGCAGTTGGACTCACACCAGAAATGTTACCAATGATTGTAACTGCCAATCTTGCCAAAGGTGCCCTACGTATGGCAAAGAACAAGGTTGTAGTAAAACACCTTAATGCCATTCATAATTTCGGAGCAATGGACATTTTGTGCACAGATAAAACCGGCACACTCACGCAGGATAAGGTGATCTTGCTAAATCATTTTAACCTATCTGGCGAAGAAGATTCCGATGTTTTAAAATATGGCTATCTTAATAGCATAAATCAAACCGGGCTTAAGAACCTATTAGATGTTGCCGTACTAGAAGAAGCCGAGAAAAACTATCGTGATAATGGTTTTTTTGAGCTTGTTGCTAAATATAACAAAGTAGATGAATTACCATTTGATTTTATACGTAGGCGCATGTCAGTTATTGTAGAAAAAGGTAGTGGAGAGCACATTTTAATCTGTAAAGGCGCAGTTGAAGAACTCTTAAGTGTTTGCAAATATGCTGAGAAGGAGGGTAAGATATTAAAGCTTACATCCAAATTTATAGCCGATATTAAACAGAGAGCTAAATTATTAAACGAAGATGGCTTCAGAGTACTTATCGTAGCTTATCGTAATCTTCCTGTAGCCCAAACAGCTTATACCAAGGATGATGAGCAAGATCTTGTAATCAAAGGGCTACTAACCTTTTTGGATCCTCCTAAAGAATCAGCAGCTATAGCCATTCCTGTACTTATGCGCCATGGCGTTAAGATGAAAGTTCTAACTGGTGATAATGCAGCAGTCACTCGCAATATATGTACAAAGGTTGGGCTTGCTGCCGAACCAATGCTTTTAGGACGGGATATTGATCTATTAAGCGATACTGAACTTGAAGCTAGGGTTGATGAAGTTGTTGTATTCGCAAAGATCTCTCCTCAGCAGAAATCAAGAGTCATTAGAGCTCTAAAGGTAAATGGACACACAGTCGGCTTCTTAGGCGATGGCGTAAACGATGCTCCCGCTCTTAAGGAAGCAGACGTGGGCATATCGGTTGACACTGCCGTTGATATCGCCAAAGAAGCAGCTGACATAATACTGCTTGAAAAAAACCTTATGGTACTCGAAGAAGGCGTGATCGAAGGACGAAAGACTTTTATCAACATTATTAAATATATTAAAATGGCGCTTAGCTCCAATTTTGGCAATGTGCTCAGTATAGTGGGGTCCAGTATATTATTACCATTTCTACCTATGCTACCGCTTCAACTGTTAATCCAAAATTTACTCTATGACATATCACAGCTAGCAATTCCTTTTGATAATGTCGACAAGGAGTTGATCGCAAAGCCCAAAACGTGGGATGCTAAAGAATTGACCAGATTTATGCTTTTTGTTGGTCCAATAAGCAGCATATTTGACTACCTAACATTTGGAATGCTATGGTTTTACTTTGGCGCCAATACTGTAGATTCACAAAGTTTTTTCCATACAGGATGGTTTATCGAAGGATTGATTACTCAAACACTTATAATCCACATGATCCGTACACAAAAAATTCCATTTATCCAAGACACCGCAGCCCTGCCCCTTATCCTAAGCACCTTGCTTGCAATGACAGTTGGACTATTGCTTCCATATTCAATGTTTGCAAAGTCTATGGGGTTCGTTGCCATGCCTGCTAGCTTTCTATTACTAGTAGGAGCAATAATGGTTAGCTACTGGATATTAATTAGCTTGCTAAAGCGGTGGTATATTAAGAAGTTTGGAAGCTGGATGTAATACCAATTCCAGTGAAAACTGTACAGTTATTTACTGGAATTGGTATAAATCTTAATTATTTCCTTTCTGCTCTTCATTATAAAGGTAGTCTAAGAACTGGCGGTTGATATCTTCTGTATAATCACCTTTATAACCTGTTGCCACATGATCGAAAAAGTATTCAACTTTTGCATAAGGCAAGATATAGAAGTTGCTTTTTAGCTCTCGACCACCACTAAGCTTAACTGTGTGCTGAGGTTTGAACTTGGTTTTAAAATCTCGGTCAAACCTCAAGAAAAGGTAATAGCGAGGGTTAAAGACGAAGAAAGTATCATCTTCAAGCTTAATGATTCTTCTCACCATTGAATATGCCCAATTAGTGCAAACTTGTTTTGCATCATAATGTGTGGCAATCCCAATTGGAGATACCTCATAATCACTAGGCTTACCGTAATCATCCATTCTACGAACATAATGATGATGCAAACTATTCGAGAAATTATATTTATTTGTCACAGCAGTTTTGGCGCTAAGATCAATTACTTTACCATCTTTTAAAACTATATAAGGTCTTAGACGCTCACTATATTCAAAACCCAATGTATCGAAATATTTCATTGCCTCTTCAATTCCCTTGAAAGCTTTCTTTTTTTGTTCAAAGTATAAGAGAATTGTGTAATCCGTTTTATCGTTGCCAGGCGTTTTAGTACTTGGATATTGTAATGAATAGTCTCCATTCTTTAACAAATATACATCTAAACCTAGAGTGCTGGCTTGGTTAAAGTCTTCCATCAAATCATAGCCCCAAATATCAGGGTAGGGCGGGAATTTAGGTGCTTTAGCATTAAGAAATGAAGGGAATCCCCCAAGCAATATAACTATCAAACAGATGATTTTCATAAAGCAACCTTAATGATATTGCATGTAGGATTCAAAATCCATATCATGCAACTCTTTACAAATTTCATAAGCATTTTGGCCACTATAGCGTGCATAAGATTTTTCAATCAATTCACGATATTCTTCTTTTTTGGGACCTAATGAAGCCAGAGCCCATGGAGTGTTAACACATGTTTTTGAAATATTGAAAAATTCTATACAATCGCACATGCTGTTTCCATTTTCATTACCATCATCACTTTTATCAATGGCCTCAGTCGCTTTCTTCTTTATGTATTGGTCTATATTTTTAAGCCTCCTAGTAACATCATCGGGCCTAGCCTGATAATATTTTAAATTAAAGAGAAAATCTTTTTTGAAATCTTCAAAACCAAAATCTGGCTTGGTAATAGGGCCAAGAACTTTTCCTGATTTTAAAGTATACTTATCTCCATTAAGGAAAGTTTGTAAGGGACCATCTCTTCCTATGTAATACTGGTTCATGAAATCAAAGATACAAAGCTTACCAATTTCTGACTTTGCGAAATTTTTACCAGGTCCTTCTTTCAAGTCATCTATAAATCTTTCAATACCCCGCGCTTTTGCTAAAATTTCATTTACATAAGTTTTATGGATTATTCGCTTGCCATAAGAACTTTGTAACGCACTATCAATTTTATCTTGAACTCCTGCAAACAGTCTATCAATAGGAACACCTATCATCTTATCTTTATGATTAACAATCTGTTGGATCTTTGAAATCTCATCTACTGACAATATATTGCTTCCATCTTCGTTAGTGGCATTTCTTATTATATCCATAAATATAACTCTTCCTTTAGCATGATGCGCAATATCAATCTGATTACCTCCAAACGACGGACCACTCTTTGGCGTTCCTGCCCAACTAAGTTCATAACCACCTATACCTTTTCTTAGCTCATTCTTCATCATTACCTGATGATAACCCTCGTAAATTCCTTTGAACTTATCGCCGCCTTTGAATTTATCTTGTCCTGACATCTCTTACCTTTAATCTTAATATTTCCGCAATAAATATATCATTGTTTATTATGACCACAAGGGGGATCTTATTGTTTATTAAGAGATTTATGTAAAAGGTGAGTTTTAGATCTAAATACAAAAAGTTAAAGGCATCTATTGTTTATAGATGGACTCCGGATCAAGTCCGGAGTGACAGGGTTTTAAGCTCCTGAGCTCGACTGCTCTTCATTATAAAGGTAGTCTAAGAACTGGCGGTTGATATCTTCTGTATAATCACCTTTATAACCTGTTGCCACATGATCGAAAAAGTATTCAACTTTTGCATAAGGCAAGATATAGAAGTTGCTTTTTAGCTCTCGACCACCACTAAGCTTAACTGTGTGCTGAGGTTTGAACTTGGTTTTAAAATTTCGGTCAAACCTCAAGAAAAGGTAGTAGCGAGGGTTAAAGACGAAAAAAGTATCATCTTCTAGCTTAATAATTCTCCTAGCCATTGAATACGCCCAGTTGATACAAACCTGTTTTGCATCGCAATGTGTGGCAATTCCAATTGGAGATACTTCATAATCGCTAGGCTTATCACTATTAAAATCATCTAGTCTGCGTATATAATTTTCATGCATACTATTCATCTGATGATACTTTATAAGCACGGCAGGATTCTGATTAATGTCGATTATTTTTTTATCCTTTGTCTTATCTTTTAAGATAATATAAGGCTTAATTCCTTCACCCGGTTCAAAGCCTAATGTATCGAAATATTTCATTGCCTCTTCAATTCCCTTGAAAGCTTTCTTCTTTTGTTCAAAGTAAAAGAGGAAGGTATAGTCCGTCTTGTCATTACCAGGAGTTTTGGTGCTTGGATATCGAAGCAAATAGTCTCCATTCTTCATAAGACTTTCACTCAATCGCATATTAATATCTTGGTTAAAGTCTTCCATCAAATCATACCCCCAAATATCCGGATATGGCGGGAATTTAGGTGCTTTAGCATTAAGAAATGAAGGGAATCCCCCAAGCAGCATTAATATTAAGCAAATGATTCTCATAGAATACCTCAGTGATATTGCATGTATTTAAACTTATCGCCGCCTTTGAATTTATTTTGTTCTGACATATTTTACCTATAAATCTTAACATTTCTGCAGCAAATATATCATTGTTCATTATGACCGCAAGGGGGATCTTATTGTTTATTAAGAGATTCCTCTATCCTCAAAAGCTCGTTATATTTACACAAACGATCGGTTCTGGAAAGGGAGCCGGATTTTATTTGTCCGCTTTCTAGGGCTACTGCTAGATGTGCGATAGTGGTATCTTCAGTTTCGCCAGAACGATGTGAGATCATGGTTTTATAACCTCCCATTTTAGCGATGTTGATTGCCTGGATTGTTTCGGTAATAGTTCCAATCTGGTTTGGCTTGATGAGCACAGAATTAGCAAAACCTTGTTCAATACCAAACTCTATTAGTTTAGGGTTGGTCACAAAAACATCATCGCCGATAATCTGTATATCTTTCCCCATGAGCTTAGTAACCAATTTCCATCCTTCATAATCGCTCTCATGCATTGGGTCCTCTATTGAGATTATTGGATAATGTGCACATAGCTCTTGTAAGTAATGGCTTAAACCATGTGAATCCATAATCAATCCTTCTCCGCTTAAGTTATATTTACCACCTTCGAAGAACTCACTTGCTGCAACATCAAGCGCAATTGCGACTTGCGTGCCAGGCATATATCCAGCCTCTGATATAGCCTCACAAATAACATCTAGGGTGTTTTTTGCGCTACTTAAGTTCGGCGCAAAGCCTCCTTCGTCTCCAACATTGGTGCTCAACTTTTTTTGCCTGAGCAGTTTTTTAAGCGTATGAAAAATTTCACTGCCAGCTCTTACCATCTCCGCAAAATTAGATAATCCAAAAGGCACTATCATAAACTCCTGTATATCAAGAGCATTATCCGCATGCGCTCCACCATTTATAACATTAAAAAATGGCACAGGTAGTTTTCGCCCGGAACCAAGATAGCTATAAAGCGGTTGCCCTAAACTTAGTGCTGATGCTTTGGCAAAAGCTATAGAGACACCCAAAATAGCATTGGCACCTAAGTTGCTTTTATTTTCAGTGCCATCAAGTTCTATAAGCAAATTATCTAGCTCTGCTTGTAGAGCAAAGCTTCTGTTTAATAGCTTGCCGGCAATAGCATTATTTACATTGTTAACTGCCTTCTCAACACCTTTACCATGAAATTTGCTATCTTCATCACGAAGCTCGAGTGCTTCTTTACTTCCCACCGATGCACCACTTGGTACAGAAGCTCTGGCAAAAGATCCATCCTCTAAAGTTATATCAACTTCTACAGTTGGGTTACCTCTGCTATCCAGTATTGTTCGAGAGTGTAAACTGCTAATTCTTGGTGTTCTGTTCATATATTCCTACATTTATTCTATCTTATATTTATTAGTATACACTTCCAAATAGGGGCATGGAAGTCCCTGACAAAAAAAATTTATCCCGCATATGTACAGTTATTTACTGGAATTGGTATAAGCTGCAAGCTTGGTATCCCAAATATCTAGAAAGTTTGCATAATGTTTTTTTATATCAGAATTTGAGTTTAAAAACTCATGCAAGTCTTGCACGGCCTCCTCATAACCTCTCGCAGTAAGATCACCAACATGCCGCATATAGCCCAAGTATACTAAATAAGTATTGGCAACGTCTAGCTCACAGTAATCGCGTATTTCTTCGATTTTTCCGCAACTGTAAAGCTCTGATACCATAGCGCCATTTACATCAATTTTGCCGGGGATTCCCAGTAGTGCACACACCTCATCAAGCCTTATGCGCGCTGATGCACCATAATCTGAGAGCACATCTAACAAATCGCAATGCCAATCACTGCTATAGCGAGATTGATAATTATTCCATTTGTCTCCATCTCTATATAACCAACGTACACTTATACCATGGCGCATAGCGCGATATTTTAATACAGGCAGGTCAAAAGTTCGGCCATTAAACGTTATAAGTCTTGGCTTCAAATTACCTAAATGGCTAAAGAAACTCTTGATCAGCTCAGCTTCAGAAAAACTTTCTTTGCCCCCAGCTCGTAGATCAACAAACTTATAACTCTCATAACCACCATCATAATTAATTTCAGCCTGCAGGAAGGCTATGGCTACAACTTTATGAAACAACTGGCGCGCAAAGGAATTTTTACCATCTGTAATACCTAAGTGGTACTCTTCTAGCTTTATCATTACTTCGGTATCTGCGAGCTCTTTTGGCAGAGCTAAAAAACTTCTAGCCATCTCAACATCAATCACGGTCTCTATATCAAACACACAAATATTTTTTCTAGCATGCATTAACTATTCCCTGTAGTATAATAATTACATCTATTTGCTAATACCAGAGTGCTGATATGTCAATGCTTGATCCGGTAATCCTTGCTAGAATTCAATTTGCCTTTACTATTTCTTTTCATATTCTTTTCCCAGCTTTTACCATAGGACTTGCCAGTTGGCTCGCTGTACTCGAAGCTCTCTGGCTTAAAACCGGCAAAAGTGTATATAGAGAAATTTATCAGTATTGGATTAAAATATTTGCAGTATCCTTTGGCCTAGGTGTGGTATCGGGACTTTTGCTCGCGTATCAATTCGGAACTAATTGGTCGGTATTTGCGAGGAACACAGGTAATATCTTAGGCCCACTTCTCGGTTATGAGGTGCTTACTGCGTTCTTTTTAGAAGCTTCCTTCCTAGGTATAATGATTTTCGGCTGGAATAAGGTTAGCCCGAGAATGCACCTTGCATCAACTATTATAGTTGCAATTGGCACATTAATTTCAGCCTTCTGGATACTCTCTGCAAACAGTTGGATGCATACACCTTCAGGATATAGAATTGATGAGTTTGGAGTCTTCTTTCCAGCTAGCTGGATGGCAGTTATATTCAACCCATCTTTCCCTTATAGATTAGCCCATATGATTTCTGCAGCCTACCTAACCACCGCATTTGTCGTGGCTGGTGTGGCTAGTTATTACTTTATAAAGAAAATACATAAAGATCATGCAAGAATCATGCTTGGCATGGCTATATTATTAATCTCCATATTTGCACCTATACAAATATTGCTTGGAGATATGCATGGCTTAAACACACTTAAATATCAACCAATAAAAATATCTGCAATGGAAGGAATTTGGGAGACTGAGCGCGGCGCTGGCTTCAGACTTTTTGGTGTACCTGATAGCAAGGAAGAGATTAATAAGTATTCAATCATCATTCCATATGCTAGCAGTTTAATTTTAACTCACACATTAGATGGAGAAGTTAGAGGTTTAAAGAGTTGGCCAAAAGCCGAACGCCCTCCTGTAGCTATAGTATTTTATTCATTCAGAATTATGATAGCAATTGGCGGACTTATGTTACTGACTGCACTTGCGGGAACAATTCTATTTTTCAAAGGTAGGCTTTTTGATACCCGTTGGTTCCATCACTGGTGTAGGTTACTTTCTCCATGCGGCTTTATTGCAATTCTCGCAGGTTGGTTTGTTACAGAAGTTGGGCGGCAACCATATGTTGTTTATGGATTGTTGAAAACCGGTTCTGCTATATCACCAATTATGGCGGAAAATATCGCCTTTTCGTTGATCTCATTGATAGTTGTATACATATTAGTATTTGGAGTTGGAGTCTACTTTATCTTACGACTTATGCGAAGAGGACCAAATATTGACATTAAAGACCCAGCTTTTGGTGCCCATGGACTAGCAGAACCAGCACCTATAACAAAACTAAAATCAAAGCGAGGTTGAGATGTTCGATCTGTCACATATCATAGATCTGCCACTTGTATGGAGTGGACTAATTGCGATAGCCATATTCATGTATGTACTCCTAGATGGATTCGATTTAGGCATTGGCATTCTTTTTCCATTCGCCCCATCGGATGAGTGCAGAAATAAGATGGTTAATTCTATTGCACCATTTTGGGATGGCAATGAAACTTGGCTCGTGTTAGGTGGTGGCGGTCTATTTGCCGCCTTTCCTCTTGCCTACTCCATATTGGCTCCAGCATTATATTTACCCCTTATCTTTATGCTGATCGCATTAATCTTTCGTGGAGTTGCCTTTGAATTTCGTTTCAAGGCCGAGTCTTATTTCTCTAAACGTGTTTGGGATCAAGCTTTTCACTTTGGATCTTTAATAGCTGCCTTCTCTCAGGGACTAATGCTAGGCACATTTGTACAAGGAGTGGAGGTAATAGATAACGCCTATTCTGGCAATCCTTTTGATTGGCTAACTCCATTCGCCTTAATGTGTGGAGTGGCGGTAATTTTTGGCTATGCGTTACTTGGTTCAAACTGGTTAATTCTCAAAACTGAAGGAGTAACTCAAAAGTGGGCACGTAAAAGTTCCATGTATACATCTCTATACTTGTTAGCATTTATGGGATTAGTAAGTATATGGATGCCTTTTATCCATGAAGGCGTTAGAGCTCGCTGGTTTAGCTCACCTAATATATGGTATTTAAGCCCTATACCACTGTTGGTCATAACTGTTTTCATACTCCATGAAAGAGCAGTGAAAAAAGAGCACGAATTAGCACCTTTTCTATTAGCAGTTGCGCTTTTTTCCCTCAATTTTTTCGGTCTAGCAATCAGCATTTGGCCTTGGTTAGTTCCTTACCAGATTGATATATGGCAAGCAGCTGCGGCCCCAGAATCGCAGTCTTTCCTACTAGTGGGTGCACTAGTCTTATTGCCAATAATACTTAGCTATACCGCTTATTCATATTACGTTTTTAGAGGAAAAGTTTCTGAAAAAGCATTCTATCATCACTAAATTACTTGAAAGCAATACTAAATTGAAGCCTTGGCTTTGGTTTATAGGATTATGGCTTGCAAGCCTCGCAGCTTTTGCCATATTTGTTTTTGGGCTAAAGCAGTTCTTTAATTTATTATTTAAATAACATTGCATGAGTATAAAAGGTAGATTAGCTTTTTAGGGGGTGCTCATAGTTTGGTTAGGAGTGATGTATGAGAATATCTAATCTTTTATACATTATCATACTCTGGAGCTTACTTAACAGTGTAGCTTATGCTTGCGATTTATGTGGGTCCACCAACCCGCGCCCTCCTAGAGACTCATATACATCTTATATGATGTGTGCACATCCCCAAAGTACTATATGCAATTCATGTCCTCCAAAAACATACATGATGTGCGAACCGCATCCTAGTAACCCACCACAAATATCCACATCTGTAAAACCTGTAGTTGCTACAGCGAATGACTATGAAGAGCCGCATATGGAGGGATTATATGTCGGAATAAATGGCGGTTATAGCATAGGCGATGTCAAAACTGGTATAACAAACAGCTTTATGCCAAGCTCGGGAGGCCATCTGGGTGCTAGAGGCGTAATTTATGGCTTACATGCCGGATATCAAAAGCAATTTAGTGACATAGGAGTAGTAGGATTTGAACTAGACGGGGGACGCGATGGAATTAAAGGTTCCTTTACTGACCCCCCAATAACAGTAGCTTTTAAAGGATCTAGCAGCTACAGCGCAGCCATACGTGCTGGGCTTATTATGAATTACTGGTTGGTTAGTATTAAACTAGGAATTGAAGAAACTAAACTTAAAGGCTCAGTTACAGATAGTATAAATCCCAGTGGGAATTTAATTTTAGGCAGTTCAAAGCGAACGAGAGGAAATCTGCTTGGTATTGGCTTTGAAACCATGGTGAGTGATAATGTGATGTTTGGCGGTGAGTGGACCATTACTACTTATAAAAGTATTAGCGGCACTTCTCAAAATGGAATTGTATATAGCCTTAAACCAAAGCTTGGTGCCTTTAAAATGCGCTTAGGATACCTGTTCTAACTATATAACGCTGCTATCCTGTTATACTGACTTAACCACAGCTATATATTTCTTAAATAACATTGCATGAGTACAAAAGGTATATTAGCATTTTTTAAAGTGCTAATAGTTTAATTAGGAATGATATATGAAAATATCTAATTTAATTCTCATATGCATTATCGCAATCTGGAGCTTATTTAACAGCCTAGCATACGCGTGCGACTTGTGTGGATCCACCAAACCACGTCCTCCTAGAGACTCATATACATCTTACATGATGTGCGCCCACCCGCCAAGCACTACGTGTGAATCATGCCCTGCAAAACCGCGTATGACATGCACACATGAATCAAATATCACTTGTGACTTATGCACCTCAAAACCTCGCATGATGTGCAATCATGCATCAACCACCACTTGCGATTTATGTCCTTCAAAACCGCGCATGACATGCACACACGCATCAAATATCATATGCGATCTATGTTCTTCAAAACCACGCATGATGTGTAACCATGCATCAACTACTACGTGCGATTTATGCCCTCCAAAACCACGTATGATGTGTACGCATACATCTACTACCACGTGTGAATCGTGCCCTCCAAAACCACGTATGATGTGCGAATCGTGCCCTCAAAACCCACCTTTACCTGTAACTACAGCCGTAAAACCCGTAGCTGCAGCTAATGACTATGAAGAACCACATATGGAAGGGTTCTATATTGGGATAAATGGCGGTTATGGCATCGGAGATGTTAAGAGTAGCATAGGCCTAGGTCCGGCAATAGGAGCAACATCAGGTGGCCATATTGGCGCTAGAGGAGTAGCTTATGGGTTGCATGCTGGCTACCAAAAACAATTTAGTGATACTGGCATAATAGGACTTGAACTTGGTGGAGGACGGGATGGAGTCAAAGGCTATTTCACCGCTTTCCCACTAACAGCCAGTGGTAAAGGATCAAGTAATTACAGTGCAGCAATACGCGGGGGACTCATTATGAATTACTGGATTGCTAGTATCAAAATAGGAATTGAGGAGTCTAAATTCAAGTACAGTGTTTCAGGTGCCGGTCCAGGTGGAGATCTTATTATAAATAGTAAGAAACGCGTAAGAGGAAACTTATTCGGTGTTGGCTTTGAAACCATGGTTAGCGATTCCATGATGTTTGGTGGCGAATGGACTTTAACCTCTTATGATAAGTCAAGCGGAACTGCTCCAAATGGTGCTGTTTATACCTTTAAACCAAAGCTTAGTTTATTTAAGATACGCTTGGGGTATTTGTTTTAGTATCTATAAATCATTTATATCAACTTCAAATGCCTCTTCATTCTGACGCTCTTTCACTAACTTGATCAAATCGGCATCATCTGCCGACTCTAGCATAGCTGCATATAATTTACTAGGCATACACAAAATTCATGAGCATAATTTTTCCAGTGTTGAATATAGCCAATTATTTAGCACTATTCAATCGAGTTTTTCAGAATTATGGAAGTTTCCTAAGCTAATTCAACCATCTCTTCCTTAATTCTCGCTAAGCGATCGCGTATGCCGGCTGCTTGTTCAAACTCCTGCTTGGCGGCATGGGCCATCATTTGCTTACTTAGTTTATCTATATAGGCTTTAAGATCTTTGCGTTTAAGCAACTTGATCTCATCTTCACTTACCTCAGCCCCTACTGCTGCTTGAATAATTTTGCCAAGCTCCTTCTTAACTGATTCAGGAGTTATACCATGCTTCTCATTATGTGCAATTTGGATGGCTCTCCTTCTATTAGTCTCCTCAATTGCACCACCCATAGAGTTGGTCATTTTATCGGCATATAGAATTACTCGCCCACCAATATTACGCGCCGCTCGACCTATGGTCTGGATCAAAGCTGTTTTAGAGCGCAGGAATCCTTCCTTATCAGCATCAAGTATTGCAACAAGTGCGCACTCCGGTATATCCAAACCTTCTCTGAGTAGATTAACCCCTACAAGCACATCATGGATACCGCTACGTAAAGCTTGGATTATTTCTATGCGCTCTAGTGTGACAATATCTGAATGCAAATAAACTGCCTTTACACCTATCTCTGTTAAGTAATCTGTTAAATCTTCTGCCATTTTTTTAGTAAGCGTAGTTACTAGCACCCTAGATCCTTGCTCAACCATAGCGCGACACTCTCTGAGCAAATCATCTACCTGTGAGCTAGCTGGTCTTATAATGCATTCAGGGTCTATAAGACCTGTGGGACGAATTATTTGTTCAACATATTCACCGCCTGCCAGTTGTAATTCAAGAGCTGCTGGAGTTGCTGACACAAATATAGTTTGCGGTCTCATTTGATCCCACTCTTCAAATTTTAGTGGACGATTATCCATGGCAGATGGCAACCTAAAACCGTATTCAACCAACGTCTGCTTGCGAGCCCTATCTCCATTATACATACCACCAACCTGAGATACACTTACATGGCTCTCATCTACAAAAAGTAGTGCATCGCTAGGTAGATATTCAAATAAAGTAGGTGGAGGCTCTCCAGGTCCGCGGCCTGAGAGATAGCGTGAATAGTTTTCAATACCTTTGCATGCCCCACTTTCTAAAATCATCTCCAAATCAAACTGTGTGCGCTGCTCAATACGCTGGGCTTCTATTAGCCTATTATGTTCATGAAACCATTTGACTCGCTCTTTCATTTCGCGCTTTATTAATTTGATAGACTGCTCGAGCGTTGGCCTAGGGGTTATATAGTGGCTGTTTGCAAATATATTCACTTTCTCTAATTTCTCTGTACGCTCGCCAGTTAATGGGTCAAATTCATAGATATTATCAATTTCTTGTCCGAAAAAACTGATGCGCCAAGCGCGGTCTTGATAGTGCGATGGGAATACATCTAAAGTATCGCCTCTCACACGGAAGGTGCCCCTTTGAAAGTCAATATCGTTGCGTTTATATTGAAGCTCAATTAGCTTTTCCATCAATAGGTTGCGACCCATTTTCAATCCCTTTGCCAGATTCAGAATCATTTTCTGATACCACTCTGGCGAACCGAGCCCATATATGCATGAGACCGACGCAACCACTATAACATCTCTACGCTCCAAAAGCGCGCGTGTTGCTGAGTGACGCATTAGATCTATCTGCTCATTGATCTGTGAATCCTTCTCTATGAATAAATCCGTCCTTGGAATGTAGGCTTCAGGCTGATAATAATCATAGTATGAAACGAAATACTCAACTGCATTATTTGGGAAGAATGACTTCATCTCACTATAGAGCTGAGCGGCTAGAGTTTTATTATGAGCCATAATAATCGCGGGTCTATTAGTGCGCGCTATAACGTTTGCCATGGTAAAAGTCTTCCCTGTGCCAGTTGCACCAAGTAAAACTTGGTTGCGCTTACCAGCCTTTAAACCTTCAACTAATGAATCAACTGCTTTAGGCTGATCACCAGCTAAACTATAACTAGATTCTATTTTAAAACTACCAGTAGGGATCAATTTTTACTTCTATCAGTTCTTAATGTACCAAGCATTAATATTACCACACCTAAGACTATTGCGCCATCAGCAATATTGAAGGCGGGATAATGCCATTGCTTCCAATGAAAATCTATAAAGTCAAAGACTCCTGGACGAATCATTCTATCAATTAGGTTCCCAATAGCACCCCCAGTTATAAGACCAATAGGCAATATATTGAAAAATACTAGATTGCGCAAAAACCATACCCATAATCCAATAAGTATTCCTACAACTAGTATAGATAGAACTATGTTGCCGTTTGCAAATTCATTAAACAAACCGAAACTAATACCTTTATTATATACCTTTACTATATTCAAGATCGGCATAATCACCAGATTCTCACTTATGTTTTCAAAATACTGTAGCACAGCCACCTTAGTAAATTGATCTATGACCGCCACTTTGAAAGCCAAAATGGCAGTAAGCGCTATACTTATTATTTTTTTATTAGCTTTTAGAAAGGATAGTAAGCGCGACATTTTCCTGATCCAAATTAAATATTTCTTTATCCTGCATTAGCTGCAATGTTCCATTGTACCAATCAACTAGCGAATCTATATCTTCCCCCTTAAGCGCCGCTTGCTTGATTTTTATAAGCATTAACCGCAAAACAGCATAGGTAAAACAATTCCAAGCCTCATCATTTGTAAGTGCCTTTTTAAGAGCTAATAGCTCAGCCAACCCTAGTTGAGGCGAGATATCAATAGCATTCCGAATTCTACCTAAGAGCTCGAAATGCTTTGGATCCGCTAGAATAGAAGCCATATGTAGAGATCCGTTACTTATTTCATACAAGCTCTCAGACCATTCATTTTGTATATCAAGCAATGCTAGAGCGCTTTCAAAGTCTTCTTTATTGAGCGGTTTAAATTTTAACACTGAACAGCGCGACTTAATGGTAGCGGGAAGCGCACCAAATGAGTTGCACACTAGCAAAAAGGTAGTGTGCACAGCTGGCTCCTCAAGCGCCTTAAGGATAGCATTTGCACCGTTGTTATTAAGCATTTCTACTGGATCTATTATAACAACCTTACGCTTTGCAAGCGCTGGGGTCATATGCAAGAAGTCTAAAAGCTTGCGTACTTCTTCAATCTTAATTTCTGCCCCAGATTTATTTTCATCAGACTCGCTTTGAATGACAAACAGATCCGGATGTGTCCTGCTTTCTATAAGTTTGCTAGCGCGCTCATCAGCGCCAAGTAGATAGTTGGCAAACTGGTATGCTGTAGACGCTTTACCTACACCTTTAGGGCCATACAGCAACCAAGCATGGTGAAGTTTATTCGAATCTAACGCTCTCTTGAACGCATTAATTGCTTCATCATGTCCGTATATATGCTTGCTGTACCTGGGATGCTTCATACTATATCAATCCAACTGCTTTCATCGCATTTTCAACTTTGTTCTTACTAGCTTCACTTAGACCCACAAGCGGAAGCCTTACTTCATCAGCTACTTTGCCCATCAGTGATAACGCATATTTTACTGGAACCGGATTCACCTCACAGAACATTGCATCATGTAGCACCATCATCTTTTTATGTACGTTCAAGGCTTCCGCAAAATTACCTTCTAGCATTAATTCTTGCATCCTTGCTAAAGCTCTTGGCGCTACATTAGCTGTTACCGAAATGCAGCCCTTGCCCCCACTTGCGTTGAATGACAATGCTTCTTGGTCATTGCCAGTAACCATTACGAAATTATCTTTACCCAATGAGTCAATAATTTTGCCTAGACTAACTGGCCTGTTAACATCAACACTACATTCTTTTACTCCAATTATTCTGGAAAGGGCGGCAAGTTTGCCGAGTGTATCAGCACTTATATCTACTGATGTACGACTTGGAACATTATAGATTATTATAGGTAAATCAGATTCATCATGAATGGCCTTATAGTGTTCATAAAGACCAGCCTGTGATGGTCTGTTGTAATAGGGAGCAACCACTATAGCAGCATTTGCACCCAATTTTTGAGCCGTTTGCGTGAGCCGAATAGTTTTTTTAGTAGAGTTTGAGCCAGTACCGATGATAACCGGAACCCTACTATTTGAGGTATTAACCGCAATGTTTATCATCTGGGTCAATTCATCTTCCTCGATAGTTGGACTCTCACCCGTGGTGCCACCTATAACCAACCCATGCACACCTTCTTTTATCTGCCAGTCTACCAGACCCTCAAAAGCCTTGCTGTCAAACTTACCATTTTTAAATGGTGTAATAAGCGCCGTAATTATCCCTTTGAACATGCTGGTCCGATCTTAATTCTACTTACCTGTTAGTCTATACCAATAGGGTAATTTCGTCAGCTAATATTTCAGTGACTTGCAGTATATGAGGTAAGAAAGTTATGGTTAAAAAAATTGCGTCACCATCACTGTCCTCACCTAACTTGATCAGGTGATCCATATCTCAACGGAAAACTACCTTTTAAACTTTATAGATGCCTTAAAATGGATACCGGATCAAGTCCGGTATGACATTATTTTTGTTGAAGAATACTTATGAGATTAAAATCATTCCACCTCAATTACTAAAGCCTGCCCACTTTCAACTATAGTTGACTTATGACCTTTACCACCTATATCATTAGCCAACAAAATATCTCCGGCTTTAAATAACTTTTTTTGCCCATCACTTAATTCTATCTCTGCCTTACCAGATAAGTATACAATGTACTGCTTTTGTGGCGCTGGATGAAAGTCAAATACCATACCTGCAACTGAATGCCTGAATGATAGTGCCTTTGCTTTGGTCTTATCAGAATAATAACCTAGATTTTTCAGGTCTTCTGTTTTTATTTTGGTCTCTCTAAAGTTCGAATCTCCTTTATCATCTGTGTATAGTTCGGTTATGATAAAGTACGATTGGTCGCTTTTATTCTCATTCATTCTCCCTCCTACAATATATGCTCCCAATAATATTAATAGAGTAATGAAAATAAATGGGTATTTTCTGTTTATATGGTGACTCACTGTAATCTATGCACACTTTCTCTATCTTATATTTATTAGTATACTTGACTTAAAAGCACGATGGAAGTCCCAGTGCAAAATATTTTTATGCTCTTAAATCACTCATATATTCTACCCTTGCGGATTGTTTGTAGACGGCGGTCACACTTATTCTTATGTTAAGAACGATACCGAAAAGGCATTCAAGCTTCTAGCGCCTGGTGGAACTATCATATGGGATGATTCCGACACAATAGCTGATGTAATACAGTACCTCAACGAGCTATCCAAAACCAAACAAATCTTTCATATTAGCGGCACTAAGTTTTCGGTCTATAGGGATGATGCTACTAAATCTCATAATGCAAAACTGTAAGCTCCATAATTGAGCTTGCCAATTACGTACAATATGTTGTACAATGGTGGTTAAGAATCTGTTTCAACCGGAGTATATATGGAAATATACACTACTAGTCAGGCTAGAGCTAACCTGTTTAAAATTATTGACCATACAGTTAAATACCATGAAGCAACCTATATAATAGGTAAGCGCGGTAAAGCTGTGTTAATTCCAGAAGAAGATTATAGAGCGCTTATGGAAACTTTACATATCACTTCAGTGCCCGGCCTAAAAGATTCAATCTTAAAAGCAAGTGCAGAACCTATTGAGACTTTCGCTGAGGATATAGACTGGGATGACTTATAGAATTTTATTCTCAAGAGAAGCACAAAAGGATGCCAAGAAACTCAAAAACTCCAATTTAGCTGAAAAGTGCCAGTCTTTGATTCAACTGCTATCTACTGATCCTTTTGCCACTGTTCCGCCTTATGAAAAGTTAGTTGGTGATTTAAAAGGATTTTACTCAAGACGTATTAATATACAGCATAGACTAATATATCAGATTGATGAGACGAATAAAATTATAGAAGTGCTCAGAATGTGGTCTCACTATGAGTAACCCCTCGCACAGTCAAACCCCAACAATGAAGATCTTGTATTTATTGGCGAGATCCACGGTTTCTTCCTGGTCAAGAATCAATGTTGACCCCGCTTCCACTGCTATGCCGCGAAAACCGTATTTGAATGCATTTTCAATAGTTTGAGGTCCAATGCATGGTAGATCTACTCTACGATCTTGATTTGGTTTCGAGATCTTAATCAAAATTGGGGCTTCCTCTCCTGTCTGCCTTACTTCACCACAACGTCTAATTAGTTCATCTGTACCTTCGGCAGCTTCCACACCAAGTGTAAGCCCCCCCTGAATGGCCAACGCTTGCCCAACATCAAAGCCTGCAATACCCTTTAAAATTTTTAAACCCTGCTGGATATCCTTTTCCGCAGACTCATTCGGTTTTGCCTTAGTTATATATCCTTTCTGCATGACTACATCACTTGCTATTGATTCCGGCGGTATTATCTTGAAACCTTCACGCTCAATAAAATTGAGCACTGTCATGAGAATTGAGTTATCCGCAAGACCACTTTTAATTATTAGTGCAAGGAGTTTTGCTCCTTTGATATCTAAGAGCAATCTTGTTAGATCTGCTCTCTTTACACGACCGGCCATGGTAACATGCGTAACACCTTCTTCCTTAAATTTATTTATGATTTTGCTGACTGCATAAACCTTAAATGTGTGTGCATTTTCTGCTAAAATACCTGAATCTGTTTCATCTTCAAATCCAATTACACAGTACTTTATACCTTTACTTTTACAAGCCTCTATCACGTGCTTTGGTAAATTACCGGAGCCCGCAAGTATTCCCAGCTTTGTAATTTCACTATGCAGCATTCGAAGTTTCTCCCATTACAGGTTTGCATAGAGTTTTAGCTTTTTCATTGCTGACAAAATCAACTATACGCATTATAAATTCATCATCACTGAATTCAGCAGCTACGTCACTTAGTCTTTTTTCAAATACATCATAATCTTCTATAAACAACTTCTTGAAGGCCTCATTCATTGCGATTATCCGCGAGTTGGGAATATTATTGCGTTTCAAGCCTATAGTGTTTAGACCTGCAAGCCTTGCCCTATCACCTACGGCTCTACCAAAAGGTATAAGGTCTCCATCTACCCCGCTCATACCACCTACAATAGAATATGCCCCTATCCTAACCCGTTGTTGTACAGCCGATAACCCTCCGATAATTGCGAAGTCTTCCACCACAACATGCCCACCAAGAGCCGCACAATTGGCCATAATCACGTTATTACCAATAATACAATCATGTGCAACATGAGAATTTGCCATGAATAGGCAATTATCTCCTATAGTTGTTTCATTGCGATCCACCGCCGTGCCCGTGTGCATAGTTACATGCTCACGTATCACATTATTTTTGCCAATAACTAGTCTAGAATCTTCACCTTTATATTTCAAATCAGGAGGATTAAACCCAATAACTGAGAATGGGAAGATCTTTGTTCCCTCCCCTATAGTTGTTTTGCCTTCAATGCATACGTGCGACATTATCTCAACACCCGCAGCTAGCGTGACATTTGGGCCAATTACACAGTAAGGACCAATTTTAACATCAGCTGCAATATTTGCAGCATTATCGACTATAGCAGTGGGATGGATGAGCGACATGACAATTATTATTCTATTTCATTTTTTACTATCATCGCAGAAAAAACTGCATTTGCAACTCTTTGCCCATTAACTCTAGCTTCTCCCTTCATTTTCCATACATTACCGCGATTCTTGAGCTTGTCTATGTGCAAGTGGAGTGCATCCCCAGGCACTACTGGCTTTCTGAATTGAGCTTCTTCGATACTCATAAAATAAACAACGAATTTAGAAGGAACTAGGTCTCTACTACTCGCCATTACAAAAATTCCGGCCGCTTGGGCCATAGCTTCAATAATGAGCACTCCTGGCATTACAGGATGCCCAGGGAAATGACCATTGAAAAAATCTTCATTAATAGTTACGTTCTTCAGGGCAATTATGCCGGTGTCTGGCGTAATCTCTAAAATCCTGTCCACAAGCAGCATAGGATACCTATGGGGCAAAAGCTCCATGATACCGCTTATATCTATTTTACTATTCTCACTCATCTTTACCTGACTTATTGTCACGCTTAATTAACCTTCTTATCATAGCATTACTCTTATGCCAATCTCGAATTGGCACTGCAGGTCTCCCGCCCATCATTGATTTTGGCGGAACATCAGCCATGAGGCCGCTTCCAGCTGCTATCATACTCCCTGTACCAATGGTTAGATGACCAGCAACGCCAACACCCCCTCCTAGCATTACAAAGTCTTCTACAGTAGTACTACCGGCTAACCCTGTTTGTCCGCATATAACGCACGATCTACCTATTACAGTATTGTGCCCAATCTGCACCAAGTTATCAATCTTTGTGCCATCTCCAATTATGGTATCTTCGATAGAGCCACGATCGATACATGAGTTAGCACCAACTTCCACATAATTACCGATTATAACTCGCCCTAGCTGGCGCACTTTCATCATACCCTTTGCAGTTTTAGCAAACCCAAAGCCGTCTTGCCCTATCCGTGCACCCGGATATATGAAACATTGCTTACCCATTTTGGTGAATATTATGGTACAGTTAGCACTGATCTCTGTGCCTTCTCCAATTTCTACATTGTCTCCAATATGAGTTCCTGCACCAATTTTACAGTTGTCTCCAATTGTTACATTCTCACCGATAACTGCGAAGGCAGCGATGCCAACATTGTTGCCCAGCTTGGCAGTACTAGCTACTACTGCTTGCGGCGAGATCGTGTTTTTTGGCGCTTCATCTTGGTATAGCATGTCCATAACCATTGCGTAAGCCTCATGCGGGTTGGGATGCACTAGCAAGGCTATAGTTTTAGGCGCATAACTTTCAGCATTCGCATCTATGATACAAGCAGAAGCCTTTGTTGCATCCAAGTGCTTAGAATATTTGGCGTTGATTAAGAAGGTTATTTCACCAGCTTTCCCTGATTCCAAAGTACATACATCATGAATTTGAATATCAGCGGTCACGTTCTTAAGCTCAGCGCCGATTTTCTCGGCAATAGCCTTAAGGCTCAAAGGCCCAACATTTTTGAAAAACTTATGATCTGGCACAACATACTCCATTAACTTGGCAAATTAGCTTGTAACATCGCCATGCTGAAGTTCAGGATGACTTACTAAAAACTCCGCATGAATTCTAAGTTTCACGCGGAGTTTTGTCAATGAGATTGTGGAGCACTACATACCAATAAATGTATGCACTGTATTACTAGCATCTTCGTAATAATTACCAACCTTATGCGCTAAGAACGAGATTCTTTCCTCAAGATATGGCTTATAACACTTGCTATCAAATAATTTAGCTGTAGTTCCACCTAGCACACAAACAATACCCCAAAGCAACCATTGATTAGATGCAAGAGTACTTTGTGATTTAAGCATATTATGAGCGTGGCTCATGACAACAACGGCAGGAGCATAATCAACCAAGCCCCTAGCAGCATTATTCATTAAATGCCCTATATAATTTGGCTTAACCTGCACACCACCAGCCTTTATTGGGGACTCTGCATCTTTTGATGTTGCGGCACTTTTTGGATCAACCAGTTTCATAAATTGGCTCGCAAGCATTACAGGCAATACATATGACGTTGAAAGCAATAACCGGCCTGTCTCTCCCAACCCTGTAAAGTTGATTATAGTATTTGTAACTGGGGCATGATATTTTCCAACAGTTTCAATTAGTAATTTACCCAGCGTAATAGCACAAAACCCAAAACCAGTGAAAGCTGCAGTATTTTTAGCATCTTGCCAAGTTGGCATAGACATAGTCATTTTTAACCTCATTTTTTATATAAATATGTGCTTATGCACAAAAATCCCGCCACACATTATGTTTTGCGTATAGTTTTGTCAAGCACACTTCTTCTATCTTATATTTATTAATATATCACACCAAAAATAGGTAATGGAAGTCCCCTGCCAATATTTTTTCATCCAGCAATCTGCCACGCTTTGAGGGGTATTACTGAAAAATTTAATAAAAACAACTACGGAAAATTTGAACTGCAATGCTCAATTTGCATAAATTCAAAATGGTGCTATTATCCACCTACTTAAATTTAATGTTTATTTCTCACTCATGTGGTCAGCTAAGATCTTAACACTATTCCCAGAGCTCTATCCAGGTGGCCTTGGCATCTCTGTAGTAGGCAAAGCCTTAAAGGATGGGCTTTGGAGTTTGAGTGCTGCAAATATACGCGAATATGCAACTGATAAGCACCAAACTGTTGACGATACTCCATATGGCGGTGGCGGTGGTATGGTAATGAAGCCAGATGTACTTGCAGCTGCTATTGATGCTGAGTTCATACCTAATGGAAACCCTATTTATTATCTATCCCCTAGAGGAAAGGTCTTCAAACAGAGCATCGCTCTTGAGCTTTCTAAGCTATCTGGAATTAATTTGCTATGTGGACGCTTTGAAGGAATTGACGAACGCATATTTCTTGAGTATAGTATCACGGAGCTTAGCCTTGGGGATTTTGTATTATCCTCAGGCGATATGGCGGCGCACCCGATTTTAGACGCTTGCGTACGGCTTATTCCAGGAGTGTTAGATGAACAATCCGCACTGCAGGAAGAAAGCTTTGGTTTAAGCCAAACGTACCAAGATCTACTTGAGTACCCGCATTACACGAAACCAGCCGTGTGGCGCAAGCATGAAGTTCCTGAGGTTTTAAGATCAGGGAACCATGCCCACATTAATAGGTGGCGCGTCCAGAAGGCAATTGAGAAAACAAGAGATGTACGTCCGGAGCTCCTGGACCTCTGCACAAATGGAGAAGAGAAATGAACCTACTAGGTAAATTTGAACAAAAATATATCTCTGAACTAAAGAGAGAGATCCCAAAATTCCGCGCTGGCGATACAATTAGAGTTGGCGTTAAAATCATGGAAGGTGCGGATAATTTCCGTATTCAAAATTTTGAAGGCTTAGTGCTACGCGTTAAAAATCGCGCACTTGGTTCTTCTTTCTCAATGAAAAAACTAAGTAATGGCGAAGGCGTTGAACGTAACTTCCTTACTTATTCTCCTATAATTGATAGCATCACGGTAGTGAAACGAGGCAAAGTTAGAAGAGCCAAACTCTATTACATGCGCACACTACAAGGCAAAGCTGCAAGAATTAAAGAGATTGTTGACAGGACTCCTAGGAAAAAAGCAATTGTAGCTGAGGCCCAAGTAGCGGCAGAGACAGCTCCTGTAGAGGCTGCTGCAGAGTAGTATTCTAAAATAATTAATCATATGAATATTTTATACCCACCAGTAATATTGGTGGGTAGTGTGGGTTTTATCATAATCAGCAATTAAACACATAAAAATATTTTACTCTTGTACTTCCATAGCTACTGACGAGTCAAGTATACTAAAAATATATGATAAGAGGAGTGTGAGTAAACGAATATGAGTAGCAATACTGTGAAAGACTCTCATGGTAGTAATGTACAATCTGGAGGCGGAAAATATGGTCCAGGTGGAAGAGATTTAGCAAGGGATTCAGGGCATGCAAGTGTAAGCTTTACCGGACTGCGTAACGGGATGTTTACTGACTTTGTCCATACCGCATCTCTGAACAAAGACATGTTTAGAGCCAAGTTGTAAATTTACATACTCATCAAAATGGCTTCATCACTGCAAGCAGCACTATAATCACCATTAGCACAGGTGGGCCTTCATTGAAGATTCTATAGAATCTTTCGCTTCTAGTGTTCTTACCTTCAGAGAAATCTTTGCGATATTTTGCGAGCATTCCGTGAATTGCAAGCATAATTAAGACCAATCCTATCTTAACATGGAACCAGCCTCTCAAGTTTCCTAAGCCAACTTCATAAATAAGCCCTAAACCGAAAACTATGGTTAGTATCATTGATGGATTCATGATTATTCTGAGTAGCTTATATTCCATTACTCTAAAGGTTTTATCCATTTCAGAACCGATCTTAGCTTTCGTGTGATATACGAAAAGTCTCGGCAAATAAAACATACCTGCCATCCAGAATGTGAAAAAGATTATATGTAAGCTTAGCAAAAGTAGATACGTATTCATAGTAACTCCTAAATAATGATATCGTCTTTGACCCAGGGCCTGTAATTAAGGGCTTGGCTGAAATAAAAACCTTGTAAATAATCTACACCTAACTCCATTAAAGCCTTAGCGATTTCACCTGTCTCAACAAATTCAGCTACAGTTTTTAAGTTATATGCTCTGGCAAATTCTAACATAATGTTTATGAATATCTTGCTCTCAGGGTTTTCTACAATATCACGAACAAAAGCACCATCGATTTTTAAGATATTTGCACTAAGCAATTTAAGCTGTTTGAACGATGTGCACCCTGCTCCAAAGTCATCTATTGCGACCTCACATCCTAATGCCTGCATATTTTCTACAAACTTTCCAATACACACAAGGTCTTGTTCTCCACCAGTCTCGGTAATCTCTATAACAAGTCTTGAGGCAATGCTCTTATCTTTTAACAAAGTTTTTGCTTCTTTATACCAATTCTTATCTCGCACTATATGATTGGATACGTTCATTGCGATGCGCACGTCTTTATCCAAGTTCAATTCGTTGACAACTGATTTAAGAACAAAAAAATCAATATTGCTTATAAATCCTAATTTTTCAGCTGCTGGTATAAATATACCTGCACTAATTATATGACCTTCTTTGGTAAGAATACGAAGCAACGCCTCATAACTTTCAACTTCCCCTGTCTTTGCACTAATTATAGGTTGAAAAGCAAGACGCAAGCGGTTGTTATACAGCGCTTCTAACAAATAGGCAGCAAGCTGCATTTGATTATGTCGTTCTTTTATGGCCTCTAATTCTTGCCCATAACCAATATTATGGCACACATACGATAGTTTGGCTTCGCCCAGTGCAATGAGAGCTTCATCAACCGCTTTTTTAGAATCGTCTGCAAGCTGCGTATACCCCGTCCTAAAATCAAGATATATGGGAGAAGGAGATAAAGATGCACCTAACTTCAGACATTCTTCAAAAAAGCTTTCCAAATCTGCTTGATGTTTTTTTATATCTGGGCTCTCAGTAATTAGTGAGATTTTATCAATACCCAAATAGCTGATGCACACACTTTTGAATTTGGTTTTTAGAAGTCTATCAATACGAAGTAGTATCTTTGAGGCTTCTTCATGTCCATATCCAAATAGAGCTGATAAATAATTTTGCCATTCAAAGACAGTAATTACCAGATCACCATTCTTCTTATTACTAACTTCATCAACTTGTGCAACGAGCAGTGAAGCTATCTCGTGCCAATCAAAGTTTTTTGACTCATCATTCTTCTCATTTATCAATGATTTAAACGCTTTTTCGAGCATAACTTCACTAAGTTTTAAGTAGTTAGATCATATATTTAGCGTAAATTTTAACAAATTGCTAACTATTTTAATGAGGCATTTATTTTTCAATTTATCAACTAGGTTTAAGCCTATGATCTGCAATGATTTGCTGTTTAAAATAAAATTTTTATGCAAGAGAACAAAAGCCTTTGGTAACGATACCAAAGACTCTCGTTAATAAATCAACTATTTTAGTATGATTCATGATCGTGTGAGCAGCCAGATTCACATACTTTATCTAGGTCTACTTTAGTTACTAACTCATGGTTAGACTTAATGAACTTATCAATTTTCTTTGTAAGCATATTACGCTTCAAAATGGACTGATGCTCAGCTATGGTAATTCCATTTACATGATCAATCTCATGCTGTATGCAAGCTGCTAGAGTTGGGATTTCAGTTTCAATAATATGTTCTTTACCAAATCCATCTTGATACTTTGCTTTAACATATTTAAACCTTTCTACTTCTGCATCAACTCCAGGAAGCGATAGACAGGCTTCTTTCGAATTAAATTTTTCTGTGGACTTGTCTATAATTTGTGGATTCACCATAAATAATGGAGCACCTTTCAAAGCATCATTTCTATTATTATTTCTATTTTCATATTCAACAATAGAATCATGGTTTATATAAAGCACACGCTTCATATAACCAATTTGCACACCAGCAAGTCCCCAACCATGAAATATATGACATGACCTTTCCATATTGGAAAGCGTATGCCGCAGGGAATCGTCAAACTCATTAACATCAGCAGATTTGGTTTTCAGGCGTATGTCAGGGTAAATCACCAGGCTTACTATATTGCTCATATTATTTGCTACAAAATACATTTTATGCAAATTATAACAGAAACCTCTGTGGGTTTCAAGTAGGATAAATGAAATCCCACTAAAATGGCAGGAGCGAGAGGAATCGAACCCCCAACCCCCGGTTTTGGAGACCGGTGCTCTACCAATTGAGCTACACTCCTAAGTCAAAAGCCAAGCTAAAATACGCGTAATTCGCCGTAAAAGCAATAGTTTTTACAGCATAAAATTTGACCTATCAATCGCTATCAGTCTTTTTAGATGGCGCTATGCCACTAAATAGCTCTATTTCTTCGGTAAATGAGTAGTCATTCTTACGGAATACATCCTTAATATCCAAGATATCATGCTCGGCAACACCTAAGTTCTTAAGTAACGATCCACCAAGCTGCAACCCAGTCTCAATTGTTGCAGGCACTGCAGAGCTGGCACCAAGTTTTTTTAGCCCCTTACCATGACGGAAGTCTTCAGCACGGGTTATTATATCAAGTTCGCGGTAGTTAGTTGATATGTTTTTGACTGCTTTTCGCAGCGATTCTTTCTCATTCATAGTAAGAATAACGCATCTAGCGCGTTCAGCCCCAACAGAACGCAATACATCAATATCAGCAAGATCCCCATGATATACTGGAAAACCTTTAGATCTAGCTTTTTTTACCAACATCAAGTTGCTATCAACCGCTATATAGTTGAATTGTAGCTCAGAAAGCATATATGCAATAACTCTCCCCACTCTACCGCATCATGCTATTATAAT